>JBEICN010000023.1:0-15660 GCA_040383945.1 Candidatus Peribacteria bacterium | reverse complement strand
TTCTATGCTGAATGACCCGTATTCGAGCAAGAATGATTTCTCATTTTGAGTAATATACTTTGTAACTCATGGTATCTTTGGATAGTATGTGCATAACGTGGCTGGGTAGTATTAGACACACTTATCCTACCACGTTTTTTTTGCCTTTGCTCTTTTTTTGATCTAATAACTTCCGTATCTGATGCATAGGAAATTTCCATCTATGCACAAAATGTATTCTACCAGCTACGCATTGCCTCTTGCTCTCTTTTGACAATTACGCCAAAAGTATATACTGATGCAGTTATTACTACTTATATACATGACATCAGAAGCAAATATTGACGATTATTACGCGCAAGTACCTCCCTCGCCAACTGGTGAAGGAGCAGAGACAAAAACTGGAGGGCTCAAGTTGAAAATCAAGGCAAAAAAAGTGGCTGAAACCCTATCTGATCAAAACCTCACCAGCACTTCCAATCTAAATCCAGATACCTCCGAGAAAAAAACACCAGCCTTTGTGCCGGCTATTACTTTTGAAAAGGCGCCTTCAGTACCCCCTCTCTCGCCGACTCGCACAGAGAAAGAGGAGTTTACAAAAAAGAGCAAAACTCCACAAGTAACTCAGGCAGTAAAGGAGTCTGTTTCTGCGACTACTAGACCTTCCGACGCAGATGCTTCACCTCAAAAATCTGCGGGATTTCGTTTTGATACCAACCGAAATTTCAAAGTTCGAAAGCCTCAGGCTCCGAGGATTTCTTTTGCACCTGCACACAAAACCGCTCCCGCCCCGAAACCGTCAGATTCTCAAAAGCCACATGGTACACCCACGGCACCCACATCTCCAAACCGGCTTCAAGCATATGCCAAAACCCATCAAAATGCTCCAAAACGATGAAGGAATTCTATTCCAAATAAGAAGCCAGGCGGGGTATCAACTTACGAGAAGCCAAAGAAAGGATTTAAGACTACGGAAACTCCAGAAGATGACGGAAAGTTCCGACGCGGAAAAAAGATAGCCCAAGATCGTCGAGAAAAGGATCTCCATCTCAACCAAATTCTTACCGATCGTACCGGTCAAGAGATTGCCATACCAGAAATGCTTTCGGTTAAGGAATTTTCAGAAAAAATAGGAGTGCCACTCGTGAAGATTATCGGAGAACTTATGAAGAATGGGGTAATGACGAATATTAACACCAAGATTGACTTTGATACATGCTATTTGATAGGAGAATCCTTTCAGGTGAAGATGATTCGTGAAGCGAGCACTGACGCACTAGTTACTGATATAATCGAAGGAAATATCGGAGAGCTTCTCAAAAATGATGATCCAGAAAAACTCATATCTCGAGCGCCGATCATCTCCATAATGGGGCATGTTGACCATGGAAAAACTTCTATTTTGGACTATATACGCAAAACTCAAGTAGCATCAGGAGAGGCCGGGGGTATAACCCAAAAAATTGGAGCGTACCAGGTAGAAAAAAACGGAAAGAAAATCACATTTTTGGATACTCCGGGGCACGAGGCTTTTTCTATCATGCGTTCACGCGGAGCAAAACTCACCGATCTTGCCGTGATAGTTATCGCAGCTGATGAAGGAATGAAGCCACAAACCATAGAGTCTATCAATCACGCTCGAGAAGCTGGCATCCCCATGATTATAGCAGCCAATAAAATGGACAAACCTGGAGCTAACCTCGATCTTATCCGAGGTCAACTCGCCGAACAAGGATTGCAACCAGAAGACTGGGGAGGTGATACGGTAGTAGTACCGGTTTCCGCACATACGGGCCTCGGTATCGAAACTCTGCTCGATATGATCTTGCTTCTCACCGACATGATGGAGCTTCGAGCTCATCCTACAAGAACTGCAGTGGGTACTGTCATAGAGTCGCATCTCGATCCAAAGCTCGGACCACTATCAACGGTTCTTATCAATTCTGGATTGCTCAAGAAGGGTGATTATATCACTTGTGCTTTGGCCTCTGGTCGTGTGCGTACGCTTAAGGATTATCGAGGAAAGAATTTGGACGAAGCTGGGCCGGCAACACCTGTGCAGGTGAGCTGACTCTCACAGGTGGTTGAGGGGTGAGATATTCTGCAAGTCATGCCGGACTCTGAAACGGCTGCGCGTAAGGCTCATGAGTATCAAATTGCCAAGAGCACCAAATCTATACACAATTTTGAAAGCGCATCTCTGAACATGCTATTGACTCGCATCAAAACCGGATCTCTTAAACAGCTTAAGATAGTTCTCAAATGTGACTCCAACGGTTCACTCGAGGCTATTAAATCTGCTCTGGGAAAGCTCTCAACCGACGAAACCCAAGTTACTTTTATACACTCTGGAGTGGGAGAGGTAAATGATTCTGATGTACTTATGGCAGGTACTTCTCAGGCATTACTTATTGCTTATAATGTTTCGGTAAATGTTCACGCACGCCACACCCTCGCCAATTCAAAAATTGAGTTTATTGATAAGAAGGTTATTTATCACATCCTCGAAAAGGTAGAAGCCATTATCACCGGAATGGTTGATTTGAGATTTGATAATGTGGAACTTGGCTCTACCAAAGTCAAGGCCATATTTTACTCAAGTAAAGATCGACTTATTGTTGGAATGGAGGTTACAGAGGGAAAGATAGAAAACAAGGCAAAGATACGCGTCATTCGTAATGGTGAGAAAATCGGAAACGGTGAGGTTCTCAACCTAAAAACATGACCTCTTGATGTACACGAAGTACTAGCTGGTTCCGAATGTGGAATCAGTTTCAAGGGCGATGTTAAAATTGAAGTTGGAGATGTTTTGGAATTGTATAAAATGGTGGCACGTAAATAAAATTGTATGCTTCAAGGAATACCGCTTTTTTCTTGACTTTCAGAGTCAGAAAAGTCTACCGTCGCACTCTTTTCTCAGGAAAGAAGAATTAAAGCTGGCGAAATACTTTTTTTGGAAAATGACAGTGCTTCTGCCATGTATGTCGTTAGGTCTGGCAAACTCAAAACCTACCAAGATCGAAGTTCGGGCGAAATTACTCTTTGATATGTCAATCCTGGACAAATCGTTGGTGAAATGGCGCTCTTTGATATGCTTTCATCAAAAAAACGCCTAGCTTCCGTAAAAGCCGTCGAAGATACCAACCTGCTTGTAATAGCCGACTATGCCATAGTGGAACTTTCCCGGAAGCATCCAGCAGTTTATGAGAAGATCGACTATGTTATAAAAACAAGAAACGCTGAAAATCTTGGCAAGCAGAAAGCGAGTTCCAACGATTTTTAAAAAAGATTTGCACCTGCATACCTTTTGTATACAATGCGCAGGCTTTAGTTGTATATCCAAACCTGATTTTTCGCATCCAGTATGCCAAAACAAGATAATATAGAAGTGGAGGGAGTCATTGTGAATACCCTCCCTGGTGCTGTTTTTGAGGTAAAACTCCCCGACGAGTTCGGAGGGAATGTCATTAAAGCCTATATTTCAGGAAAAATGAGAAAGCATTTTATAAGCCTGATAGTCGGAGACACTGTTCTCGTCCATCTTACCCCGTACGACCTCACCAAGGGGCGTATCGTATTCCGAAAAAAATAACTATGAAAGTTCGACCTTCTGTAAAAAAAATCTGCGATAAATGTTCTATTATCCGACGCAAGGGTGTAGTACGAGTTATTTGTGAGAATCCAAAACATAAACAACGACAAGGATAATTTATTTTATTTACACACAACGACATGGCACGAATTGCTGGGGTAAATCTCCCCACTGGTAAGCACGCAGAAATATCCCTCATGTACATATACGGTGTAGGGCGACCATTGGCACAAATTATTTTGGACAAGCTTGGTATCAAGCGAGACCGAAAAATTGAAACTCTCGAAGAATCAGAGCTCGATCTTATCCGTGAAGAACTCAAGCAGTATGTTATAGAAGGAGATCTCAGACGAGAGGTGCAGCAAAATATCAAGTTGCTCCAAGAGATTAACTGCTACCGAGGACAACGACACAAGAAGCGTCTTCCGGTACGAGGACAACGCACCAAGACCAATGCCCGAACACGCAAAGGTAAGGCGGTAGCAATTGCTAATAAGAAAAAATAATCATTCAGTATGGCAACAACTCTCAAACGAAGTAAAAAAACTCGTAAGAATATCGCGGAAGGAATCGTTTCTATTACCGCTACACTCAACAATACCCATGTGGTAGTTTCTGATAAAGAAGGAAATGTTCTTACCTGGGCTACAGGTGGAAGCTCTGGATTTAAGGGGGCTCGAGAAGCTACTCCATATGCTGCTCAAATCACGAGCGAAAATGCGATTTCAAAGGCAAAAACACTTCATGGTCTCGAACGAGCCGTAGTGTATATCCGTGGTATCGGAGCCGGCCGAGAGCAGGCTATCCGTGGTATTATCAATGCTGGAGTTGACCTTCAGGCCATATTTGATATCACTCCCGTTCCACACAATGGGTGCCGAAAAAAGAAAATTCGAAAACTATAATTCTTTCCTCACATGCGTTACACAGGACCAAAAACAAAACTCTGCCGTCGCGAAGGAGTAAATCTCTTCGGATCTGAGAAATATGATCTTTCTCAAAATCACCGCAAGCCACTTGGTGCGAAATTTGGGAAAACTTCCGGTTTTTGACTTCAACTTCGAAAGAAGCAAACGGCAAAGCGAATGTACGGAGTGAGCGAAAAACAATTCGCAAACTACTACCAAAAAGCGAATACACAAAGCGGTGTTACCGGAGACAATATGTTGTCATTGCTAGAGAGAAGACTTGATACCGTCATTTTCCGATCTAACTTTGCCAGAACTCCCATGCAAGCTCGACAGTTTGTGAGCCACGCACACTTTATCGTAAACGGAAAGAAAGTGAATATTCCATCATACCAGGTATCTGTTGGTGATGTAATTGAGCTTCGAGAGAAGATGAAGGAGTCTCCAATTTACAAAGGACTTGTTGCTGAGTATGAAGAGTTCATGAAGTCAAATACTAACGGCAACGTTACTAGCACTAAGTGGCTCGAGGTTTCCCCTACGAAACTTATGATTACCATCAAGGCTCTTCCTCAGAAAGAAGATTTTGATCCTACTATTGATATTGGAAAGATTATTGAGTTTTACTCAAAATAGCGTTATTTTTACCGTAAGAAAACTCACCCCTACTGTATGCATATTATTCACAACACGATTGGTGTACCAAAAATTTTACAGGAACCAGCTGGAACTAATTCTGCAAAATTTACCATTCTACCTCTTCCGTCTGGTTTTGGTGTAACTATAGGTAACTCACTCCGACGAGTAATGCTTTCATCTATTCCTGGATGTCGAGTTACTGGAGTCAAAATTAAGGGAGTTTCCCATGAATATGCTACTATCCCTGGAGTTAAAGATTGCGTTCTTGATATTCTCCTCAATCTTAAGGGCCTAGTGGTCTCGATGAATACCGGAGATATTGAATGGATTCATTTAACCAAAGCTAAAGCTGGAAGAGTTTCTGCTGCAGATATACGAGCAAGCTCAGATATCGTGATTCAAAATCCTGACCTCTATATCACCGAAATCGATCGCGATGGCTTTGAGCTTGATATGTCAATTCGCATCGAAAAGTCAGTCGGATACTTGTCAGTAGAAGCACTAAAGGAGCGAGAAGAGGATGTAAATGTACTTTTGGTGGATGCAAATTTTTCTCCAGTTCTCTCCGTGAAGTACGATGTCAAGAACCAGCGAGTTGGAGAAATGACAAATTTGGATGCTCTTGAGATCACCGTTACCACTAATGGGGTGATGACTCCAGAGGATGTACTACGCTTCTCTTGAGATATGCTTGCCTCATACTTTGGAATTTTCAATGAAGAAGGGCTTCAAGTAGAAGGATCATTCATTGGGAACATAAAGGAGATTCTCGAAAAAGAGAAAATGGAGATCAAAAGTGAGCTTGAGAAGGAGACCTATACGCCAATCGAAATCATTGGACTCTCGCCTCGAACTCTCAATGCTCTCGTTAATGGTGAAATTCTCTCAATTGAGCAACTCACTAAGTGTACAGAAGCAAAACTCTCCTCCATTAAGGGATTCTGAAAGAAAGCTATGAACGAAGTGCGAGATGCACTTCGTGAGCGAGGACTTAAACTCCTCGGAGACGATTAATTCGAATAATTATATACTATGCGACACCGCGTTAAAAAATATAAGAACTTTAAGAAAAAGGACATTGATCACCGCAATGCGATGCTTCGAAATCTTTTGACAAGTTTCTTTACTCACAAAGCGATTACTACCACCGAAAAGCAGGCCAAGGCCATTGTAGGTGAAATCGATCGTCTTATCAATGTTGCTAACACAAAAGAGTCTGGACTGGCTATACATGAGATTGCTTCTATTCTTTTCACCAAGCAAGCAGGTATCGAGCTTATCAATCACATAGCCCCAAAGTATAAGGGATTGATGAGTGGATTTACTCGAATCACTCCTATAAAATACCGAGATGGTGACTCGGCAAAAGTCGTTAAACTTGAACTTGTATAATAGTATGAAAACTCTAATGCCTAAACAGATCGATGGTAACGATCGAAAGTGGTTCGTCATAGACGCTGAGGGAAAAACTCTCGGACGACTCGCAACAACTATAGCTACACACCTCAAAGGTAAGAACAAGGTCAACTACGCTCCACATGTGGATAATGGAGACTTCGTAATCGTCCTCAATGCCGGAAAAATTCTCGTAACCGGAAAGAAGGAGGAGGCTAAGCTCTACCGAACACACTCTCTATTTATGGGGGGTCTCAAAGAAGTGCCTTTGGTTCGAATGCGAGCAAAAAAGCCAACTGAAATGATGCGGCTTGCCGTAGTGGGAATGCTCCCAAAGAATAAGCTCCGATCTCAAATGATCAAGCGTCTGAAATTAGAGCTCGGTACCGAACATCACTACGAGGCTCAAAAACCTGAACTACTCTCCATTTAATTATGACAACCCTAAAATATTTTTACGCAATTGGTCGTCGAAAGACTTCTACAGCTCAAGTTCGACTCTTCATTGAAGCCGGTCAGTCTACCATTAACGGTAAACCTATGAGTGAATATGTTCACCGAGGGGATCTGTTTTCCAAACTTCTTGCTCCTGTCAAGGTTGCTGGGCTCCAGGACCGAGTACGATTTGAGGTAGAAGTTGTTGGAGGGGGAGAATCAGCCCAAGTTGATGCTATAGCCCATGGACTTTCCCGCGCACTTGTAGAATCAAGCGAGGATCTTCGAAAGCCACTCAAAGGATCAGGACTTTTGACTCGTGATGCTCGAAAGGTAGAACGAAAAAAGCCAGGACTCCACAAGGCTCGAAAGGCTCCAACTTGGTCAAAGCGATAATTATTTATACCTGTTATGTCAACGATTAATCAACTTATTCGAAAACCTCGAAAAGATAAAACACGAAAGAGCAAGTCGCCCGCGCTACAAGTTATTAAAAATAACATCAAGCGAGCAACTTTTGACCTTGCTTCTCCACAGAAGCGTTGAGTATGTACCAAAGTATATACCATGACTCCGAAGAAGCCTAACTCAGCACTTCGAAAGGTGGCAAAGGTTCGATTAACAAATGGATACGAGGTTATTTGTTACATTGGAGGAGAAGGGCACAATCTTCAGGAACACTCGGTTGTATTGATTCGTGGTGGTCGTGCTAAAGATCTTCCGGGTGTGAGATATCATATCGTTCGAGGGGTTCTTGATACACAGGGGGTGGAAAAACGCGGACAAGGACGAAGTCTATATGGAGCAAAGAAGCCAAAGACTAAGAAGTAATTTTACGTTATACTATTATGAGTACCAAAGGAAGCGTTTCGCTCAACATGAAAAACGAGAAGCTCATGAAATTTGCAAATTACATCATGAGATGTGGTAAAAAATATCTTGCTCTCAAAATAATTACCAATGCTTTTGAGACCATCAAATCCAAAGGACATGCAAATCCAGAAGAGATTTTTGAAAAGGCTCTGGAAAATGTTATGCCACGAATTGAAGTTCGTCCAAAGCGAGTTGGTGGATCCATTTACCAAGTGCCTCAAGAAGTAAAGCCTTCTCGGCAGCTTGCTCTCGCAATCCGATGGATTCTTGCTTCAGCGCGAGCAAAGTCAGGAGCTGAGTTTTCCATATTCCTCGCAAATGAGCTTATAGAGGCATCGCAAGAAACTGGAAATGCGGTAAAAAAGAAGCTCGAAGTATACAAGATGGCCGAAGCCAACAAGGCGTTCGCCCGATTTGCAGGAAAATAATTTCATCTGAATTTTAATATAAACTACTATGGCACATAAAAAAGCCCAAGGTTCGACCAGTAACGGTCGTGACTCCCAAGCGAAACGTCTCGGGGTAAAAATTTTCGGCGGACAACCCGCACTTTCAGGGAATATTATAATCCGACAAAAGGGGAATACCTTTTGGCCAGGAAAAAATGTTGCCCAAGGAACCGACTTCACTCTTTTTGCTACCTCAGGCGGAGTGGTGCAATTTGAAGAAAAGCGAAGGACTCGATATGATGGCAGAGTGTATCGAGACATATACGTCAACGTTATTTAAATAGAGAGAGCTGAAAAAGCTCTTTTTGTTTTGATTTTCTTCTGCTTGGATATAGCATGCATGTATGCGACTTTTACGATACGCTCTCAATAATATCAAGCGAAGCTGGGTGCTTTCGGGATCTTCCATAGTGGTAATCACTTTGATGACATTTTTGGTCTTTGTATTGTTCTTCACTGAATTTGTGATGCATAACTTAGCAGAAATAGTAAATTCACGACTTTCGCTTACCCTCAATGTAAAAACCGGATTTTCGAGTACGAGCCGCGAGGTGGTAGACACCTTGGCTCAACTTGTCAAAATCGCCCCCGGTATTACTGCCACATTCTCGTCCTCCAAGGATAATTTTGAGGTACTTCGAACTCGCGATCCAGAGCTTGCAAAAATAATCGATGATGAATCTCAAAACCCCCTTCCGAGCACCATTTCTGTAAAAAATGTGCCCATCGAACACTACGAGTCACTTGATCGAGTTATTACTCAAAGTTCAAAAATATTGGATATCAACGCAGAAAAGCACGCGAAATCCGTTATCAACTACCGCAATCAGTTCGAGCGAATACGGGTAGTGGTTTCGGTGCTATACTCTTTACGATTCGGCCTGTACTGTATTATAGGATTTTTCTTATTTTCGGTCTTTGTGGTAATTTTTCATAGCATAGGGAACACGGTGTTCTTTTTTCGGGAAGAGATTAAGATTACCCAATTAGTCTGAGGTCAGAAACGCTACATCTATGGCCCATTTGTGCTTCAGGGAATGATATATTCTATTTTCGCCATAGTCATAAGCGGGGGATTATTTTATTATGGCATGTATTCTCTCGGAATCGATTCATTTCTTGGATCAACCCGTCTCATTGACAACTTTTTTGCACAAAGCTACGCACTGTTTGCTTTTGTGGCCATATCTGTGATCTTTCTTTGAGCTTTGAGTGGACTGATATCATCGTGGAAGTTTACGAAGTAGCCTTGTCTATTTTGGTCGTACCATCTCTTGTTCTTTGCCTATCAACTTATTTTCAGAGTCGATAATTATGTCATTGCCATAATAGATAATCTTGTAGGGATCAGAGTCATCGATGGGAATGCTATATATCATGGCACCACTTTGGTTGGTAAAGTAAAACTGATATTTGAGAAAGTCTCATAGGGCTCCACTGCTTGCGAGAAATATCCCATAGTTCTTGTCTTTCAAATTGAATTTTTTAGTATTACTTGATCCCGTGCCAATAGAAAGGTCAGTTTGTAGATATCCGATTGCTCCTGTAAGGGAACTTGAACTTTCGCTACCAACCACCCGCAATTCTTTGGTGGTGGAATACGCCGATGGGTCAAACTCGTATATTTTTATCATGTATCCTCCGTTGAGATCTAAGTATAGCATTCCAGTGCTCGTTTGGTCGGGCAGTATCGCAAGTGTCCCGGTATTATTGGTATTACTTCTCACTCGCTTGGCAGTCGTGGTAGTATTCCAGAAAATGTTTCTCCAATTTTTGTCTTTCTGTATATATCAAAAACTTATTTTTCTAGCAAGATCGTCGCTATCACCAAAATTATTGGGGTATGATATGGTCCCAGTTGAACCGTATTGGTAATTATCAGAATTGAAGTTAGAGTCATATCCAGAGCTTCCGCTCAGAGCTAGTGTGACTCGAGACAGATTTGGGTCACTTAACACTCATGTAAGGGTATTACTTCCAAAAAGTATTCCACTGTGTATTCAAAAAGTAATACCGCTAAAAGACTGGAAACTTGGAGAATATGAGAGAATGGCAGATGTTCCCGGGTACACTATACTTGATCCAGAACAGTATACCTTTTGTCCATCAAATCAGACAGAAGTAGGTATGTTCTCCGAGTAGCTACTCCCGGAGCTGGTCCCACTAAATGAAAGCACAGGACAGGTAGTTGTATTTACAAATCATCCGCCATTTTGGTTTAATGAGATTCCATATTCGATACTTGCAATCCCACGCTCCTCAATATTTTTTGAAAGCTTGCTGCTTATTTCCGAGTATCTGGTATTTTCTAGTAGGGTTTCAGATTTGAGAAACACGATATACCCCAGTATCACCAAAAAATTCACAAGTAGTATTGAGTAGAGCAAAATGGTCCCCCTTTGTTCTAGTTTTTGCATTAGAAAATGAGATTAAAGGGCAGGGTCGTTTCGGTGTCTACTGCATTTTTCGCCTGACCGATATACCCAAGTAGCAAGCGTTCGTATATCTTTACATTGAGCTCCAATAGTGCTCAAGAATTATAAGTAATCACAGAAAATTCTTGAGCCTGAAGTGTCGGATAATATCGATCCGCCTGAAAAACGATGGAGAAGGCGTTTGCGGGAGTGGAGACCAGACTAGATAACTGAGCTTTATTGAGCTCTTGAATCCCGATAGCCTTATTGTCATACTTGTCAAATTCGGAAGTGGTATCAAGCTTCGCCCCACCGTTAGCATCCGCTTTTCCAAGATGTACCACTCCGATTAACACCCCGGTTGTAGCTCATGAATTTTGAAATAAAATGACATCATATCCGGGCTCATTCTGTATCAGCACGCTGCCACTCATATATCCAGTGCGAATTACATTCATTTTTTCTATGAAAGTGGACATTTCTGTGTGGATCTTGGTGCGGTTTTTTGCTGTTTGAACTTCCGAGTTAGCTTTGAAAATAAAGAATGTTGAGCCACTGATAATCATGGCAGATATTGAAACAGCGATAAGCATCTCCGCCAGTGTGAATCCGCGAGTGATTTTTAAGAAATACATAGGAATTTTTTTATAATGTGGGATCTTTTAAGAAATTGAGTAGTATTTCATAGTATTTATTAGCTATTATGCTGCATTTTGGTCGTCGTGGAGAATCTCTTGTGGGTATTATAGTAGGAGTCTTTATTATTGCGATAGTGATATGAGGTATTGCGAAAGTACTTTCCGTTCAATATGCTATAGAAGATGATTATTTTCGCAGTCAAACCTTGTTCATTTTGAAAAACAATGCAACAAATATTGTCAGAAAGGTGGATACTTCTAGTGTTTCCGAGAATGAAATCTTCTCACTCTACAAAGACACCACAAATCGTCGCTATCTCGTGATGACAGGAGCTAACATAGAGACATATAAGTACATCGACCGCCGAGGAAACTGGGTCTCCAATACCGGTTCGTTCCAGGATGTGGTGTATACTCGACTCATGTTCTTAAGCAAAAATATTACCTCTCCCGTTCAAAAGCAAGTGGTCAAAGGAGAAATTCGCGAATTAATAAGGAAATAGGGTGTTATTTCCCCCCAGTACCAGAAAGATTTCCTTGAGTGAGACAAGCGACATTGATAAGGTCAATCTTTTTTTCGCCGATATATACATTGAATGGCTTGCAACTAGGATCTTCCGCTTTTTCCATGAGTGCCGCAGCAGTGCTGGTTTTACCAGATAGATACGCTTGTTCGAGAATTCCAGCTCGAAAGCCTTGGTAAATATCTAATAGGACATAAAAAATACTGAACACTATCCAAATCAGGAGAGCGATTTGTTTTTTTTTGGAAAAGTCATTGATATTGATCATGGAGAAATCGGAAAATATGGGACCAGTATATACAAACCTACAAGTTTATCGATTGATACTTGCTTGCTGTTACAAAAAATTATGGTTTAAGAATAAATTTACCATAAAAATCGTTTTTAGATACCGCTCAGAATTTTCGAGAATCAGCACTGTATTTCACATTATCGCCAAAGATAAAATACCCGTCATCTGGTATTTTGCCATCCTTCACATACAGCCCCAACATCCTCAGTTCCCCGCTTGTGAACGAATAGCGTGCTCCTACCGAGTTTGCCAAGTACTCTCCGTTGATTTTGAGAGTTTTCCCTACCGGGTCTATCTCGGCTTTATCGCCCGGAATACCTCGTATGGTTTTGATAATCGGATGACGACTGCCTCCATAGTTGTAGGCAATGATGTCTCCGTGTGCCGGAAGTTTTCCATGGTCGTAATATCACACCTGTAAAATAACTTTCGAGCCTCTTGGCAAGAGTGGCTCCATCGAATCTCCTTCAATCTCTTTTTCTAGCTCTTGATATACTCATGGTTTTTGAATAATTGATACCAATAGTCCACTATTCCAGATAGCAATTATTCAAAGTGTCCCCAAGATAGCACATATCATTACCCTGATTTTCAAGGTAAATTTTGTTTTTTTCCCAGATGTATCCATATGGCAATTTACTTTGCGATCATTGGCGCCGAGGCTCATGTATTATTCATTATTGTGCCGCTTTTTGAGGCTGGCGCTTGATCTCATCTCGGAGGTAGCACCAATCAGCCAGACTGTACCAGAGTAAGCTGGTCAAGACATACCTTTTTTTCCATATCAGGCAAGGCTCCGCAGGCCTGACGGTACATGGTTCATTTGGAAATTAAGAGATTGGGATCGGATCGGATGGACATAAGTATTTCTCCCGCTAATCGGCTGAGGCAATTCTGGTATATCCGGTCAAGCACATTTTTTTCAGAGACAAACGAGGTGTAGTCATAGGTTTTTTTGCAACTTTCCAGGCTCGTAGACTCAATTTTTTTCATTAAGAAGGACTGCGAGCAGGCAGATGCTTGTGTCTCATCTTGAGATTTGGCACAAAATTTGATATCATCTGTGGCTATGGCAACCTTGACAGAGAAGATGCTTTTACACTCGTTCTGTCGCTCTGTGGATGAGAGGCGGGAACACCAGGATATGTCCCGATTCTTGACGGACTTATCACTATTGTAGGTATCGGCACAATATTTTTGTCCGTATTCCTCAGTTATCTGATTGCATACGGAGGCATCGTCCTTAAAAATGGCAACTTTGGGATATACATCGTTTCGACAATTTTGCTTCGTTACCGGATCGGTATACTCTTCGCAGATTTCCACGCTTGGTTCGGCGGCGATTTTTTTCTGGATGACGAGGTTGGAGCAGGCCGAAATTCCGTCGGAGATGCAGTTATCGATGATTTCGCTCCCTTTTGCGAGTGGGAGTATGGCTTGCGTTTGCTCGAGAAAACTCCCCGTTATAGATGATAGAGAGACGACGGTTTGCATCTTGGAGCAGGTGAAGAATTTTTCAGCCGTACAAGCGAGGAAAACGGTATCGGAGGATTGGGTTTCAGAAACATTTTTTAGGGATATCTCCGAGCGTGGTTGACGAGTGTTTGGAGAGGCCCCTGAGGCTGCATTTGAAAGAGTACCTGTCGATCAGAAGCTGAGCAATTCTTGGGATTTTGTATTGAATTTGAAGTGCCAGATACTGAATACTAGGAATAGTATCGCTACAATAGTGGCAGTGATGACGGCATATTTGTGCTTGATAATCATAGGTACGAAATTGCGAAAATGGAAAATGGTAAGACTATTTGAGGCCAACAGTGAAGTATCGGCTATCGGATACCCCGCACACAGAGGACCTGTTGGAAAACATTACACGGTTTTTGAGTGGAAGTGATGATGTTTGTCATATTCAAGAAAGTGTTGTTTCCATGAAATGAAGGATTTGGAAAATATCCAGCTCAACTAGTTGTCGGATGATTTGTAGCAAAAATCACACTCGCCCCATTGAAGTTGGTCGTCCCATCCGTCCAATTCTGGCAGTTCGTCGCGGCATTGTTTGCTCGGTCGATCCAATAGGTATTGACCGCAGCGGCAGATGCGTTGAAGTTTGCGAGTTCGGATTCCCGAGCAAACTTGTATCCGATTCCACACTGCGTGGTACAAATGCTTGTTGCACCGTCGATTCCTCCAAGATTCCCCGTATACACATCACGGGTTTCACAGAGTGCCAGCGTGTAGTTGGTAACCCCCGCTGTTCCGTCTACGGGATAGTTCACCAAAGAAGCGTTTGAAGTCGTGTTCATGTTCCCGTTTCCGAGTTGACCGTTGCGATTGCCTCAGAAACAGTTTACGCTACCAAGGTCCGTAGAGATGAGGCAACTATGCGTTCCACCACCTACGATGTTGAGTACATTGCTGATACCAAGGAGTGTTGTCGGAGTGTTTGACATGAAGAATGAGGTTGAGGCCTGTTGAGAGTTCGCGTTCAAGCCCCAACATCTGAGCGTGTTATCCGCGAGTACTACGCAGGTGTGGTTGGCTCCCGCTCCGATACGACCGGCGGTCGTAATACCACTGACGGTGGTGGGAGTCACCACAGGAAGCATGCGATACTGTCCATTCCCAACCTGTCCTCTATCATTGGCTCCCCAGCATTGGACGCTTCCGCTCGCGGTCAGAACACAGGTATGGTCAGCCCCCGCGCTTATGCGCACGGCGTTGGTGATACCAGTCGCGGTGAGTGGTACATTGGAAGTTTGTAGTCCCCCATTTCCGAGCTGTCATTGGCTCCCCAGCCCCCAACACTGGACTCCACCACTGCCAGAAAGAACACAGGTATGATAATCTCCTGCGGTAATTTCTTTAGCGTTAGTTACGTTTGCTACGACCACGGGAGTACTACTGCTAGAGTTGGCAGCATTTCCGAGCTGTCCTTGTCGACCAAGCCCCCAGCATTTCACGGTCTTATCTGTGAGTATTGCGCAGGAGTGCATATATCCTGAGGCGATCTGAGTGGCGGTGGATAGACCAAAAGTGCTTACTGGGGCAGAAGAAGGGTTGTTGCTGTTATTTCCGAGTTGACCTTCGGCATTGTATCACCAGCATCGCACCGCACCTCATTCGACCGCACAGGAATGATATCCTCAAGTTGCCACACTGGTAGCCGCGGTGATGCTGTCCTTTACCTCAGGCACGGTCTTGTCCACAGATACTGCACCAATACCAGTATAGTACATTCCATTGGAGGAGCTTACAAATACCGGGCTACTTCGATCAGTACTTGTCCCATCTCATAGATAAAAGTAATAGTTCGACCCCCAACACTTTATTTGTCCATCAAAGAGGAGCGCGCAACTACGACCGTAGGTAGTGTCGTATCCAGCGCTTGTTGTATACACCTTCACGGCGTTATTGATACCCGAAACGGTGACGGGAGTAGTCCAGTTGGGGTTACTCGTGCTCCCATTCCCAAGTTGTCCATAATTTCCCGGTCCCCCACACATCACGGCTCAGGTCGCAAGC
>JBEICN010000022.1:0-16268 GCA_040383945.1 Candidatus Peribacteria bacterium | reverse complement strand
TGACCCATCGTTTAAGGTTACGGTGATATTTGAGGTTCAAGCTTTGCTTGGAGGTGTAAAATAGGTGAAATTTATATAGGATTGTCCGGTAGTGAGGGCTCCAGTATTGGTCAGCGTGCCATTGATAGGATTGGTAGCACCGGTACCTGCGGTTATTGTGTATGAAACACTAGGAGAGTCAGTATCGCGAACTTGTATGGAAAATGTCTGAATGGTGCTCCTTCTCAGAACTACAGGAACACTACTTGGATTGACTGAGAGAACTTCTGGAGCCAGATTCCCACCTCATACCGTCGCGCTCACCGTCACCCTTATGTTTGAGTAGGTCAAATAGGCACCCCCGAAAACAGCACCGAGCACAAGACTCATTCCTATGAAGATACGTCAAAGTAGCAGGGGAGCTTTCATGGAGAGAAGTATAAATTATTTATTACTTTTATGCATTTCATTCAAAAGCTCAGCCTTTAGTTTGGCTTTTGATCTTGGTACGATTACAAAAATATAGAGTACAAGACCATCAATGAGCAAAATCACCATCCCGATTATTATGTAATTAATGCCGACGTATTCCTCGGTATAGCTTACGGTAAAATCTTGATTTTGTTTAAATTCTTTTTTCTCCCGATCTTTTCCTTCGTATTCTAGCGTAAGATAGGCGTTGATTTTTTTGTTAACCGTTCGAGTTTTAATAGTTTCCCAGAACTGGAGGTAGGCTCTTTTTTCTGCTGCCTTACTTGCATAATATTCGGTGAGATTTTTGAACTGTACCTGACTTTTACCATCTTCGGCAATTACTTTGTATCCAAACCCCTCCCAAAGAGACTCAAAACGACGTTCTGATTTTGGGAGTGTATTCCCGAATCCGTCATTAACGGGAATATAGTCCACTAATTTTTCTCACATAAACGCACCTGCGGGACTTACAATAGCTTCTTTACCGATGTTTTTGAGCGCTTCTCCGGAGTCATCAATAAGTTCAATCTTTCCCGTGGCCTTGAGGTGGGTATTTCCGGCATTTTTGAACCTGGTCCCAAATGCAATCGGGAATTCACTAAACTCACGTGTTTCTGTGAAGGTATTTTCTCAAGTTTTTTTCCCAACCTGAAACCCAACCAGCTCGCCTCGAATTTCGATATCACCAGGAACATTTATCAACACCAGCACACCGAGTCTTTGAACAACAGAAACCTGACTATCTTTGGGAACTCCTGGGGAAAAGAAAATGGCTCCGTAATGCCCTCCGGGTTCACTATTTTTTGGAACTTTTATCGTAAAACGAACTTCTCGACTCTCACCCTTCGCGAGCGTAATGTTTTCGTTTTCGATTTTCATCCAATTTGAGAGACTAAAATTCTCACTTACCTGATCTTTGGGCTTGATGAAGGTTGGGGTACCAGTATCATCTCCTGCCACAAAATCTTCTTTCGACGTATAAAGTGTAACTGGGCTGTCGGTAGTATTCGTGACAAGTATCGTAGCGGATTTTTCTGTTCCTGCCTCGATGGTGAATTCATGTTTGAGGGGAGATATAGAAAGGTTTGCGTAACCGAACTGTGATACCGATACAAAAAGGGCGATCGACAGCAGGGCTCTGTTAAAAAATTTCATGAGGGGGATATAAAGAGGAGCTTCGCACAAAAACGAACTTAGATCAAGCGTTTGAGCTTAATAATACGAAAAACTCTTGATAGTGCAACGACAACTTTCATTCTGTAATTTTGCTCCACGTTGAGATAAAAATTCGTTACAAAAAAACTCTCGGAATCGAGAGTTTTTTTGTATTTCATAATCAACTAGAAGGTTCCAGTAACCGTGAAAGTAAGAGTATCGGTATAGTTTCCTGAAACAGTAGTGTTGGTAATCTGAGCTCCAACCTTCACGTTTCTTACCGCCGCATTTACTGGTGCTGATGTGCTCGCTACCGTTTGAGTAAGAGCTACACCTGTACTTGTCGCATTTACTGTAGCAGCACCTGAACCACTTGCTGTGGCGAAAGTATAGAGACCGTCATTTGTTGCTACGGCAGATATTTTAGTTGCGTTGATTTCGTGTCCGGCAGCAGTATCCTTAAGTCCTGTAGATGCCATGGCTACGGTAAGACCATTTTTTGCATTGGTGCTGTAGGTCAAATCTACGCTTACTGGTGTAGCTGAGAATACTCCAGGAGAAAGAACTCCGAGTGCCGAGTTGTTATTCACGAGGGAAAGAGAGAGCGTTGGTACTACAGTGGCACTTACTACCACCTCGTTGTACGTGGAAGAGTTATCAAAAGTAGCAGAACCAAAGTCTCCTGTATCTGTATTGAAGGTAATTACATAGTAACCGGTTGCAAGCGCGCTGTCAGCAGTGCCATCTGGGTCAACCACAGTTATTACGGTACCTGTTGCCGTTGCGGTAACTCCAGGCACAACCACTCCGTCTTTTTCTACTCGTACCGTAGCTGTAGCACCAGTGATGCTAGCGCTAGTAAGAGTGATGTTTCCTGTAGATAGGGCAGCGACCGCGTCGTTCACGGCAGCAGCACTTACTCCTGCAGGAATCAGGTTCATAGCTACGAGAGCTACAGCACTGGAAAGTGCGAGAAGCTTTTTGAGATTGGTAAGCATAATATAGTACTAAGGAAATATAAGTTGACGTATGAGTAAAATGGAATTCTTAAAAGTATTCCTTATGTCATTCGTAACTTAATTATTGCTGAATTAAAGAAATGTCAAATTTTTCCACAGACTTTCCGTTGTATTTTTTTTTGAGCATCGAAGTTTCATGAATCTTTCACCATGAGAGCTCATTTTTGGTTGCTTCAAAACTTTCAAGATCCAATTTCTTTGAAGTCAAAACTTAGAGAATGAGTGGAAAACCTACGAGTATCGCCAAGACTGCGACACTTGTTGTTCCTGCGATTGTCTCGCTCATGGTTGCGCTGCCTCCGGAATGATTCGAGCTGGCTTTTGGGCTTGGTCCATGACTTGGTCCGTGTGCAGACATATGATGTGTATTACCGTATTTCGCCGTGGAATATACGTAACATCAATCATGTGTCAACCCGAGGTGAAGTGACCCCGAGGTGAAGTGCTCGTAATTTTTAGTAATTCCAGCTTATATCGTAGGTATTTTTCCCACTATACGCTCCGGCTGTTTGATCTGCGCTGATTTTGGCACCATACTTGATGTGATACGTATAGCTCTTTAGGTTTCAATTTGGATCAATATCAGTCGCATAATTGGCAAGATTTGCCAAACCTACTCTCGACAGAGCTCCACTATAACTGATCAAATTTCCTGATCCGCTTTCGGAATAGTCGTATCCAAAACCATTCGATCCATCGAAATCTTGGATTTGGGTAATTCCGCCCGTAAGTGAGAGATTGTTTAATGTATTTTGGGTTAAAGTAAATCCAGCTCCAAGCGTTTTGACCGTAATGACGAGCTCTTCTGTGCCTATAATCAAGTTCCCTGCCTCTAATTTTCCGATATCCAGAGAATTTCTCGAAATAGTAATACTGATTTGATCAACGGAAAAGTTGATGACTTGCTGGGTAACATTGCTACCAGCGTCAGCAATCCCGAAGGTGGCTCGGTATTTCCCAAATGGTAGTGTGTGCACTTGATATATGGCTCCAGTTTGAGAAACAACGATACTGCCTGTTTGTATGTAGGTGGCAGTGACATCTACAAAGCTCGCCCCATTCCACTTTTGGAGCATGAGATTTGCGCTACCGATATCAATCAGAGACCCTCCACTATCAGAATAATTAAAGGTAATTTGTTTGGGAGAAACCGGCACCAGAGCATTGTTTGTCGGAGTGTACGCCAGTATGACTGGACTTTGGGCATCAAAGACATTTTCATATCCAGGAGTTCCTCTTGCGGTTGTTGCACTTGCATCAAATCCTATTTGAGATGGTGCAGTATACCAATTCGCTCCCAGTGTACCATTACCTGCAGGACTTCGACGTTCCATCGATGCGGGAGCATGGATGTCTCCAGATGGCCAAGGATTTGCTTTTGCGGTATCGTACACCACACTACCAGATCTTAGGACGAGATTATTTTGGTTGGCAGCGAGATTGAGAGTGGGGCTCACGAGTCCTGGTGTAACATTGAGCAAACTGCTTGCTTCACTCATTTTTGCTATTACATACAGACCCCCTCCTGGTATGGTGAAGTCTGGAAGAGTGAGATCAATATCATTTCCACCAGCGTGAGAAATTACCCAGCCGTTGATGTTTATCGAGGTAGTTCCGATATTCTTCAGTTCAATATACTGGTTTGCGGAGGATCCAGTTCCAGACCACATTACTTCATTGATGATGACAGAGCTAGATACGGTAACTCGGTTGTTGACTCATTCGGTTGGCGAGACATTGAATAACGCATCCGATAGCGCCCCGCTGAGAATAGAAATTTTTGAAGTTCCAGCGATGAGAGCAGTGGCTCCAGCACCAAGAGTGATGATGGCCGAATTTCCATCAACATATGATGTAGTAGAATTCGCACTCAAAGCTCCGCCTCCGCTCACACTAAAATCAGCACTACTTATATTCGAAAGACTTCCAGTGAAGATATTTTCAGAAAACGTCAGATAGATGGTATCGTCGGCCACCCCAGCATTTCCAGCATCGTATCTTGCGCCCACAATTACCGGACCAACTCCGTCGATGGCATTGATACCAGAGACCTCTGTCTGAACGAGATTTCCAGCGAGATCAGCCAATGTGGTATTTGCTGTTACTTGAACTATCGGTGTCGCGTCAGTATTGATAGTAGCGTTTTCAAAGAGATTCGTGCATATGATGCCATCTCCCGATATACTACTTCCTGCGCAGAGCGAATCAGTACTGATAGTCGAGAATCCAGCAACACTTACGGTAAATGCCGAGAGATTTGTTGTGAGATTTTCGGAAAACACTAATTTTACCGTATCAACTTTTCCATTCCCATCAAAATCTTGTGTCATTCTCGAGAGGAGTTTTGGCCCTACACCGTCACTTACGGTACGGTTGGTAATGGTGCTTGCGATATTGCCAGAAAGGTCAACAAGACTCACTCCAGAATAAGAAAAACTCGGAGTCAAAGCGGTATCGTTATCTCCACTCGTCTCGTTTATGCTGATACGGAGTATG
The DNA here is from genome assembly GCA_040383945.1 of Candidatus Peribacteria bacterium. Classification (GTDB taxonomy): domain Bacteria; phylum Patescibacteriota; class Gracilibacteria; order BD1-5; family UBA2023; genus CAIVSN01. Next base: position 11,145 of record JBEICN010000022.1, on the reverse strand, counting down.
TTGCCATCAATCTGAGAACTTCCCTTGCTCGATCCTACGGCAAGTCCGGTGAGGGTGAATGCTCCATCAACATTGGTGCTGATAGGTTCTGAAAATTGCACATCGACACGATCCACTTTAAAATTCCCCGTAGTATCCACCGTGCTTGCATTCAAAAGAATTGGCTTGGCAAGATCGATGAGACCTTGATTCGCAAAGTTTACTGCAGAATTTCCAGCGATATCTTTATAAGTTCCATTATTATTAAAATTCAAAGTCATGCCACTCACCGCAGTGTTCGCACTGTTCGACTCACTCAGACTCAGTTCAAACACTCTGTGGTCCAAGCTATCTCGACTGACCGAGGCTATACTCAAACCAGCAAGTCATGAATTTATGCTAAATATATTAGCCGTGGCAGTTCCCATATCTTCGTTGAACTGCACTTTGATCGTATCGAATTTACCATTTCCGTTTGTATCATAAATTTTTGCATCCACTCATCGTGGCATAACACCGTCTGATGAGGCAAATTGTGAAATATTCCCCAATAGGTTATCCGCCTGATCTGCGAGCGTTCCAGATAAATACGAAATTGCTGGCGCAGAGGCAGAAGTTCCTGTATTTGAAAAATGTAATATAAAAATGGCATCATTGCTACTATTTCCTGTGGTGAAGCTACTTGGTGTTCCGATACCAAGTCCGAGGCTAAAATGAGCGACAGCGACACTCGCATCTTTAATGGCTTCGCTCATAGTAATTTCTAAGGCATCTATTTTACCATCAAGATCCATGTCCATGGTGGTTGCTGACTGCATGGTTGGTGGAAGGCTGTCAATGATAAAACTTGCACTTGCCAGAGCTTCTGAATTATTTCAAGAAGAATCCACGGCAGCGATAATGATTCGAGCACTATTTGTATCTATTGATGGAAGCACGAGATCATAACTTCCCGGGTTGGTAAGCCCAGAAGCTATATTCACTACGGTTCCTGTAAAATTATAACTGAGCGTAATTGGATTGGTCGCAAGCTCTGCTCCGGTGCTCGTAATTTTTGTTGGGTTCCAGGTAATTCGAAGGGTATTCCCTCAGCGATATTTTACCGATGTATCAAACGTGAATACGCTCGATTCAATGGTCGGTCATGAGGTATCTTTTGTTACAGTAATGCTGGCCGTTCTACTATTGTTGTTTTTGTATGCGCTGTCATCAGCCGTGGCCGTGACCACATATGTCTGCCCATCAGTGTCAGTGAGTGGTGGATCAAATGCATAGGTCCAGTTTGCGTACCCATTGGATGTTTGTGTGAGCAGGGAAGTTGTGGTGTTTGTCCAGGCAGAGCCATTCCAGTATTGGGCTCATTTTTTGATTTCCACCTTTACTGAGCTTACCGTGCTTCCGCTATCGCTTGCTGTACCCGAGAGGAGTATTCCATTTTTCAAAAAACTTCCCGATGCGGTTGATATGTTGAGATTTGGAGGTGTAACATCACCTACATAGGTGTGGGTGATAGAAGTGGTAGAATTGCCAGCCTCATCCACTGATTTGAAAGCGAGGGAGTATGATTTTCCATCAAGAATGGTAGGCGAAATACTCGTGGAGATATTGCTGCAACCAAGGCTCGTTCCGAGACTTACGCCATCAGTACACAAAACACTCCATGTTTGCACTCCGAGCCAACCTTGAGATTCGTTATTCCAGTAGAGTCCATCCGTCGTGTTGATGAATTGGAAGTACACCGTATCGAGATAACTATCCGTTGAACTGAGCGTGAGATCGAGTCCGGTATTGTTGATTTTGCGTCCGATTTGAGGAACATTTCCTCCTGCTCCTGCATAAGAAATTGACTGCGCTGGATTGGTAGAGTCAATGATAAAAGCACTATCAGAGATATCGCTGCCCGTGTTGCTCGCAGCATCGCTAGCGGTAATTCGCACTAAAGCTGTCGATGTATTTATCGAGGGAGGTGTCCAAATGTTGGATCATGTATTACCGAGATTCGTACCGATCTGAGTCCACTGACTTCCGTTATTGATAGAATACTCGAGCATAATTGGATGAACCGCTAGTCCTAATGCATCGGTAATTGCACCACTATTCCAAAGTATAGAAAAGGGCGATCCTCCTCGGTAGATGCCGCCGTTCGGAACCGTCAAAGTATTTGAAGGAACGGCCGGAGGAGTTCTGTCGATGGTAAATACTCCGTTTGAAATATCTGAAGCATTGTTTCCTACCGGATCAAAAGCGGTGAGTCGAATGGTGTAATCATTTCTACTAGCAAGGGAAGTAATGTTCCAGAGATAACTTCCGACATTGGGAGTAGTTGTGATGAGATTCCAGATGTTTGCTCCAGTGGAATATTCGAGACGAATAGAAGTAATTCCAACCGCATCGGTTACGAGACTCGTATTCCAAGTAATCGTCTTTCCGGTGCCTCACCAAGTTTCCCCGCCGTTTGGACTTGTGATGGCATTTGAGGAAACGCTCGGCGCTATCGTATCAATCGTGATACTGGAGAGTGCCGTGGTTTCGTTGAGACCTGAAGTATTTTGGGCCCGGAACTGTACTTGGCGTACTCCGTTTGGGACCGTGCCACCAAATCCTGCAACAAAGCTATATGTCACCACTCCACTTACATACGAACAACTGACTCCGCTTGGTGGAGTGGAGCACAGAACATTGCTATAGGTGGTACTACCTGCAAGTGAGCTCATATCAAGCCAAATATGCGCACTGTCGGTATTGGCAATATTGGCGGAAACTACGAGAGTATCGCCCGTCTTGGCGTAGCTAGAATTTGATATGGTTTGATCAAAAATAGTTGCTCCCGTGATCGTGGGCAAGCTGGTATCTACGATAAAACTATCGCATATCGAAAGAGATCCAGTATTTCATACATTATCAGTGGCAAACAGATTCCAGCTGTATGTGCCAGGACTCGTTCCGAGAGAAGTAAGGATTTGGGATGTGGTTGGTGCTGCAATGGAGGCGTAGGTTTGAACGATATTTTCCGCTGCACAGTTTGCGCCGTTGTATATCTTGAGTGTATATTTTCCAATTCCAGAACCATTACCATGGTCATCTGTGGGGGCAGTCCAAGAGAGTGTTGGGGTAGATGTGCCAAAACTTACCGCATCGGTGATGCTCGGAGCTAGAGGGCCGGAAGTATCATAAGAGATATTCATGATATACGGCGAATTTACGCTGTTGTTTGCGAGGTCTTTTCCAATTACTTGAGCACGATAGGTGGTCCCGGATATCAGTCAAAGTGCGGCGGGGTCAATAGTTTTTGTTTGAACTCCTGAAGCAAGTTCACTTGGGGCGGTGATATTGGTAAGTCGGATCGTATTGTCCGGATTGCCAGCAGTCCGTGTGAGTTCTATTCTTGTACTTCCACCTCCGAGCATAGTCTCTCCAAATGTATACGTGAAGGTGATACTCCCGGTATGGAATGTTCCGTAGGCAGCTGGGGTAGTCTTGGAAAAGTTTGATACGGTAGGATTTTGGCCATCGGTAATCGCGAGGCTACCGGATGAAAAATAGTCATTATATCCTCCTCCGCTAGCTCGTATAGCACCTGTTGCTACTACAAGAGTATTTCCAGTGGCTGACAAAGAGCCAAGAGATGGCACAGTAAAATTGATCCTATTGGAGACAATGGAAGCCACTCAAATCGCCGTTATGCTTGCACCCCTCACGAAGCTTACGAGCGCTCCAGAATGACTGGAAATTACAGGATCGAGCGTGGCATCAGTTGTGAGCTCCAAATTGGTATCACTCGTGAATTTTGCCGACAGTATTTTTGGATGGGTGACGGTATCAGATGTGAGTATGCTCCCAGCTGTACATCATTCGCCACCAAGCTGTCCGCTACTACCCATAATAGCAATACAAGCCTTGTAACTATTTCACGAGATCAAAGTTGCTCCGAGACTGTCGGTCTTTAGGGTGCTATCTCAAGTCCAAGTGTTGAGATTTGCATTCGTAAGCAATGCGACGTAGGTCTGTGAACCACTATTAAAGGCGGTGGAGGTCGGGAGTATATAGATACGGTATGACTGAAAATTTGAAAATCCCAAAGCTGTGGTATTATTCCAGCTAAAAGTTAGATCGCGCCCATCGAGACCATCATTATCTGCGTCGCCGTCGGAAAATGCGATGGTCTGACCTGACATCGACGGGGTCGGTGGAACCTTATTGATGCTTCCGCTATAAGAAACCAAATTTGTCGCAGTATCCAAACAGAATACATTAACCGTATTTGCCCCCAATGCCAGGAGTGTATTGGAAATAGTCGCGGTGGTAGTAATGTTAGCGCTTAATACGCCAGATCCGGCAAACACTCCATTTCCAAGCGTTCCATTCCCTCCGATTTCTAGATGGTAAGTCCCATTTTCACTACAGCGAATTGAGGTTCCAGAGTCGTTATTTATCACATTGACCGGACTGATGGAAGGGGAAATTACAAAACTCGGCGCTACACTATCCTTGGTAATGGCCACATTTATAGATCCGATATTCCCCCCAGAATTTTTAACACAGAAGTAGATAACATTATTTCCTTCTGAGAGAGTTGAGGCTGATATGGTGATTCCGGTCGCAGTATGAGCGGCATAGCTTCAACTTCCTGTCCAATCGCGAAGTATGGTTCCGCCGGCACAAGATCCATCACCTCCGAGAGTGAATTTGACTTGTCACCCCTGTGATCCAGAAAAACTCAGTGTTGTGGAAAGTTTGCTCGGCCCACCGATGAGTGTGTCAGAAATAGATAGCATGCTTACGCTTGGGGCTGATGCAGGAACAACCGTCAAAATCAAGCTTGTTTTCCGGTCTTCGTCGTCAAAGATCGTGTTTCCATCCGTTGGATCGTTCAGATTATTATTTTCATCCCGAGCACTGAAGGCGGTATAAGGAAATATCTTATCCCCCATGGACGCCAGGGTGCTGATACCAGTTTTTTTGAATATCGTCGTCTTCCCATCTGCATCGCAACTCACATACAACAGTCTTTCATTGGAATTCAATCCCAAAGGGGAGAGATCTGCTGTCACGGTTCCTTCGTCCATATTTGCGCAGCCGTTGTAGTCTTTAACTTTGACAATAAGATTTACGGATTCTGCTTGATCTCCCTGTATTTGGTTGGTGGTCATGGAGCTGTCCGCTTTTTCAAAATAGAAATCTGTAATATGGGGCTTTACATTGGCATACACCGTGGCAGTTTTGCTATCTCAAATAACACTGGAGCCATCAGAAACCTTTTGAGCTGAATAGCGGAATGTCAAGGTATTCTCATAGGTGGTAATATCATTCGCAATCAAAAATCCAGCGTGATTTGTCCCAGTTGATCGTATCATATCGAAGCTGACTCCAGCTCAAATTTGCGGAGTCCCCGCACTGGTGATCTCAAAGTTAAATCATGAGGAAGAGTTGTACGCTGAAGCGGGAATGGGGTTGGTGATGTTGGTGCTGTTTATGCGAGTACGCTGATCCACTCCTTGATATGAAAAGCCGGCGTTGTTACCAAAGTCGATACTCAAAAAAACCGATTGTATGGATTCTGCCAGATTGTTGATCGAACCAGCTCCAAGTGAAAATGTTGTGCCAGGATTTCCAGCATAACTCGTCACCGCATTCCCACGCATATTGAGATTGATAATCCCAAAGTCTCCTGCAGCAAATGTCAAGAAAGAGAAGTGCTGCAAAATGAGGACTATCGCAATGGTGGTGCTGAGGTATTTTCTGAGCATCTGGAACATGAGACTCTATTATGGGATAATCGTCATTTTGTCTGCCGTACTATCGTTCTTTTATAGGACTTATTATCGAAATTTCAAGTTTTTTATTTGTATTCTCACTATATTTTTTTTAGTTGTAAAGCTATTGTTTTGAATTGGTGCGAATACTCTAGCTAATTGAGAAATTTTAATTCATGATTATATTTTGATTTTTATGAAACATGCGAGGAGCGGAGTCGTGTCTATCGTTTTATTTTTTCGTGTAAAATTTCCGCATCCGTCGTAGTTGAATATTTCACATCTTCTAGATTTCTTGAAGGTTTATGATATGCTTACACCAATATAACATCTCGCATATGAATGCTTACGATTTTTCAGTTCGAACCGCAGCCGGTACGGTAACTCCGCTCGATGTGTATCATGGTAAGGTGACCGTAATGGTGAATGTGGCGAGCAAATGTGGACTTACGCCACAATACCGAGATCTTCAGGCCCTATATGACACGTATCGTGACTCTGGGTTTGTGATTCTTGGCTTCCCCTGCAATCAGTTTGCCGACCAAGAACCTGGTACAGATCTTGAGATACAAGAAACATGCAAGCGTAACTATGGAGTAACATTTCCCGTGTTTTCCAAGATCGAAGTAAATGGCCCAGGTGCGGATCCATTATACGCGTATCTCAAATCTAGAAAAGGTGGTTTTCTTACCAAAGATATCAAATGGAATTTTACCAAATTCCTTATCGACCAACATGGTAATGTTATTCGTCGATATGCCCCAACCGTAGCTCCCAAAAACATGGAATCAGATATAAGAAAGCTTCTCAAACTCGGATAATCCGCGCTTTTTTCACCATTTCTTCCGAACAAAAAGAGATTTTCATCATGCGCATCTGGGATGATGTATCTTATGCTGAGATCGCTGCCATTACTAGGAAATCTATAGAAAACTGTAAAAATATGTACGAATATATCTACTGAGTACTCTCTCTGAAAGAAGCTTGATTATTTCTCGGCACATTTAAGTAATTCACATATTCTTTTTGACGTCGTTCCACCGTTGCAGTATATCTGGTGACTTCATTCTCCGGTAGAGGATTTCTTTTTTATCGTTCCATTTTCCCTGATCCAAATCGACAAAGTACACCCGCTTCCCGTCATACATGATATTTGGCGACTTCAGCATTTCGTTTATATATACCGTATTTTCTATGTCGATTTGGTCCACATCAGAAAGTCTCCCGAGATCCATTTTTGTGTCCAAAGTATCAATTGGAAGACCTATTTCTTCAGCAATGGTTTGTATAAAAATACGCAGGAGCATGTATTGTCGATGAGCTTTTTGTAATCGGATGAGAAAATTCTCATCAAGTTTTTCTTCAAGGGTCATGTCTTGCAGGTTTTTTCCGCGTATCCGTCGCTGGATTGTTATGACGGTTTGTCGATTTTCGTCAATTTCAGGTAATCCCGGAACAGGAATTCGTTTTCTTGAAGCATCCCCCAGCACAAAAGCGGATTTTGGTATGATTTCTCCGATATATGTACGAAGAAGGTCGTATTTTCTTTGGAGATATCGAAGATTATCCCCGTCCATTTTATCATATCCGAACTCTGATTTTGCCGGGATTCCCTCTTTGTAAACGAATTCAGAATATTTACCATTTCCATTTTCAAATGTAAAAACGGCATTATCCTTGCCACTATCAAACTTCTTATCTTTCCAGGAAGCGGAGGCGAGGATATTCTTCCCTCGACTGAGTGTATCTTGTTTCAAAAAGAGCAATTTTGAGATTTCTTTCATTTCCATCCGATCCGAAACCGAGATATCCTCTATTCTTATCCATCATGTGCGGGTCCGTTCTCATCCTTTGGCGATTTTCATATAGAGCTCTCGATATCGTTCGATCAGTGGGGTTATTTCAAGGTCGTATTCCGCACCGCTGGATAGTCGGTATATGGGAGTTCCATCGGGGAGTATGTCTCGGTGTCGATTTTTCATGGTTAATATTCTAGCACATACTGAAAAATTGGACAAATTTGAGTGATGTGCAATGTGTGTAATGGTATTTTGAAATATTTGTCGAAAGCAATGTTTTTTGCTTGTGTGTAACAAAATTACATTGCCGGAGCTTTTGTACCATATTCAAAATAGAAAAAGTGCAAGTTCAACAAGTTTTTTTGGTGGTGAGATATATCCAAAAATAACCCAACTCCCATCGAACGACCCTTGATAAAGAGTGAATTTTCGATAGAATATACGAACTTCGAATTCTGTTTTTCAGACTTCGGAATCCACGCAGATTGAGTACTCCAGACATGTGATTATTGAATGCAATCCATTCCCTAATGTCAGTCGTATGAATATCGAAACTGAAAATTTATTCGAAAGCCTCTCCTTGGCGTTTCAGCATGGCGACAAAGTTGCTACCATAGTAAAACAGGCCAAAGATCGTCAAGTGGTACTTCTGGGAGAGGCCTCTCATGGCACTGCAGAATACTACCGAATTCGTATCGAAATCAGTAAAGCCCTGATTCAAGACTATGGATTTCGATTTGTTGCGGTCGAGGGCGATTGGCCGTCCTGTTTTGTCATGAATCAGTATATCAAGGGGAGTGGCACCAATGCCAAATCCGCGAGAGAAATCTTGATGGAATCTTTTGAGCGCTGGCCTCGTTGGATGTGGGCAAATGAGGAAGTTGAGGAATTTGTTGAATGGCTAAAAACATACAACGAAACTTTGCCCGAAGACCAGAAAGTGGGATTTTACGGATTGGATATTTACAGTCTCTGGGAATCACTAGAAGTCCTTGCTGCACACTACAAGGGTGATGATGCCTCACAACTTCAGATATATCGGACATTTGCTTGTTTTGAGCCGTATGGTCGAGACGAGCAACGCTATGCTCAGGCCACCATATCGAGTGGCGCTAGTTGTGAGGAATTGGCCGATCGACTCTTGCATCATGTGTATCAAACTACTCCAAAAAAAGAACACCATGATAATGAGTCAGACCTGTCGGCAAAAATGAACGCTCAAGTTATCAAAAATGCAGAACGCTACTATCGTAACTTGATGCGTTCTGATGTTGGATCCTGGAATATCCGAGACTACCATATGGACGCGGTACTTGCTGAACTGCGAGGGTATTTTGAGTATCCTCCATGCATCGTCTGGGCTCATAATACCCATGTTGGCGATGCCAAAGCTACTCACATGTCTCTGGCGGGGATGGTAAATATCGGACAGCTTGCCCGTAGGCGATATGGCAATGAAAATGTCTATATACTTGGATTTGGATCGTATACTGGTACGGTGCTCGCTGCTGAGAAATGGTGAGAACTTCAGGAGGTGGTTGAACTTCCGTTTGCGAGACCGAATTCATGGGAATATCACTTACACGACTACGGACTTGGTAAGGATATTTTACTCGCGTTCGATGAGGTGAGCAGAATCGATCCACAACTGGTTCGATGGCGTGACCATAGAGCTATAGGAGTCGTCTACCAGTCAGGGCATGAGAGCGGAAATTACGCTCAAAGCAATATTGCAGAAAGATATGACGCATTTTGGTTTGTGAATACTACCCATGCCCTGAAAAGTTTCGCTTATGCGGGAGAGTTATGAGAATTGGAAACCTTTCCGAGTGGAGTGTAAGTGTGCTATGACGTACTTGTTAACTTTTTTCATATGCTATTTGAAAATCGTCGTGTTGCTGGTGTTCGCCTTGCCGAGGAGCTTTTTGAGATTATGGGGCGAGATGCTGCGGTGCTCGCATTGCCGAGATGAGGAGTCCCCGTAGCTTTTGAAGTCGCGAAAGCCTTGCATTTTCCTCTGGACACCCTCGTTGTAAGAAAACTTGGAATCTCTTCCAATCCTGAATTTGCTTTTTGAGCCATCTCACAGGCAGGAATTCTGGTGATTGATACCTCTACTGTGTCAATGTTTGGACTCACCCAGCCAGAAATTGATGGCATCATTCGCCGGGAGCGTGCAGAATTAGAGCGTCGAGAAAAAACGTATGATTCCGGAGGATTTTTAGAATGAAAGACCTTTGATACGATCATTATCGTAGATGACGGTATGGCAACTGGGGCCAATATGGAGGCTGCGGTACATGCTGCAAAAGCTTTGTATCATCCGAATGAGATTGTGGTCGCAGTTCCGGTAGCCTCTACCGAGGCAGTCGATCGGATACTTCAACATGCTGATGAGTGTCTCGTGTTGCTTCAATCGGATACCCTAGGTTCCATTAGTCAGTATTATGTGGCGTTTCCACAGATCGAAGATGATGAAGTTATTGCTATATTGCAAGCAAGTCACCAGTCGCAAGTGTGCTAATTTTTTACCCCTACTTTCATATGTTTATTCCTCAAAAATTGCCACAATTTGATGGCAGAAAGCTTCTCATTATCGTGTCTGGCGAATTGCAGGTAAAATATTATCTTGCCCATGATGGGCAAATCTATTTTCTTGATAGTTTTTTTGTGGCAAACCCGCGCACTGAGCCTACCGATGACTATTTTAGGAATAGTCGCTTGGGAATTGCTGCTTCCGTGTATGATCGTGATCGCAAAACTTTGCAAAGAAAACTTTTGCACCGACTTCGCTATGATACGACCCAAATTTTTAAGCGTGAGCGTATATCGGAAACCTACCTTTTTTGTATTGACTACATGATGAAACGAGTAAAATCAATCCTTCCCCAGGAAGTTTGAAACACCATCAGTTTTGAATATCTTGGAGACATGCAATATCACACACCCCTCTTTCTCATGGAAATAGTTCAACAAAAAAGATTTCAAAATTCTTTGGCTCAAGTGCGGTATTCGAGAAAATAGGGTATTTGTATCAATTCGTATGCCACATTCTATCTCCTAGTTGTATCTTTTTAGTAGTAGGTCATCCGTTCCATTATCCAAATTACATAATACATATTCTCATATGCCAAAAATACCAAATGAACCACCTGAGTTCGAGACAAACCCCGTGAACGAGCAAAAATTTGAGTCAAATCCTGCCCCCGAAACTTCCGAGTCTTTTACATTCAGCCGATATGCTCGAAATCCCCGCAAAGGAAAATTTCTCGGGGTGTGCTATGGTCTGGGACAGGCTTTCCATATTGAGCCAATATGGATACGACTTGCTTTTATTGCGTTATTTTTTCCACTACCTTTTGTAATGGTGATAGCATATGTGCTCATCGCTCTCATCATGAAAGAAGAGCCAGAAGCCGCTCCCATAATCACCCATGAAAGTCCTTCGCAAAACAGTTTTGAAAAGATAGAGAAGATGATCAAAAAGTTTTTTGAAGTCCTGTACAAATTTGCAGAAAAGGCAGTGAACGCTTTGAGATAGGCTTCTCTTAAGATATTTTACCTCGGAAGACCGAGTCCTTTGGTATGGATCTCAAATGTGTGCAGAAAATTTG
>JBEICN010000021.1:0-17069 GCA_040383945.1 Candidatus Peribacteria bacterium | reverse complement strand
GAGACGGGGGCAGGGGCGAAAGCCAAATCGTTGGCTTTCTCAACCGTTGCACGGTTGCCCTTTGATTCAATTCCCCGAAAGTTTGATTTTGTAAATGGAGCCGATGGCGGGAATTGAACCCGCGACCCCCTCCTTACCATGGAGATGCTCTACCACTGAGCCACATCGGCGTGTATGCTATAAAAGCTCGCACATTATATGGTCGATGACAAAAATTCAAGTGAGAGTTGGAGAAAGTTTCGTACCGCGTATTTCGAGAAGTCATTTTGATACGAGTTTCTGAACTTTTTCCGGACAGACCGAGGCAATATCTAGAGAAAATGTTCTCAGTCAAAACATACCCCGCTCTAACTCGATTTGCTTGGGGGTAAGTATTTCTTTTCAGATAATTTCCCGAGCATAATAGCGTGGAAATAATGAGGCATTTTCAAACCGTGCTCCGTTGCGGTAACTGGCGGCAGAAAGACCAAATCCTTGCACTTCAGAGTGATTCCAGTACGCCTGATTATGCACGCTTTCGTATCCTGGCATACCAAAATTGGAAATCTCATAGTGATGGAGTCCTCGATCCATTAGATATTCGCGTACGCTCCGATACTCTTCACACTGCTCCTCGTCACTCATGGCCGTATTTTTCCAATCCCGTGGGTAGCGTCACTTTTCCAAAAAATATACGCTCGTATGGCGGATGGCTGGAAACATTTTATGAAGAAACTGGATATCACGAAGCGTCTCCCCCGGGAGGACATGGGGAAGCCCGAGGATAAAGTCGATATTCACGTTCTGATGGCCCGTAGCGGAGAGAATTCGGAGGGCGGATACAATGGTGTCGGGAGAGCTTCGAGAAATCGCTGTAAGCGAATCTGGATTCATAGTTTGGACTCCCAGAGAAATACGATTGACCCCCAATTCCAAAATCGCATCTGACCATGATGGGGTAATATCTTCAGGGTTTGCCTCCAAGCATATTTCGATTTTCTGAGAAAAACTCGCCAACGGAAACTCGCCAAGGATGGTCGCAATCTGATCAGGAGAAAGCACGCTCGGAGTACCACCACCAAAATAAATAGACTCCACCATTTCACCTGACATCACGGGATCCCAACCCGCAAAAAAATCCCGTATTTCTTTGCGGAGAAAGGCGATATATAAGTCCACCTGTGCCGCTTTTACCATTGGTGTGAGCGCAAATTTACAATATGGGCACCTTTGACGACAAAACGGAATATGGAGATAAAAAAACATCGCAGGGCGAGCAAGGAAAAGAAGGAAGTACCAGTGCCAGCGCTATAATAAATATAGCGGAATCGGGCTAAAGATACGCAGAAATGACCACAGAAATCTGTTTGTAGCAGTCTTCTATATTCTGGCTGGCATCGATGGTATAGATGCGCTTTCCCTCACTTGCCCACAAGGCGAGGAGTGGTAAAGTATTATTCATAAAGGTATCAATCCGCTTGGAGACAGCCTCTGGATTGTCATCGCTTCGATGAATGAGCTTGTTCCCGGTAAATGGACTGAAATCTCCAACAAAATCCGCAGGAAAACTTTCTCCAGTAATAGGATCAATCCGACGGTTGGCGAGTCTTGCTATGGCCTTATCACGAGGGAGATCGAGATATACAACGATATATTCTGGAAATACCCGGTCAAAAAGTTCCTTTTGGTCGCGAGATCGGGGAATTCCATCAAAAACCACTGGGGCTCCTGAATGATTTTTCTTGTAATGCACCAACATATTCTCGATCAAATCATTGCTAACAAGCTCGCCGTTTTCGAGAAGACGAGCAACTTCTTGAGAATCTTTTTCTTGTAAGGAAGCAAAATTCCGAAGTTTCTGCCCCATTTCAAAAAACCCATATCTGTGATTTTCCACCATTTTCCGAGCCATAGTTCCTTTACCAGAACCCTGGATTCCCACGAGCAAGATATGCATGTTGTTGTATGTAATTAAAGGCCCAATTGCTTCATAAGCCGGATTCTGTACTTCTCTCTCCATCTATCTAGGACCATTGTCGCCAATGGCCTCAAGCGAGGTATACGTTGAGGGGAAACGGGTCCCGTATCTCATTGTACCATTCCTCTTGCACCACATGGGGTTTGCCGACGATTCCGCGTTACCGCGGACGTTCTCGCCTCGCCTCCTACCGGAGCAGGAAACCTGACGAAACTTTTCACCTTTCCCAAGATCCAAAGATACTTGGTAGTATTGTCTCTGTGGCACTTTCCGTACCGTGAATTTATGTATTATAGCACGGCCGCAGCCGTTAGCTGCCATGCTCCCGAAGGGTGTCCAGACTTTCCTCCCGGGCGCCCTAACGACCAGTTTGATCGACACGGCGCCCGAGTAGAGAGTGTTGCAATTGGGCAACAAAAGTATATGAGAAAATGAGGAAATATAAACCCGAAATTCTGGTCATGCTCTGAGAAGCATGTTTCAAAGGGGTAATGTCGTATATTAAAACAGTCGCATGATTTCTGATTCCTCCAAAACAATAACTTCCCGCTTGAGCAATTCTCCAAATGACTTTGCGGTAGCTTCCACGTCATACATGGCATCATGAGCGCCCACAAAATACTCTCCAAAAAGGTGCTTGTAGAGCTCATTGAGACGAGGAGACTTAAAAGAGAAGCCTCGCCCCGGAAGCTTGCAGTACTCTGTAGAAGAGCGCATAGTACAAAGGGTCTTCATCGGCTGATAATCTCCATTGCGACCAAGTCGTGCGAGCTCATCACGGATAATCTGCTCGTCAAACTCAATATTGTGCCCAACTACGACATCTGCGGTATTGAGAAATTTGAGTATTTGTGGCAATACTTCTTCAATATATGGGGCATTTTCGACATCTTTGTCATATATACCATGCACCTGCGAGGCCCCGAAGGGTATAGAGATTCTCGGTCGTATCAAAAGATTAATACGCTCAATCTCCTCAAATCCATTCGCTCGATGAGCTTCTCCAAGAATGCCTGCAAATTGAACAATGTAGGGTTGTTCACTGAGGGGTCGGTCTTTGCTAGAGAAACCCGTGGTCTCGGTGTCGAATACGAATGCTTTCATAGGCCGGGATTTTAGAGGGAAGCCCAAGAGAGTCAAGAAAAAATGATTCCTATGGTTATAGAAATCATTTGAGTTGTCATGAGTAGAGCTGGGGCTGGGCTTGAGAGATGCAAGAGAAACCCCTGAAATCTCTAGTAAAACTTTTTATAATCGTAACTTTTGAGTTCGGTGTCCACTTTTCTGATGAGTTCAAGCACCACACCAACCGTAATGATCAAACCCGCTCCTGATATCAAGAAGTCTATATTCGACCCTCCAGATATATCCATAAAATTAAAAGTGTTATTCAATTTTGTAGCAGCATACGGGAATATGGCTATGAGCGCCAGGAAGCTTCCTCCCCAAAGATTCAAATAGGTGCTCGTATGTTCCAAATATTCAGCTGTCTCTTTCCCTGGACGAATACCAGGAATATATCCCCCACGCTTCTGTATATTTTCAGCTACTTCAGATGGGTTGAATACGATAGAGACATAGAAAAAAGAAAAAGCAAGAATAAGAATAAAGTAGACTCCAATGTAGAGCCAAGACGGATTATTCATCGAGAAATTCGTAACGAGAAAATTACCAATTTCTACCAATCTTCCCGCACTTTTTGCTACTAGAACTTGACCTATGAGAGATGGGAAGGTGATAATAGAGATCGCAAAGATTATTGGAATCATACCCGCTTGATTGACTCGAATAGGAAAATACGATCTCTCATCGCGTCCGGTTTTGGTGTAGATCAATGGGATCTTACGGTATCCTTCGGTAAATTTTATAATTACATAAATAACCGCAAGTGTCATAAAAAATAGACCGATGAGGAGTCCGTAATTTTGAACGCTCAAATACCCTCCTACATGACCAGGAACACCAGAAAGAACTCCGGCAAATATGATAAGCGAGGTTCCGTTACCAATTCCAGACTCTGTAATAATATCTCAAAGCCAGAGAAGTATCATGGTACCTCCAGTAATACAAATCATTGCCGGGAGCACTATTCCCCAAAAATCTTTGGTATCAATCAAAATTCCCCCACCAACAGAAGAAATGAGAGTATTGATCAAAAGAATCATTCCATAACTTTGAGCAAGTGCCAAAGGAAGGGTAGCATATCTGGTGTAGTTGTTAATTTTTCTCTGCCCTTGTTCTCCCTCTTTTTTGAGAGCTTCGAGTTGAGGAACTACTACTCCGAGAAGTTGAATGATGATGACCGCATTGATATACGGAGCAAGACCCATAAGTACGACTGAGAAATTCTCTAGTCCACCTCCAAGAAGTGAAGAGAAGAAAGCGAGCCCTTGGCTTTCAGCCAAAAAGGATTTTAACGCAGCAATGGCAGTGACATTTACTCCTGGAACTGGAATAAGAGAAAGAAACTTGTATACCAATACGAGACCAAGCGTCACAAGTACCTTCTTTCGTACTTCCTCTGAATCCCAGAGACGTGAAAAGTTTTTTAAAATCATAGTAAGATTGAGTATAGAGAAAAAAAAGGAAAGTAAACCAAAAACAAGCCCTACCAGGGTAGGGCTTGTTAGGGATTAGATGAGCTCTACTTTACCTCCAGCCTTTTCTATCATGGCGAGTGCTTCCTTTGAAGCCTTGTTTGCCGTGACAGTGACGGCGGTATCAAGTGTGCCGTTTGCCAAAACCTTGAGAGGATTACCATTCTTGCGAATATATCCATGTTCAGCGAGAATCATCGCATCTATCGTAGTAATCTTAAGAGCCGCAAGTTCTGCGAGATCTGACAAATTGACTACATTGAACTCGACTTGATTCCACTTGGTAAATCCTCGTGACTTTGGAAGTCTTCGAAATAGGGGAGTTTGTCCTCCTTCAAATGCTGGATTAAATTTTCCAGTACCTGTTCGTGAACCTTGACCTTTCACTCCTCGCCCGGAGTAAGTTCCTTTTCCAGAACCATTACCTCGACCAATTCGCTTTCGTTCTTTAGTGGATCCTCGTGTTGAGGAAATTGTAGTAAGAGAGACCATTGTCTTGAAATTATACAGTTGTTGCTTCGGTTTCTAGTTTTGCAGATTTTGCCTTCAAAAAAGGAGAGCTGGTATTTTTGAGAAGACCAAGAGCCTTGATTGCAGCTCGCACATTGGTGACTGGATTATTACCTCCAAATCTTTTGATAATAACATCCTTAAGACCAGAAACAAAAACTAGCTTTCGGATAGCTCCACCGGCAATGATACCCGTACCCTTATTAGCTGGGTGAATCATTACGGTAGTGGACTTAAAATTCGCGGTAATGTCATGAGGAAGAGTTCCATCAACAATAGGAAAGTTAATGAGATTCTTTTTGGCATCACGAACAGCTTTTTCAACTGCAACGGCTACTTCTCAAGCCTTACCGATACCTAAACCTACCGTACCCTTACCGTTACCGATGGCTACGGAAGCTCGAAATCTCAGTTGACGTCCTCCCGCTGTTACACGAGTAACTCGCGCTACTTCGAGGAGTTCCTCCTGAAACTCTTTTTGAACTTCTTTGAAGCTTCCGCGATCTCGACGTGGTCCTCCTGGACGATTTCCATCGCGCTTTGGCTTGTTCGCATTGTTTCGTACTTCTTCTGTCATATAAAAAAGAGTTAAAATGAAAGACCGGCATTTCGTGCTGCTTCAGCAAGAGCCTTGACTCGTCCGGCGTAGAGAAAGCCACCTCGATCGAATACTACGGTAGTGATACCTGCTTTTTTTGCAGATTCACCGAGGATTTTCCCAACCTCACTCGCTTTCGCAGTTTTGGTTCCAGTAGTAATACCATGACATGAAGCACTCAAGAGGGTTTTTCCTGCTTCGTCATCTATAAGTTGAGCGAAGATAGCAGTGTTTGATCGATATACACTCAGACGAGGGCGGGCGGCAGTTCCAGAGACTCGAGCTCGAATCTTTATGTGACGCTTGATGCGTTTTTGAATTTTTGCTAACATATTCTTTTGAAATAATTATTTACCACCCTTAGCAGCAGTTTTTCCAGCCTTGCGTCGAACATATTCACCAACATATCGGATTCCCTTACCTTTGTATGGCTCTGGTCGTTTTACCTCTCGCACTAAAGCGGCGAAGTATCCTACCAACTGCTTATCGATACCTTCAATATGAATAATATTCTTCTCTTTCGCATCGGCAGTCATCGTGACACCCGCTGGAGCATCAAGGTTAACTTTGTGAGAAAAACCAACAGAAAGTACCAATTTTACCGGGCTGACGATTTCAAATTTGTAACCAACTCCGATAATTTCAAGCGACTTCTTGTATCCCTGGGAAACACCATGCACCATATTTGAGATGAGTGCTCGGGTAAGTCCCCAGAATGCTTTTTGCTGTGAATTGGTTTCATCAGCTATTTTTACATGAGCTTCAGTGCCTTCAACCGTAACACTAACAACCTCTTGAAGCGTCAAAGAGAGACTTCCCTTTGGACCCTTTACTGTGATCTTCTTCCCATCTACCTCTAGGGTAACTCCAGCAGGGAGTGCGACGGGAAGCTTTCAGATTCGAGACATAAACAAATAATATTAAAAGATTTCACAAAGGAGTTCTCCACCGACACCGAGAGCAAAAGCCTCATATCCTGTAACAATTCCTTTTGGAGTAGATAGAATGAAGATACCGAGACCATTTCGAGATCTCTTAATGTCAGCACTCTTTACATAAATACGCTGACCAGGCTTGCTGATTTTTCGAAAACTTGGTACATACTTAGTAACACGAACATCGTTGAGTTCAACTACCACGCTTTTCTTGTCTTCAGAGACGGTATAGTTCGCAATGTAGTTGTTCTTCTTGAAAACTCGGAGTAGTTCTGCTTTGAGGACAGAGTATGGTACCTCGATTTTTGCAAGACGGGAAAGGTATCCATTTCGGATACGAGAGAGCATGTCTGCTATTGGATCATTATACATAATATTGAGATAATTCTAAGATACTACCAGCTTGACTTTCTAACTCCCATGAGTTCACCGGCATTTGCCCGCTCACGGACGCAAATTCGACACATGTCAAACTTACCGATATACCCGTTAACTCGACCACAAACGCTGCATCTGTGATAAAGACGTGTAGGGAATGAAACTTTTTTACCAAGAGCCCGAGCTTTAGCGGCTTTTGATTGTGCGGCAGCTGCCTTATTTACGATTGCTTTTCGTGCCATATTAGCGAGTGAAAGGGAATTTAAGTGCGTCGAGAAGTGCTTTTGAGTGTTCTTTGGACTCAGACTTGAACTTGAAAGTTATCTGAAGACCGTGAGTCTTTACCACGTCAAGCTGAGGAACCTCTGGGAAAATGGTGTGTTCTTTGATACCAAAATTAAAGTTTCCTGCATGATCAAATCATTTTGAGGAAATACCTCGAAAATCTCGAACTCGTGGAAGAATAACGGCAATAAGCTTCTCAATAAAAGCATACATTTTCTCTCCGCGAAGGGTAACGGTCATACCAACCGGCATTCCTTCTCGGAGCTTGAAGTTGGAAATAGATTTTCGTGAGGCATTTACTTTTGGAAGTTGACCTGCTATGAGGGCAAGATCATTCTTCAATGAAGAAAAATCTTTGTTACCACTTGCCACGTAGGTACCGATACCCATGTTGAGTACGACTTTCTCAAAACGAGGGAGCTGCATGACATTCTCAATCTTGAGAGTTTTCTGAAGTTCTGGAAGAACTTTTGAGTTTATGTGTTGTTGAAATGACATATGGTTTTACTTTACAAGTGACTTACCAGACTTTTTTGAGATTCGAATTTTTTTTGATCCTTCGAAACTGAAACCAATTCGCGTAGGCTTTTTTGTTTCAGGGTCAAGAACTGCGACATTTGACACATGGACAGACTTTTCCAGTTCGACAAATCGTCATGGTGTCATACCTTGCTTTTTGATCGCTTTCTTAACAATGTTAACTCCCTCAACAAGAACACGCTCCTCTTTGAGGAAAACAGAAATAACCTTTCCTTGTTTTCCTTTGTCTTTACCGGAGATTACTTGTACGAGGTCTCAGCTGTGAATTTTCATAAATAAGATATTAGAGTACTTCTGGTGCTAGAGAGATAATTTTTTGGTAGCCCTTATTCTTGAGCTCTCGGAACACTGGTCCAAACACACGAGTACCTTTTGGCTCTCCGTCATCATTGATGATAACGCAAGCATTATCATCTGAACGTACGTAGGTACCGTCTGCTCGTCGAACTTCAGCAGCCACACGAACGATTACTGCCTTTTGAACAGATTTCTTCTTGATGGTTCCGTTTGGAAGAGCTTCCTTGATAGAAACGACAATAACATCGCCTACGGAAGCGTATCGTCTCTTGGAACCTCCAAGTACTTTGATACAGAGTGCAAGTTTTGCACCGGTGTTGTCGACGACAGAAAGTCGTGATTCTGATTGGATCATATTCTTATAAAATTATGCGAGAGTCCAGCGTTTAGTTCGTGAAAGCGGTCGGCATTCACTGATGGTCACTTTTTGTCCAAGAGTGCAGCTATTATTCTCATCATGAGCATAGAACTTTGCCGATACTTTATATCGTTTTTTGTATTTCGGATGAGTTTTGTAGGTGTCTACTGTGACTACAATGGTCTTATCCATTTTAATGCTAGTTACAGTACCAATTTTAGTACGCATGGTATGCTATTACAGAGTAGAGTTATTTTTGGAAGTAAGTTCCCGAGCTATTTGTTTTCTCAGGTTCTTAATCTTGTGAGATTCCTTGAGTTCTCCTGAAAGTTTTTTCATTTTCAGAATGTATAGCTCTTGACGGAGTGTGCCGATGTCAGAAACAGTCGCAGTTTTTTTGGTTGCCATGTTTAGATTTCATGAGTAACGTATTTGGTTTTGAGAGGAAGCTTGTAGGCGGCTAGTGTAAGCGCCTCTTGAGCTTGCTCAGCGGGAATACCACTAATTTCAAAAATTATTCTTCCTGGTCGGACCGGAGCTCGATACATTTCGAGACCTCCCTTTCCTCCTCCCATTGGTACTTCCAAAGGTTTTTTTGTAAAAGATTTGTCTGGGAAAATACGTATCCAAACTCGTCCTCCCTTTTTGAGGTAGCGAACGATAGTTCGTCGTGCAGATTCGATTTGTCTAGAAGTTATATAACCAGACTCGGTGACTTTGAGTGCAAAATCCCCGAAAGCGATATTCGAACCTCGAATGGCAAGTCATCGAATGACTCCACGTTGCGATTTTCGATATTTCGTTTTCTTCGGCTGAAGCATGGTGTAGCAGAATTATAAGTATAGTTTGTAGGTGTCAACTCGGATATTATTTTTTGAATACATCTCCCTTGTACACCCAGATCTTGAGACCGATTGTCCCGGCGAGAGTTTGGGCTCGCTCGATAGCGTAATCAATATCTGATCGGATGGTGAGAGATGGAATACTTCCTTCCTTGTAGGTTTCGGTTCGAGCGATTTCCGCTCCGTTTACACGACCGGAAATAATGACCTTAATCCCAAGCCCTCCCTTTTCCATAGTTCTAGAAATAGCATTCTTGATCACACGGCGGTATGGCATTTTTTTCTCAATTTGCCGAGCAATGGAGTCTGCTACGAGAGCTGCGGAGAGTTCCGGCTTCTTCACTTCTTTGACTTCTATTTGAAAGTTGAAGCCGAACTTTTTGGTAAGTTCCGATTTGAGAAGGTTTACATTTTCGTCATCCTTACCGAGAACAATCGCTATACGTGCAGTATAGATGGTAGCAGTAATGGTTTGATTGGAATGTGAGAGGAACACATTTGCTACTGGAATTCCCTTGAGGAATTTCATGATGTGCAAACGGATCTGCATGTCGGTCGAAACCTTTGCAGAATAGTCTTTCTTGGAATAAAATCCAGTAGACCTCCATGATTTGATGTACCCGATACGGAATGCGAGTGGACTAACTTTGTGACCCATAGGTGAAAATTATCGAGCAGAAAGCTCAAGAGAAATATTAGAAGTTCGTTTGAGAATTGGATGAGATCGTCCTCGAGAAATAGGATTTCCTCGCTTGAGGACTATTCCCTTCGTAACTATGATAGTACTTACGACGAGGGTTGATGTTTCCTGATTATCATTATGTTGTGCATTTGCCACAGCACTGGTAAGAGTCTTATAAATAATCTTAGCAGGTTTGTTTGGCATATACCGAAGCATGTCGAGTGCCTTCTTGGCATCCATTCCTCGTACAATTTGGGCAACAACTTGTGCCTTTTTCGGAGAAATTCGAACGTTAGTAGTGATGGCTTTCATGAACTATTTGTTACCGGAGTGAGCGATGAATCTGCGAGTGAAAGAAAATTCACCAAGTTTGTGTCCTACCATATCTTCTGTTACGAAAACAGGAACATGGTCTTTACCATTGTGTACCCCGAAGGTGTGTCCAACGAACTCCGGAGAGATGGTAGAACGGCGAGCCCAGGTTTTGATGATAGATTTTTTACCAGTCTGATTAAGATCCGCAACTTTTTTTGCGAGTTTCTCATCAATGAATGGTCATTTTTTAAGACTGCGTGTCATGTGTATAAAGTAATCAATTGATAATTATCCCTGTAGAAGTTTTCCGCGACGAGTTCGTACCACCCACTTGTCGGTTGACTTTCGGTTTCGTGTAATAACTCCTCGTGTGATTTTTCCCCATGGTGTCTTTGGCCCCTTTCTTTGTCCGAGAGACTGGTGTCCTTCTCCTCCTCCATGTGGATGGTCAACGGTGTTCATGGATGAACCTAGTACGGTTGGTCGAATACCCATCCATCGTTTTCGTCCCGCCTTACCAAGAACAATTTGTCCGTGGTCAACATTGGATACTTGTCCGATGGTAGCATAGCACTTCTTGTGAACCTTTCGTATTTCTCCAGATGGCATCTTGATCTGTGTATATTCTCCTTCTTGAGAAAGTATAGAAGCTGATGAACCAGCAGATCTGACAGAGGTAGATCCTTGACCAACAATCAATTCTACATTGTACACTTCAAGTCCTACTGGGATGTTTCCAACTTGCATTCTATTACCAGCAATGGGCTTGAGACTCTCTCCAGTGGCAATAACATCTCCAACTTTCATATCTTTGTGAGCGAGCACATATCTTCGTTCTCCGTCGCGATAGCATACCAGCGCGATATATCCTGTTCGAAATGGATCGTACTCGATAGTTTCTACTTTGGCTGGAACATCCATCTTGTCGAATTTGAAATCAACATGTCGGTAGAGCTTCTTGTGTCCCCCACCTTGGTGTCGAACGGTAATAGTTCCAGAATAGTTTCGACCAGAAGCCTTGAGCTTAAAGTTGGTGAGTGGCTTGTATGGAACATCCGTAGTAATTTGATCAAAGGTGTAACCGGTCATCTGACGGCGCCCTGGAGTCGTAGGATTATACTTTTTTACTGGCATGCTACTTTGTTACAATTTTTTGGAAATCTGAGATTCGTTCTCCCGCCTTGAGCGTAACTATGGCTTTGGTGGTTTCTTTTCGCTTTACTTGAGCTCCGTATTTCCCGTTTACTCGAACTTTTACTCGAGTGTTGATCATGTTAACTTTGGTAACGGATACTCCGTAGAGTCGCTCGATAGCTGTGCGAACATCAACCTTAGTCGCTCGATTGTCAACCGTAAGAGTATATACACCTCGCATCTCAAGTTTTTGAGATTTTTCGGTAATCACCGGTTTTTTAATAATATTATATTGTGACATGGGTACTAGTTAGCAAAGTGTGATTTGATGTATTCCAAACTTTCGGTCGTGAAGACAAGATCTTTGAACTTGAGAAGGTCATGTGGATTCAAGTAGTTTGCTCCGATCACTTTTACAAAAGGAACGTTTCGTCCAGCTTGGAATACAGCGGTATCTGTGGGGAGAACCGCAAGTACTGCAGAAGAAAGATTCATATTGGTAAATACCTTGATCATGTTCTTCGTTTTCGCATCGGCGGTCGTGAATGACTCGATTACCTTGACTTGGTTTGTGGACGCCTTGGAAGAAAGTATAGAAATAAGCGCACATCGTCGTTCTTTCTTATTCATCCGAAGTTCAAAGTTTCGGTTATTCAGTGGTCCAAATGCCACACCTCCACCTCGTCGTGTTGGAGATCGACTATCACCGACTCGTGCTTGACCGGTACCCTTTTGCTTGTAGAGCTTGCGAGTAGAACCGTTTCTTTCTGAGCGAGTTTTCGTATGAGCGATGGGGTTTCGAGCGTTGGCATTTTGCAAAACGAGAAGTCGGTGAATAAGACCAGTGTTGATCTCTCGACCGAAAAACGCGCTATCAAGCTCTATTTTTTTCCCGGATTCGGCACCGGCGTTGGTATAAAGTACTGCTTGCATGATCTAAAAATTGAAAACTACGATTGAATTTCGGGCTCCAGGAACAGGTCCTCGTACGGCGATGATACCAAGCTCCTTATTGACGAGCTCCACTGGAACTTTGGCAAGAGTGATAGTATCAATACCCATATGTCCGTGCATCTTTTGTCCTGGTTTGGTTCTTCGTGGTTTTCGTGTACCAATCGAACCAATAGATCGATGGAATTTTGAACCATGACTTTTTGGTCCTCCAGAAAAATTGTGTCGCTTCATAACTCCGGCAAACCCCTTACCTTTTGATACTCCCTGAAGCGTAACGAGTTCTACCCCATCGAGCATATCTAGAGTAATAGCATCCCCAACATTGAGAGAAGCAAAAGCTCCATTCATAGGAACTTCCTTGATAACTTCTTGCTTTCCAAAATGACACATAAGCACAACCGCTTCATATCCATCTTTTTGGAGAGTCTTGATTTGAATGACCTTGGTTTCAGGAAACTTACAAAGAGTTACTGGAACGAAGGCATCGTTTTTGAGAAGTCGAGTCATTTCGACTTTCTTTGCGATAATACCTGACATGAGGAAAAATAATGATTTAGAGGTTGGGTAGCATCTGATTCAGGCTTTTCCTGTACCGATCGGCTACTCAACGTAATTCTTCAAACTTGAAGTGGCGGTATGATATAGAAGAACTCTTGTGTGTCAAATTATATTCTTCGAGAGTGTTTACTTCTTTTGTAACATCTGAATTCTGAGCTCAATATTTGACTTGAGATAAAAATATACCCCTTGGAGTATTTTCTTTCTATTGGGAGTAATATCTTCATCTTCGAGGCTATCGAGTTTTTTATCCAAATCATCCCGCACCTTTGAAAGTGCTCGAACCTGAGCGCTCATATCCCCCTTGGACGCTTCTCGTATATTCAAATACAGCTGATTGAGAACTTTATCCAGCAAGGTTTTATAAGAATCGACGATGAGAGCATTTACTTCCTCCATGGCCTGCTTCTGTTCGGGAGATCTGGTGGGGATTGCCTGCTGTTGCCTGACAGAGGCTTTATCATATGCTGTTATTTTGGCGGTCGATCTATGCGTTGGTTGAGTTTCGTAATTTGCCCAAACTCAAAACGGGGATAGCGTCAGAACTACGCCGCCGATAAGGAATGAGCGAATTAAAAAGTATATCATAGTAGTATATATTTCTATGAAAAAAGAGGACTAGCGCAAATCCTGGAAGTGATTTTTTGGTGAAGAGGCGGTCGGGACGTCTTCCTGTTCTAAAATTACCTTTAATTTAAAGCCTTTGTTTGTGTCGCTTGATATAGTAATGTGTCATCCGTGAATTTTTGCGATTTTTTCAATCAAGGAAACACCAATACCGATACCTCGCTGGCTTTGAGAGCCACTTCTGCCAGAATCTTCCTGATAGAATTTTTCTCTCAGATATTTTACATTTTCTTTTGCCACGCCTTTTCCATCGTCGTCAAACTGAAGCGTTAGCTTACGACCACGAGCACTGTATTGAACTGAGAGTTGAGTATTCGGTCCAGCATATTTGGTAAAATTGGAAAAAACATTATGTATCAACTGAATAATGAGATCTCGCTCAAGAAACACAGGAAATGGGGCATCTTCAAATGCAATGATTTGTGAATTTCTTGCCAGTATTGGTAAATACTCATCTCGCAGAAGCATAAGTACTTGCGTGAGATCAAAATACTCTCGGGCAACATTTCGCTCTTTGAGAGCCTCCACCTTTTCATACTGCATGATAGAATCGGTAATCACGAGCAATCTGTCGAGTTCAGAGTGAATAATTCCCATGCTTTTTTCATTCAATTCTACCACACCATCCTCTACGCCCTCCAAAAAAATCTTAATGGCAGCTATCGGAGTTTTGATTTCATGAGAAAAATCAGAGACAAAATCAGAGCGAATTTTTTCTTGATCTGCCAAATTCTCAGACAGCGTGTTTACCGCTTGAATGAGAGGAAAAAATTCATCTTTCCGCTGATAGAGTATTCTAGAATAATCACGCTCGATGGTAAGCCGTTTGAGACGGCGAGAAAGAGAAACTATCGGCTGAAAGATAACACGCGTCCAAGCAAAAGTAATGAGGAGAATTACCGAAATAAGAAGAGTGTTGATGATAAGGAGCAATTTCAAAATTTTGACCAAAAATGTTCGCTCAGGAGTATTCTGCGTGGTAAAAGCAATCGATACAATATTTTTGAAAAAGGTTTCGAGTCCGGATGCAAAAACGGCCTTCTTATAGCCACTGTCAACATTTTCGGCTCCCGAATCCATCATAAGCAAATCAAGGCGTTGCGATTGAGAAAAATTCTCAAGATTTTTGGTAAGCTCACCGAGGTCTTCCAGTGTTCGTCGATACTCATCCACAGTTACCGGATCAAGATCTTTGGATTCGATAAAAGCACTAATGATGGCGGTTTCGTTTCCCAGATTCTGTTGTCGAACATCACTCACATACTCTGAAAAGTACACTGGAGCATAGTGGTACAACCCCGCAATATTTCCTGTTATCAGGAGAGTGAGGGATATTCACAAAAAAACAATGAAGCTTTCCGAAAATCTCATACTAGATAGACTGAATTCTATATCCTACGGCTCGCAAAGTTTCTATATTCAATTCTCCTTCAAATTTTTTTCGAAGATTTTTTATGTGGGTATCAATGGTTCGATCGGAAAGATATCGTGAATATCCGATGATTTCTTTCATAAGAGTAGTTCGCTCCACTACTTCCCCTGCATGTTCAAAAAGATGCACAAGAATTTCATACTCAGTCTTCGTCAGTCGAATTTCAACTCCGTGCATTTCCACCCGCAATCGGGACTTCATGATGATAACATTTCCTACTTGAAGAGTTTTTTCAGTATTCTTTTGTGGAAGAGCTCGCTCAAGATGACGATGGATTCTCGCAAGAAGTTCTCGAGCAGAAAATGGTTTTGGTATATAATCATCGGCGCCTAGCTGCAAGCATTGGACTTTATCATCCTCGCTTGCTCGAGCTGAAAGCATAAGAATTGGTGCACGGGAGGTATTTCGAAACCACGGAATAAGCTCAAAGCCAGATTTTCCAGGAAGATTGATGTCGAGGATGATGAGATCAGGCTCTAGCTCGAATAATTCCACGGCTCGAATACCGTCATGTGCCACATCGATTTGAAAACCTTCTCGCTCTATGTATGCCGATAGCATGAGAGAAATGGTGGTATCGTCTTCTACCAAAAGAATTCGAGCCATAAAGATTAAGAAAGTTTTTTATTTTCGAGAAGTATTTTTGATACTGCAAGAATCGGGAGTGTAAATAGTATACCCAAAACTCCAAACAAGGTTCCTGCCAAAGTCATCCAGACAAGCACTTCCAGATTGGAAAGCTGGAGTGAAGTTCCATGCACCTTCGGCACCAAAAACAAAGATTCGATCTGCTGAATGCTGATGTAGGCTATTACGAGTACGGCCACATCCAACCATCCTCCCTGCATTCCTATAAGAAGTGCGGGGATCATGGCTATAATGGGGCCAATTATCGGGATAAATTCACAAAGCCCCGCTATCAAAGCAAGGCTCAGATAATTTTCTACATGGATACCAAAAACCTTGCCGAGCAGCAACAAGACCGCAAGCGTCATGAAAAAAATAAAAATACAGAGGAGTGCTTGTCCTTTCCACCAAGTGAGCAAGGTGGTTTGAATCTTTGGAATTTTACCTTCTATATCACCCGACATTTTTTTGGGAAGTCGCTCCATAAAGTTTTGAAGCAATTCTTTTCTTTCTGCAAGAATAAAAACAAGGAAAACCCCATACAGCACCATATTGCTGAAAGCTCAAAAAAAGCCAAATATCCAGCTAAAAACCGATTTACTTCATGTGCTTATAAATCCTCCGATTTGATCTGCTACACCAGGTAGATTGTCTTTTACAAAACTCGCAATGCTAGAAAAATCGACGGTAATGTTGATTTGTTCAAGATATCGAATTATGGACCATTGTTGTACGATTTCTGGTGTGGTAATAATTGCCGAAAGGAGCTCCATAAAATCACGGATAATCCTCTCAAAATGGATCAACTGCTTGGCAAATAGAGGGAAAATTACCATAAGCCCAAAAAGCAAAAGGAAAAGCGCCCCCAGAAAAAAAAGGAAAATCGCCAGCGTGCTCGGTATTTTTCTTTTTTCCATTACATCAATAATCGGGCTGACGAGGATGGCCGTGAGTAGCGCCAACAGTAATGCTGTTACAATTTCACGGGCTTGATATACCAGCCAAAGACCTCCAATAAAGAGTGTTACTATGGCGAGTCGTACTATATAGGCTCGAATTTCTGCGCGGGACATATGCGGTATGATAGGAAATTATGCTCCGATTTCCGTCTGTTCGTCATTACCTGCCTCTCCACTCTCGTCTTCTTTGGTAGTAACGGTCATACTCGTAAAGGCATCCGTAGAGGTCTTAAGCTTCGCAAGTATCACCCCTTGGGTTACTCGGCTGGTCACTCGAATCGTTCCGAGTGGCACACGAACAGTTTGTCCATTTCTGGAAATGAGAATTACCTCACCCTCCTTTCGAAGGGCTTCTGTAATAAGATGAACTCCAATAATATCTCAAGTCTTTGCCGTCATAGATCCAGCCTTGAGTCCTGTTCCGCCACGCCCTTGTTAACTATAATATTATATACTACTGAGTTTAGACATAACTTTTTATGTT
>JBEICN010000020.1:0-18781 GCA_040383945.1 Candidatus Peribacteria bacterium | reverse complement strand
ATTCTTTTTTAACCAAATGCCCGCATAGTCCATTTGCAGATACTCCTGGAGTAGCTTCAAAGATTTTTGAATGATAAAATACCCCTGCATTTCTGGAGTGATTTCCATATCATTCATGACCTGCTTTTGAATGTTGCTCAATGATTCAGAAAAAGAGCCTTTTTGAGTGACGAGATTTTCTAGTTCAGTAAGTCGAGCTAGCATTCCTTCAATAATACTACTCGCAGCTTGACTGGAGGGCATGCGAGAAAGTGCTTCGGGAGAAATTGAAAGCATTTCATGCAAAGATGCTCTCACATGCTCAGCCAGTTTCTGAAATTTGGAAAATGAAACACTCTCCGAAATTGGCGGGTCTCACTCATCTAGAAGAGCATTGTTTTCGCCAAAAAGATCCTCCTGTGTCGGTGTTTTTGATGTATCTCGTTGTATTTCAGGATTCATGTTTTTGGCAGGTAATGTCTTCTATTTCACTATGATAAAATATGGTGAAGGTAGAATTTGTCAATCCTGGTATTTTGGACTAAAACCGAATAATTGCAATAATTCGACGAGAAATAGTTGTATGTTTGAAGCGTCACAAGTATACTATACTGTCTTAAGATTTTCCATGCTCAAAGAGATATTCCAAAAAACCAATATTTGAAAATTTCAGATTATTATTATCTGACTTTTTACCGTCGCATGCGCATTTGGTCTCTGGTATGTTTTCCCATCACCCAACGCGCAAAATGCGGTACTTGAAACACCAAACCTCAAAGTGCCTGCGAGCCCTGCTCCATGTCGCATTATTGCTATGGGAGATAGCATCACCGCAGGATATGATCTTGACCTTGCAGACTCGTATCCGGCACAGCTAGAAAACATCCTCCGATCGAATGGATACAACTGCCGCGTGGTTAACGGTGGAATTAGTGGAAATACGTCCCGTGTACTCTTGGAGCGCTTGGACTTCACACTTGACGAAAACAAATACGACATCGCCATCCTGACCATAGGTGGAAATGATGGACTTCAATTGCTTCCCATCGAGCCACTCAAAAATAATATCTCTGATATTATCAAGAAGCTACAGTCAAGAAACATACTCCCCGTACTCGCAGGGATGCAAATTCCCAATAACGCCGGGGCGTATGCGATGGAATTTCGCAACATTTATCCGGAATTGGCCAAAGAGCACCAGGTACCCTTCTATCCGTTCTTTCTCGATTGAGTCGCTATGAATGCAAAGCTCAATCTTCCCGATGGAATACATCCCAACGCGGAATGATACCGTATTATTGCAGAAAAATTATATGGGTTTCTTCTTGCCGAGTGAATCCTCCGAAATTTTCCAAAAAACCAGTAACTTTACTCAAAAATATATGCCCTCAAAAAAACATGCTTTCATATCTGTTGAGCACCTGTCCAAATCATTCTCGAACTCCGAAGGGAATCTCCATATTCTCAAAAATCTATCCTTCGAAATAGGCACATCGGAAGTAGTGGCAATCATCGGACCCAGCGGTAGCGGAAAAACCACGCTCCTGAACATCATTTCCGGAATAGATTTACCCTCAGATGGCAAAGTACGAATAGGTACTACTGACATTACCAAGCTATCTGATGACGAGCGCTCAATATTTCGAGCAAAAAATCTTGGCTTCGTTTTTCAAGATTTCCTCCTGCTCGATCATCTCACCGTTGGAGAAAACATTCTCTTACCAATTCAAATGAATGGCATCGAGCCTCGATTTACTCTCGATGAAATCCTCGACAGAGTTGGTTTACTCTCCAAAAAGAATTCAAAAATCGATATTTTGTCACGATGAGAGCGCCAAAGAGTGGCTATTGCTCGAGCATTTATAGGGAATATTCCATTTCTACTTGCGGATGAGCCAACGGGAAATCTCGATATGGCAAATGCACAAAAAGTCATGGACATGATGCTCTCTTTTGCTAAGGAACTCGGCGTTACCATCCTGATAGTTACTCATGATCCAGAAATTTACCGACGAGCAAATCGAGTCATTGATCTCGCAAAAATCTCCTCGTAGGCCTATTTTTTAAAAAAATGAAATGAACGACCCCTCTTCAACGACTCATACACCACACCCAGAGTCAGTAGCACTACGGGCGCTGAGACTTGATATGCGATCGATGCTTTCCATTGGAGCACTCTTTGTAGTAGTGTTACTCACTTGGTGTATCGCCGAATATGCTACCTCGGTTTTTCGATCCAACATAGAAAATGAGCTGCGCACGGTTACCGCCTCGGACATCTCCGTATCTTCGAGATCGTTTCCATCCGATGTTGACCGGGAAGATCTACGAAGTATGGCAGCAACATATCAAGCGAAGTTTACGGAATCTGTAAACTTTCCTTATACCCTAGAAATACCAGCGCCGTCAGAATCTCTCAGTTGAAGCACTTTTTTCACAACAGAAGTGAGAATTGTTGATAACTCCTATCCCCTATACGGTAACATCGAATCCAGTGGTTCCCTCGCAGATGGCTCACTTGTAGACGGAGATCTCTACGAAAAACTGAAACCGTCTTGATTTTTTGTTTCTGGCAAAAATATTTCCATAGGATGACAGCTCCTCAAAGCCCCATGACTATCCCAGAATCCTTTTTCAAGTAATAGAAATATTATTGTTCCAGAAAAACTCCTCCCCTTTGCAACAGTGACGGCAACCGGGGCAGGATTTCGCGTAGAATATCGGATGGATTTTTCAGTATCTCCCGAAAATCAAAAAAGTTTCTTTTCGGCATTGGAAGCTCGATTTGGCAAAAATGCCACGCCTTCATATCGGATACGCGAGCAACGAGGAGAAGGTGGAAACTTTTCAGATATCGCCTCAACATTGAATGATTTCCTTGGAAGCATACTCTATGCCAGCACGCTCATCGCACTTTCATCATTCTTAGTCGCTATTTCGCGATTTGCTCTAGAGCGTCGGAAAAATGTAAAAACCTTGATCTGGCTCGGACTTCCCGAATGACGATTCGTGCGAGTGGCGTTTTTGAGATTACTCGCTTTTTTTGGAACTCTCGGCTTGCTATGCTGAGGAGTTTTTGCGCTGTTACCAGAAGTTTCGTTTTCCCTCTTGATCAAAGGGCTCGTATTTCTAGCACTGGGGCTTGCCATAGGATTTTGGACCATTTCCGAAATACTGTTGCGGGATACTAGAATATTTCTTGTGCACAAAAGATCCATTCGACTGGTGTTCGGAGGAATCTTGATAGGACTTTTGAGTTCATATCTTCTACTTTCAGGAGAATCCTATCGCCCTATTCTTTACGCGCTCGCATCGCTGGTATTACTCGAACGGTTTTCTTGGGGATTTTTCTTCCTGGTATCCAAATTTTTTTCAAAATCCAAACATATATCAAAGGCGAGATTTTTTCTCCTTGATGCGCTTCGATCCTTCAGAAATGCTCCGATGCTTGGGAAAATTTCATTCTCGGTATTTTTTCTTCTTTCCGCGACACTCTCAGCTGTGTTTATTTTTTCCCTTGCCTTTCGGGATGCTCTCAAAATCACAGCAGAATCCCGCGTAAATACTTTTGTAAACAATCTCTTGCCAAAAGATTTTGATCGACTATCAAATTGGATTGCTCCTGAAGAGTTTTATTCCACCATGCGTGCTCGTATTGTCACCATAAACGGAATCTCATTGGCAGAACACCTTAAGACCACGGAAGTTTCTCGAGAATTCTCCAGAGAGTTCAGCGTCACTGACACTCCCACAAACGATCGCACCATCTCAGGAAAATCTGTATCTTCCGGAAAAGAAGTATCAGTGGATCAAGACTTTGCACAAAGGCTTGGCTTGCAATTAGAGGATAAAATAGAATTCTCGCTTGCGGGAAGAAATTTTGAATTTCAAGTGATTGGAATTCGAGAGAGCAAAAGAAATGGCACCAGTCCGTTCTTTTATTTTCAAATCCCAAAGGATGCTATACCTGGAGCTCCAAAGACATATTTTCTTGCAACAGAGGTCACGGGAGATAGAGAAGCATGGAAGAGCAAAGTTATTCGCGAGACGGGTAATCATGTATCATTTATTGATATTGGCGCCATCCTAGAGCAGGCACGATCCTATTCCAATCTGGTACTACAAGGAGTGCTCGTACTTTTTGGTTATATTGCGATTATAGGACTCCTGGCGTTTCTCACTGCAGAAAAATCTTTTTTCCTTCTTAAAATCAGAAAAATTCAGCTCTACCGAATTCTGTGATGCACCAAAAAAGAAGGATTTCAATTACTCTTTTTCGAGTCTCTCCTTGGAAATATGGTACCAATATGTATTGGAAGCCTTGCTGGTGCGATTTGATTGATAGTTTTCATGTGAAACAATGC
The DNA here is from genome assembly GCA_040383945.1 of Candidatus Peribacteria bacterium. Lineage (GTDB taxonomy): Bacteria > Patescibacteriota > Gracilibacteria > BD1-5 > UBA2023 > CAIVSN01. Next base: position 14,438 of record JBEICN010000020.1, on the reverse strand, counting down.
AATTCTAAAAATTACCCCTATGATTGTAGGATTGGCTTTTGGAGGAATCGCTCTGTTTTTTGGCATTGCCTATCCCTATGCCAAGTATACGGTACGCAAGCAAATACAAAAAACAGAGCCTCGAATCGGAGGGTCTGAAGGATAAGGAGCACTGTAAAAAAAGCCCGATGCTAAATCGAGCTTTATTAATGATCATTTCAATTCCCAAATACCCGATTAGCTGGAAGGGCTACTTCGATATACTTTTGTTATCTTTGGTACTTCGTATATACCCACATCGTCGTAACCATTGAGATAAGAAATCCGACCAGATAGGGATCAAAAAATACGATGTTACCAAGCGCTGGGCCCGGACATAGTCCAGAAATTCACCATCCAACTCCAAACATCAGGGATCCAACGATGAGTTTTGCATCGATTTTTCAGTTTTTCTCCCAGGAGAAGTGCCATTTTGTATCAAATAGAGGAGTGGGTCTCATCTTTAGAAAAGCATGACCGACTATCGAGACACTGAGCGCACCAGCCATAACAAACAGGAGCGTCGGGTCCCAGTTGCCGGCTATATCAAAAAATCACATGGTTCGACTCGGAGAAAGCATATCCGAGAGTGCGAGCCCAAATCCAAAAAGCAAGCCGCTCATCAATCAGATAATAGTATGAATATATCGCATTATAAGATATGTTGAGTAATAAAAACGGTAACGATTCCGGCTACGACAAATAGTAGAGTGGCGAAAATTGAGCGAAGAGAAAGCCGACCAATTCCGCAAACAGAATGCCCACTCGTACAGCCATTCGCGAGACTCGTCCCAAGCCCCACAAGAATTCCACCCGCAATCGCAATGAGTACCCGCTCATCAGGAAATGTCACCACATAAGCAGGATGGAGAAATGCATACATTCCACTTCCGAGTGGGATTCCCAAAAGAAACACATATCTCCACGCTCCATTGCTCTCTTTTGAAAATATTCCTTTGATAACTCCACTCATGCCCATAACTCGTCCAATACCTCCAGCAAGAAGCAGCGCTGCCATTCAGATTATAGCACCACCTATAAGAGCATTCACATACACGATATTCATATCCCTCGTTCAGTTTTAAGGATTCCAAACCAGTAGCAAGTATATGCAATCATTTTTTGTTGTCTAGCTCCTCAACTGCTTGATTTTATTTGGAAGAAAGGATACTATAAAAAAGATGTCGCTATTCATAATGCTACTTTTTCATGAAAACATTTACTACCAAGTCCGAAGCAATCAAACAACTTTTTAGCATGCTGAATGACTGCTCTTTTGCCACGGTTGCCTACTATTTATCTAGCAATTTCAATTACGCCTACTTACCCGCGGTAACCAAAGACGAAAAAGATGGTGCCGAGTGTCGGGGGCTCAAGGAAAAATCCCTTTCTCTACCACTGCAAGATGCGGCAAAAACATTGGATGAGGTGTATGCATTCCATCCAGACTGACATCAATATTTTGGGAAATCTGTGGAAATAGAAACGAATACAGCACTTGAGGAAGTCAGCAATCTCATCGAGTCAGCATTCATCCAGCCGGATGAATACCACCAAAAATTAAATTCGGATTCCGAACTCGAATTTTCGAAACCAGAAATCATCGAGCTTGCAGAGCTCCTCAAGGCTTGGGTCCAAAATGGAGAGGTATCTCTTTTTGCATGGTCATCCGAAAATGATTCGAGTGAAACACATGCACTTTTGAGGGTCAATTCCGAGCCAGAACACCTTTTTTTCATGCGCCTTTCGTACTCTTGTGCGTATGGGGATTAGCATCTCATCTGAGTGGCTAGTGGGGGTGAATCAGTGTAGCTTTTTTAACACACTTATGTCTTTACTTCTTGTAGCATTTTCACTCCTAATCCTTCCTCGGTCTGCTGTTTCTGATGGCTTCTAAAAAAAGGGTTTTATCAAAACTCCACGAGGTTGTTTTTTCTCCACCACGACTAAATATGATCGGTTGTCTTGAAGAAGCGGATAGATTCCGATGGTCTTCTGCCCCCTGAGGGTGATTATGTATGATTCCATCGGAAAGTGGCAGTAGGCGGTTGAGAAAGCGATATGTTTATCATCAATAGAGGAAATTAATGAGAAATTATTGCGATAAAATCACTTTCCAAAGTGGAATAACTCGAATAGAAGCACCATCTATGTCGATATTCTCCTCTTGATCATATGTAATAATCACTCCTTCGCCCAAACCGAATGTTTTCATTGCCTCTAAAAGTCATTTTATCTCTCGTTCACGATTCTCGAAAGTCAGCTCGTAACACACTTGAATCGCATCTGTAATGGTGTTTCTGTTTTTCACCACGAAATCACATTCTCGATTCTTTTGGAAATAGTAAAAAGTCTTTTCTTGCCGAAAAAGATGGATCGCATAGAGGTTTTCTAACCGTTTCCCAAGATTTTCCGAATAAGCAGTGGCGAGCATAGTGAAACCATTGTCTGACAAATATATCTTTTTGGGTGAGAGAATGGATTTTCTCGGAGAAAAAGAGAATCGATCAGCTACGATCGTAAAGTATGCCTCCTCAAGATGATGGAAATAATTTGCAATAGTCTTTTTTGACCCCTCGATTTTCTGACTTTGCAAGTATTCGTGAAACTTCCCGATGGAAAATATCGTCGCATAGGAATCGAGCGTGTGCTTCATGAGGTATTCAAAGAGGAACCGTGCCTTGATTCCATGTCGTTCGAGCACATCCTTGTAAAAGATGGTCTCGTAATAATTTGCAAGAGTTTTACGTTTCGATGATTCATCACGGTCGAGAATACCAGGAAAGCCACCATTCTCGAAATAGGATTTGTAATGATTCATAAGATCTCATTTTCGGATTGAGTACTCGATATTGGTTATATCAAATTTCCGATAGGCAAGGATTTCTCTAAAGGAGAACGGAAGGACGAGCAAATGGGTATAACGTCCACGAAGTTCAGTGGAGATTTCTTCCACCAGGAGTTTTGAACTGCTTCATGAAATGACAATCTTGAATCCTTGATCTTTAAATGTCCGAAGAACTTTTCCATATTCTCTTACGTTTTGGATCTCATCGAAAAATAGATATTGCGGTTTCTTCCCATAGAGCTCATAATGTGCATCGATAATATCTCCAAAATTCTTCGGTTTAAATCCGATAAGTCGATAATCTTCAAAATTTACAAACACAAAATCGGACTTCTTTTCCTTTGTGCAAAGTTCTTCAATAATTTGAAGCATAAAGTAGGTCTTTCCTGCACGACGCGGCCCTATGATAGCGAGAATATCGTCCAGATTCGGATCGTATTTATATGATCGCTTTGTTACAGTCGGTAGATTTGATTCTTGCCATTCCGTAAGGATCTTCTTGAAAATTTCTTTCATAGTATGAGTTGTTACACATAAATATGTATTTGTGAGTACTATATAGATTTTTCAAGGAAATCAAGTAAGAAAAACATGATTGGTACGACCGAATTCGTTAAAGGACTTTCGGAACTTACAGGTAAAGAAATTTTTATTCATAGCAAGTTGGAAACCCTCCCCAACTTCGTCAACGTTTTTTTACCTATAAATTTTATAAAAGTTATAAATAATTTGATTAGACTTAAAATATTCATACAATATTTTGTATTAGTAATACGGTATACCTAAACCTTATGTATAATCGATCCATACTAAAAAATCTCCACGAGCACCTCTTTCTAGGTGATATTATTATGATCATCGGACCTCGACAGGTAGGGAAAACAACGCTTGTGGACACGCTCGTTTCTGGAGCTCCCGAATCCGAAGTTATCAGGTTCAATGGGGACTATCCTGCAGATCGCAGGTATCTTCAGATTGATTCATCCACTCACTTTGACCTGATTTTCTCATCATACCGGTATATTGTTATCGATGAAGCGCAAAAAGTTCCGGATATCGGCAATATTCTCAAGATCCTCGCGGATAGGTACAAATCGGAAAAACAGGTGATCGTGACTGGGTCTAGTACACTTGGTCTTCTTGATCAGACTTCCGAACCTCTCACAGGACGAAAACGGGTATACCATCTCTATCCGATTGCATTTGAAGAAATTGTTTCTACTTCTGGGATTCGTGATGCGGAATTACTTCTGGAACCCATTCTCACGTATGGATCATATCCACAAGTATTATCTTTTGCTGATGCTGAATCGAAAATCCGTAAACTTCAGGATCTTGTCTCCGGACAACTCTATCGAGACATCTTAGAATTTCAGGAAATTAAAAATCCCGACGTACTTTCAAAACTTCTTGAAATGCTCGCACTCCAAATCGGATCAGAAGTATCATATCATGCGCTCGCTCAGGAGCTTTGATTGAGCCAGCAAACCGTTGAAAAATATATAGATCTTTTGGAAAAAAGCTTCGTTATTTTTCGTCTTCGCCCCTATATGACGAATAAGAAAAAGGAAATTACGAAAATGAAGAAAATCTATTTCTTCGATCTTGGTATTCGTAACGCACTTCTCCGGAATTTTAACCCATTGTCACTCCGAAACGATACCGGAGCGCTTTGGAAAAACTATTTTATCCTCGAACGAAGGAAAATTATTTCCTACCATGAACTCCGGTTTGAACAACGTTTTTGGCGCACGAAAGCTCAAGAGGAAATCGACTATCTTGAAATTGGAGCAAAGATCGAGAACGCGTTCGAATGCAAGTGGAAAGTGCAGAAATATCGCGCCCCGAAAGCGTTTGCGGGAGAGTATCCTGATGCGGAGGTTCGATTAGTGCATTCGGAAAACTACAAGGATTTTCTTATCTATTCATAATATTTTCCTTAAAAGATGCTCAAACTAAACCTTTCTCTCGAGGAAACAAAGCTCCTTCTCACGCTTCTCTGTATTGGATCGTGGATTTATGAAAGTGCAAAAGAGGATGAGGAGGACTTTGATCCTCAAAACAAGGCTCGCAAGCTTGAAGATAAGATTTGCAATACTTTGGAAAAATCGGAATATAAAAGTCTTGTGGAAAGATTTGGAGATAGAAAAGAACATATCTGACCGATAAACGAAATAGATGAGGAAATCGAAGAAATCATTGAGGTAAACAGTTCTGAAAATCTATATGGAGAATTGCCCATTGTTCTCGGGAAAAGAGATATGTACGAAAGATGAGAAGCTAACAGACTTCTAGGAATTTTTGAGGACGGACGGTATGAGAGTATGACGGAAGAGGAGATTCGGAAACATTCAGAAGAATTGAACGCATATTATGCCTATTATGAAGATGAAATTGAGAAAAATGGAATGCAGAACTTCAGAATTGTGTACAATCCACTTTTTACTAAGAGATAAAAGCAAAAACATCCTCAGTTCAAAATTTTAGAACTAAAAAAGCGTCCGATGGCGTTTGTATTATGCGCGTTACGGACCATTTTCGAGGGGGGTCTTTATGTATCGCGAACTCCATGTGGTTGACAGCGACAGGTAAAGAACTTTTCATATCCCCAAAACTTGGAAGCTCACCCAACACCGCCAAAGTTTTTTTACCTTCTCCGCGCCGCTGAAACAAAAATTAAATTTCAGCATCCCAAAGCCATTTCACGAAAAACCGCCTTCTATCACAGAAAGCGGTTTTCTTGGTTTTCGGACCAAAATCTGAAAAGTTCGATTGTATAAAAATTGGTGGGAATGCCGGGGCTCTTTTTTCTCAGGGTCGTCCCGAATTTTCCAAATTCGGGTCTCGCTTCGAAAAACGCTTTGCGACATGAGTGCCATTCCAGGCACTCATTCCCCAGTTCGTTGCTCCGCACTCACTGGTGTCGCTACAGTTCGAGCCCAAGCAAAACGTTCCGTGGAAAATAAAAAGACCCTGGGGGGGTCTTTTGATTTTTTACATGGTGGGAATGCCGGGGCTCGAACCCGGGACCTTCGCCTTAAAAGGGCGCTGCTCTACCTACTGAGCTACATTCCCAAAAACTTATTTTTGGATTTCGGGGGCATTCTAGGCAAAGTCCGTCGAATGTCGAATTATTTTTACAAGTTATGCTCTCCAATCCTTGCAAACGAGCCTGAATATGTTAGTATAGACTTCATAAGATATCCGCCCCACTTCCATGAACGTATTCCACTCAAAAGACTGACTTAAAAAATGGCTTTCCTCGTTTCTCATTTTCGTTATTTTCGCAGGTCAGATATTTCAGATTCCACTGACTGTAGAAAGAACATATGCGGCTGGGAGCGATGCTCCAAATTTGGTATCAGTAATTGTTTCAAAATCTACGAACAGTGGCGAAGTAAAAGACAAAGTAAAGAGGTATGCGGAAGATATACAGTCAGCACTGACCAACACTCGGGTCATCATTGTAGAAGTGGCTGACAATATCGCACCTCATAGCATTGCGGCACTCAATGAAAAACTCTACTACGAAGGTGATGGAAACGGAATATCTCGACTCGTAGGTACCGTACTTATTGGTAAGCTTCCACTTCCAGTCGTTCACAATGGAAACAAAAGCTTTTTGAGTATCTATCCGTATACCGATTTTGATGAAAAGGTATTCATATTTGATACGACGAAGTGATACTACGAGATCTCTGGCAGCCCGGTCGAACAAGACCGTCCAGAAATCTGGCACGGAGTCATCCAACCAAATAGCGGAAACTCTGCTCAAGACCGACAAAAACTCATAGCCTATCTCGACAAGACTCATGATTTTTACCAGAAACAGGGGGTGTTTGCAAACATGTCCCAAACGCCACGGGTCTTCTATCTCGATGTACTCCATGATCAAAAAGCTGCAAGTGCCTCCAATTGGAAATCCTACAATCTTGGGATGGAATACCTGGAAGATCTTTCCTACAATCGATTCAACAAACATCTCGCCAAAACTCTCTACGAAAAATTCCAAGGATTTCAAGATGCCACCGAAGAAATAAATCCCGCGGAACTCGCGGAACTTGGTATCGTGGTTCCAAAAATGGAAACCATGAACTTCGAAAGCTCGCCCGATATTCAAACTCGAACGGCGATCTTAAAAGTTACCAAACAATTTTTCGAAATCTTCAACGAGAAATATATCGGTGATATTCTCAAGCTCGTCTACAACACGGGTCGATATGGAGATTGAGCAAATACTCGAGCCGATATCGCGCCAGTGCTCATTTCAAAACGAGATGAGTTCATGAAACGAGTCATCAAGGATAGTAATACTGCGATCGAAAACAGTATCGATTCTTTGGTGCAAAATGGGCTAGCAAGCAATATTGCCATCCCGGTAGACTTCAAAATATCTGGATCAGGCTTCCTGGGTTCAAACGCAATTACCACCGAAACCCCATCAACATATCAAAACTACTATTTTGGAAAGCAGGCTAGCAGTATAACAAAAGCTCAAGAATGTTCCATTGTTCGCGGTTCTTCCTTGCCGGTAGAGGCAAATCGTGGATATAATATCATGAATACAGATTCTGACATTAAAAATCTTACCCAAAATGCCACTCTGTGCTTCCCTGGAGGGAAGCCAGCAACGAGTGACTGGTGGGGGGGGAACAGTCCACTCAACATGAAAGCCACTGATCTTTCTGCTGAGGAAATGGGAAAATTACAAAATGCTACCAACCCGGCAGATTTTGAATCAGTGAAAGATCGGCTGAATGGAAAATTCCAACTTCAAAATAATCGGTATACCAACTATGTTTTGCCGACATACGATCTCTTGGGTCAAAATGAGCTGAGACCAGGAAGTCCTCTCAAAACCAACTCACCAGCAGATTGTTTTGCAGAAAATTTTATCGCGGATCCGTTCAATAGAATTTTTTATGATGAATATCTCTCTTATGAGTACTATCATCCAAAGGCCTCAAATGGTACGCAGTTCACCTGTGTGATGCAAGATAGCTACGGAGCTCTCGGACATAAGACTTATGCAAACCCTGACACAAATAGATTTGCAAATGCTATAAATAATCGAATCACACCTCCTGCCTGCACAATAGTCAAGGTAAATTTACTTGGAGGGGGAATAAGCAAGGAATTTGGATGACTTTGTAACGATGATGGCTCTGGAACTGCAACCTATGGTACAGTTCAAGAGTATAATTACAAAAAAATTCCTTCTTGGATACAGCACAAATCACCAACGGATGAAGAGTACGGGGCGGCTCTCAAGGGTATGACTACCCCTTCATTGGCGAGCGATCGAGACCGATACATCGACTTCATCGTACCAAAGGGAACGGTAGTAAAAATCGAATACCCGAACTTTTTCAGACTGAATGGAAAGACGCTTGCGAGTGCTGGAATTTCAAATCTCAACACTTCAGAAATAGCATCAAGCACTTCCGAAAATCCATTTTTTACTGAACCTTCGAGCATATCGGACACTTCATTTTCCAAAATAGAAAATACTTCCACGGATACGAACAGCAATCTTTCAAGTGGAGTGAGTGCAAACAGAGCTTCCAGCGAAACTACGGTAAACAACTCGAATTTGCTTGCAGGTAATCAGCCCGATCTTACGATTGAAATAGTAAAAGATCGCATCAAAAGTATGCTTGATGCCAAAAGCAATGAAATCAACGCCATAATAGCTGCTCATAATCCTGCCACCCTTCCAGCTGATCAAAAGGCAGTATACCAAGCGCTCAACAGTGGATCTTACCCGACACAAAATGTCGACTTATACAAGATGGTAAATGAAAGTGGGAATATGCTCACGACGCTTGCAGATACGATTTTGTGGTACAACAAATCCAATGCTACGAGCAAGTATTCATTCATTCTCGAAAATTATCTCGATCGTGACGGGAATCGAGACTACCCTCTATCCGGACATTATTCTGACTATGAGATGGGATATATTGGCGGACCCGGGGACGCACAAAACATGTATGTAAAAGTGGATCCTGAATCAAAAGGAAGGCTTCCATCTGAAATCACCGACATCCAACAACGATATCAATCTCTTTTTAACACCCTTGATGCTGCCAATATCGGCCAGTATAATCCCGAAGATTCCAAATTTAAATGCGGTCCTCCGGAAGGAGTCCCAATTTGGAAATGGCTTCCAGCAGTTTTTTGTTGGATTGGCACCATTTTACCACCAACGGTCACCGCAGGCTCCTGCGGTCCAGCACTCAGTACGGACAAAGAAAACGACAAAAACTATTTTATGTCAATTTCCACTGGAACAGACGGTAAAGCTGATTGGCAAGCTGATAGAAATAAAAACGGTATTCTTGACGGATATGAGTGGATTGGTACGGGAGACCTCAAGTTAAGCACGCCTCTTAAGCGTATTGGATATCGAACTGGGGCACCGCTTACGGCCATGCTTACCAAGGATTCCAAATTGCTCGCGCATGATTCCTTTAATAAGGTATTTTTTGATGTAAAAAAAGTGGTTCTAAAATCTGGGCAACCACAAATTGACGGAGTCATTACCAATTCTGATAAAAACGTATACCTTCGAGGAGCAACTGGAGAACTCGGAAGCTTGGAAACGCTCAAAAAATACGTATTTTTCACTCCAATAGAAGTACGCGCAGAAGCTGGTACTGCGAAGTACGAAATACAATCTTGAGATCGTGATATTGATGTTTACCTCGATGCAACCGTTTCGCCAAAAGATAAAAACAATACGGTAGCCTTTAGGAAGGTTTCCAATGAGCTCTTGCTCGAAGTGCGCAGCGAAGCTCTCAAAATTAACACCATCGTTCAATCTGGAACTGGCTCAAAAGTAGATCCAACCTTCCGTGCGGGAGAAGCGGACAAAATTCGTTTCGAGTTTAGTATTACTGGGAAAAATACGGAACTCCCTGTTCCCGCCAAAGCTCCTCTTGAATTTACCATTATCGACGACATCGATGGGACGGTTTTACAAAATTCTCAAAAAATCAATGGGACGGACTTCGTCTATACTGGAGAGCTTCTCAAAAAGGCATGAAATTATCGATTTGAGTTCATTGACGCAAACAATCGGTTCGGCACCGTCTTTGTAAATGTACTTCCGGCAGATCCCGTACGCATCGATGCTATCGCGAGCTCCAGTCTCTTTGTAAAATGACAGAAAAACACCATTTTGGTTCGGGCTATTGACAGTTTTGGTAATCTCACCAAAGGGAACCTTCTTCAAATAAACGCTTCGATTTCTGGAGGTGGATTTTTTACGGAAAACAATAATGTCACCGCAACAAAAAGTACCGTTGAGGGCATGATGAGCTTTGAAATAAGTGCAAATGACGGTGGACAGACTCACACGATACAGTTTAGCACTACCGATAGCAAGGGGAATTCCATCAAAAAAGAAGTGCCTCTCACCGTAAAATCGATTGACTATGCCAAGATCAGAGTTGGTATCCCGAACCGGGAAAACATAGTTGCTGGAGGTACTGGGCAAACGGTCAATCTCGAAATTGTAGATGCAAATGGTGGGGTTTTGGATGGCTTCAACGGGGTAGCCAGTATTGATTTTCCAAAAAATTCAGGATCGTTCGATACACAGTTTGTTCAAATTCAAAATGGAAAAAATACCACTCCTATTAAGTTCAATCCTGGATCAGTCGCAATACAAGGAGGGAAAATCGATGTACAGGTGCCTGGAATAAAAGATATAGAAGGTGGCACGCTTACGGTTTTGCCAAATCTTCCGATGCGCGTTGGACTCTCTACCGATACCAATAATCTCGAAGCAAAAATTGGAAACTCCGCAGGCATCACGGCAAAACTTTTTGACCGTTATGGAAATTTGGCCTTCAATCATCCCGGATGACTACTTGCAAATTTTAAAATTCCAAGTGGATACGAAAAATACGGTTATCTCAGTGCCTCGACCATATCTTTCACAAATGGTGTTGCAGAAACCAGAATCAATGCCACCAGCAATCCAGGAACACTCTATTTTACAGTCGAAGTGACACCGGGACTAGAAAAAAATGCCTTCACTATTTCTGATGAAAGCGGTGCAAGTCTCGTGATTCAGGGATATTCCAAAAATGTTGCCTTTCTCGAAAGCTCCTATTTGTGGAATGCAGAAAAACTTAAAAAAACGAACTATAACGTACTCTCCACCACACTTCTCGGAGCAGATTATGGAAATGTTACCGTGCCAAATTATTTGGCAGGAGAATTGATATTCAACCCTGGTAGTTCATCCATGGCGGTGACAACACTCCTCAATAATGCGGAGCAAAAATCCGAAATTGTGCAGATGACGCCAGGGGGGAAACTCGTCAAAAATCAAGCAAATACCGTTGAGATAGAAATTGGCTCCAATAATAACCGTACGACACTGGATATCTTTGACCCGTTCAAACGAGAAAATATCGGTCGGTTATACCTCAATACACGACCAGACACTCCCATGTTCAATTGTGGTACGAGTGATTTGGACGCACTCAGTGCTTGTAAAATAGACAATGCGGACTCCTACTTCGTGCTCAAAGGACTGGGAGCTGCCAATGTTACAAAAAATTCAAATGGGTTATCGCTCAGTTTTGACGGCGTTCCCGTATTTGAAATCACTCCCGATGGAACCATCAAAAAATATCCAACCATCAAGATAGAGGCAGATGGGACCGAGACAAAAAACCTCCTTTCACTTTCTCTATTGAGTGAAGGAACCAAAATCGGAAGACTCGGTATCAAATGGAACGCTTCGCAAATTTTGATTGCCTCACCATCTTCACTCGAAAGCATTCTTTCAAACAACCCTGGCACTATTGTCTACGAAGGCATATCTCCAAGATACGCACTCGAACAAAGCTATATCGGTAACTCCTCATATGGAGCTCAGTGAATCAAGATTTTCTCACAAAGAGAAGAATCGCAAATCGATCGCTCGTTTATTTGAGCATCAAACAAGCTCGGATTTGAAGAGTATACAAAAGTATCCGGCATCGGATTTGGAGATGGAAATACGACTCAGTTAGAATTTGCGAGTCAAGCCAGTGTGGGAGAGGCCACAAAATGGTATGCAACATACTCCTCTATCGTGATTGGAGATCCGGTAGTACGACTTCCGGAACTCCTCTCTAGCCAGAACTACGACCGCACGCTCGGAAAAAAGCTGACCAATAGCGCTGGTGGCATTATCGAATCGTATGCTACGCTGGATTACAATGCTGACGGCATGGAAGATATCGTCGTATTTTATCAAGATGGGAAAGTGGAGCTTCTACAAAATTACAAATGAGTCTACCGCAATCTTGGATATCTGCTATATGTCGTAGATGCTGGTAGAGAGCGTAAGGGGGCTGGAGATTTCAATGGTGATGGATTTTGAGATGTAGTAATGGTAGACCAAAAAGGCAAGCTGATAATTATAGAAAACCGAAATGGAAAATTTGTCCGAATATCTCCAAAAATCACAGGAAGTACGGGATCGGATGAAACGATAGCAGGTGCGATTCGGCAGCTAGAAATTTTTGACATGGACCGTGATGGGAATATGGATCTCGTCATTTCTGACGACTCTGGCGAACTCAATATTCTCTATGGAGGAAAGGCAGTGTCATCGAATCCATCCGGAAATTCTACCAACTCCGAGACGGGCAACTCGTTACTGAACAATATCACGAGCGCGATAACTCAATCACTTTCTTGAAATACGAAAGATGCTGATGTGAATACCGCCGGATCCGGAGGTAGCATGAGCAGTGGGATAGTATTCACCAAAAAAACACTTGATCAAAACATTGGACTGAAAATTGGCTCCTGATCTATCACAACAGAGTGAGCCATTCGTTTTGATGGCATCAAAGAGATCACTGCCAACACGCAAACCAATTATTCAAATGAAACGGCGAATTCAGAAATGAACTCCGACGGAGAGCTACTGAGTTTGGCCGATCAGATTCGATTACTTGATAGCAAAATTTATTATCAGCAAACCGTCAGAAGACTAGTAGCGGGTCAAAACATAGCACAAGCCACCCGCATGCTTGGAGCTGTTGGTGACGATCCAGAAAATCCAGGCGTTCCCAACAAAGCTCTCGCCGACGAAATTGCACTCGCCATTAAAGACACTCAGTCGCTCTCTGCAAGCGGAAGCGTAGATATTGATGTGCTTACTAATACGAGTATTGAAGAACGAAAAACCTTTCTGAGATCAGAATTTGCCGATGGAAAAAACATCGAAATTGCAAAAAAATACAGGGATATAAATGGTGGATTTATTCAGGCGGGAGATCCTATTGAGGTAACGATCAATATCAAAAATCTCGGACCACTCCCCCTTACAAATGTTTCCTATTTGGATAGATATGAAAAAAACATCTTCCAATCAAGTGCTCAAAACCGATATACCGTTTACAAGAATGCCCTGAACGGTGCGGTCAAGGAAAATATTGTCGGCAGTGGTAGCTTGACAGAGCTTACTGATGGAGAGTTTGACTATCAATTTGATCAACTCAGTATTCCATCAAATGAAAGCATCAGCATTACCTATGAACTCAAGGCAAACGCTGTTGCTGTTGGAAAATTCCATGTTGGGATACTGGAAACAGACGATATCTACGGAGATATCAGCATGAAAGCGAATGCGATATGTGGAGAGCAAGAAATTCTATGGAAGACGGTTACTCCAACGCCTCGATCGTATCTCAGAACCCTGAAAGACATGAAAAAAGCTGGAGATGTCACGGGTGCACAAAAAGGAAAATTTACCGACTATAACAACAATGGAAGCCCTGATTATATTGATCTATTGAACGGAAGTGGAGATGATAACCATATAGAGTCTTCCCTTTGGGATCCGTCCAAACATGGAATTCTCGTATTTAGAGAAATTGCCTGATCGAATGGACTCGATGGGACAAATTTTGAAATCGGACGCGTAGTGGCAAATGCTACTACCTGATACGTCCAACTCAATCCTGTTTCAGAAGCTGATGACACTCCTGTATTCGCCTCTCCATCACTGAGCAAATCCATTCGAGATGAGAAAACTCTCAAAACTGGAAGTATTGATGATCCACAAATTCCATCTTGTGGGACACCAGGGACAATAACCACCGATCTCGATCTCGTTGGATTCGAACAATCATACCATCCAGAGGAGATGACAAATATCCGTGCTAATTTAAAATTCTATGCAACAGGAAAATCAAACACCGTAAATGCTTCTGGCAGTATTGTAAGTACGGAAAATTGTAAAATTAGGATTGATTCTAACTCAAATCCCACATGGAACGGTTCAACAGTAACCGATCTCTGATGGAAAATTCTCACCAAATCTACCTTCAGACATTTCAGTTTTGGAGGAACACAGTCGAATATTATCAACACAGACTTGGGAATTCCAGATAGTCATGAGCCTCAAGGAAGCTCCTTGTTTAAGTTCAGCAACAATGGAAGTTTGTTCGGCGGAACAATAGATATCGGTGGCATGTCAAATGATAATATAGAAAAGGTAAACGGCGCTCTAGATACACTCGTTCAATGACTTGGGTGCTGATTTTGATGAGGAAGT
>JBEICN010000019.1:0-19209 GCA_040383945.1 Candidatus Peribacteria bacterium | reverse complement strand
TGGGCTTAAGTCGTAACAAGGTATCCGTACGAGAACGTGCGGATGGACTATCTCCATTAACAATTTGTATCGCCCAAAGGATCTCAAGTCCCAAACGGCACTCTCTCAAGAAGCCTTCATCTTCTGGTGTGTGAGGTAAGGTGTATAAAAAATCTCTTCCGAAAGGAAGAGATTTTTTTGTTTCAGATCTGCCAAATTTTATACCCAACCGGAGCGCGTATTGGGAAGGTATGAGTTTTCTTCTAGTGTTTCCCACCGTGTCCAGAGTGGTCGTGCCCCCCATGCCCATGGTCATCATGATCCTCATGGTAATCATCCTCTCCATGTCCATGGTCATCATGTCCTCCATGCCCATCATGATCGTCACCAGCAGACCTTTCTGCGCCTCGTTTTTTCAGTGACATGAGCCATTGCCAGGCTGAGAGTATCAGCACTCCAACAATGTCGGAAAAGAGAATTTTAAATAAGAGATACAAAACCCCAAAAAGCACGATTGGCTGCATGTTGGCATATATTTTTGTGAAAATAACACCAGTGAGTAGTTCTTTGTAGATGGGTAAGTCGTGTAGCATAATAAATGCAGTAGGAACCCCAAATACATATGTTTTTGAGGCAAAACCCAAAATAACCGCGAGGAGAAGTACCCAGACAGATATCGCGATTACCGGGAGTTCTATATATTTGAAAAGTTTTATTCTCGTTTCCGGAAATCGAATTCCTCAGGAAATCGGAGTAAGAATAAATAACACAAATATAAGATACGTACTCGATCCTATAAGAAACTGAGAAAATTGAGGAGATAGAATTTTGACAGTTTCCGGAGTTTGGTACGCAGGAGAGAGAAGCACCGTGAGCATAAGGTAGATCGCAAGTCATACCACAAGCCCAAAATACGCTTCGTAGGTTTTTTGAATTCCCATAATCATGAAGATCATTCATAAAGTCAAAACCACAGCAAGAATGTATACATCTATCGGAGTAACATGAATTGCGGTAGCGACCGTTTGAATGAGCTCTTTCATGCTTAAGCGGAAGTTACTGTGATACGCGCATCTTTGAAAATTAAACTTGGAATTCGAATAGATCCATAGTCAGGAGTGTCATCCAAATGTCCGACGAGTCCAGCGAAGAGTGTTCGGAGATTTCCAGAAAGTCCAACATTTTTTATGAATTTACCTATACTTCCGTCCTCAAGGATTTGATATCCTTCTCCTTCAAGGGCAAAGTTTCCTGTCGCAGAATCAATCGTGTGCATCCCAGCAAGGGAAGTAAACATAAATTTTACCCCGACGAGATCATGAACTTCTGGAGCTCCGGTCAACCGTACATTTATCGGTCCAGGTTGTCCATTTGGCGTGAGTCCAAGGCGCTCCGCGCTTGCCTTGGAGAGGAACAGTTCTTCTAGTTTTCCGTTTTGTATAGGCGAAATATCGCGGGTCGTTATCCCGTTTGCGTCAAAAAATTGCGCACTCGATCCATCAGGAAGTGCGTGATAACTTTTTACACTCATCCAATCGGGGAAAATTTTGGAGCCGATTTCACTTTTGGAGAATGGGCTCATATGTTCGACGATGGCATATCCAGAAAGAAATCCGAGCACTTCACCGATACATTCTCCGGCAAGTTCAGGTGAAAGCGCGATCGGATAGGAGCCAGTCGCAAAATTGAGAGTTCCAGGTTGAATTTTATCTTCTAATTTTTTGAGGCAGATGTTTGTCCATGTGTCTTGAAAATCAAATAGGGAAGTGCTGTCGCGGTACAGCCACTCTGAATCAGCATTCCCGTCACCGACTCCACTAAATCCAATTTGAAAGCAGGCATAGGTGCTGGTACTCATTTTCTTTGCCCCAAAGGAGTTCATAAAAATGGAATGATCCCAAGACCCTGAAACTACGAGTGACTCGATACCTATTTTGAATTTTGACTCAGACTTGGCGCTTTCTAGACTTTTTTTGGCAATTTCATACTGATCCTTTGCCCATTTTGGCAATGCTTCAGCCGGAAATTTTGAAATATCGCTGACAAATGTGTCAGAAATATCCGGTAGTGACTCTGCCGGATCTTTGGTAACAAATTCGAGCAGCTGTTGTGTTTCTCTCACCATATCTTCTGCCAAAAGTCTAGAATCATATGAAAATTTTCGAGATGCCTTTCTCCCATCCTTCTCGAGCGTGAAATGAATGCTCTTTTCGAGAGTGTTCTGTGTTAAGGTTTCACTCGTAAGATTTTTAAAAGTGTACCCAGTAGAAATGCTATGGTGAGCGAATCATTGAGAATTGAATCATTGTTTTTTCCCGAGTTCAATACCGGCTTGTAGCAGTTTTTCCATAAATATAATACAATTTTTCTCTATTGTAGAGAGTTCAATGTTTTTTGAAATTCAAAATTCGTATATAGTATATTCTTGTATTTCAATTCAGCTTATGATTTTTACACAAAAACAACTCCATCATCGACTCGCAAATTTACCAGGTCAAAAGAAAGAACTGTATCTAGAAAAACATACCAGTGTCGGTATTCGCATCATCAATGGGCGCTCGGAACCAGTTACATTGAGTGAAACTACATGAATGAGTTTGCTTCTCACGAGTGGTAAGCACAAGTATTTTCAGACTCGTGAATCATGGGAAAGTTTTGATGAGCTTATGGAACAAGCAAAATCTTTTGACGCTCCACATGCAGCGATGAATTGGGTTCCAGGTGACGAAACATATGATTTTGAACACGATTCAAAACTCATAGAAACTCTCGCAGAACTTCGCACTCGAGTGATGCCTCAAGTGGATTTTTTGCGATCGCATGATTGGATAACAAGTACCATGGTTGGTGTTGGGGTATCGAAACAAACGTATCTTACAGTATCCAGTAGTCACCCAGGCGGGAAGGACCAGCAGTATCAGATTCGGCTTTTTGCTATGGCAACTGGAAAAATTGGGGATGTGACTCAAGAGTACTTCGATTCGATTACTGCAAATGATTCACTCGAATATTTTAGTGAGGAACATATTACGGGCGTATTTTCAAAAATCGTGGAACGACTCCAGGCACTCTTGCACGCACCTGCTGCACCATCCTGAGAAATGGATATAGTTATTGCAACCGAAGCTGGCGGAGTAATTATTCATGAAGCGGTGGGGCATGGACTTGAAGGAGATCTTCAGGCATCCAGTGCGTATTCCAATCAAATCGACCAAATGGTGGCTAGTCCAAAAGTTACGATTATTGACGATCCTCTTTTGCCCGGCTTGCGTGGCTCATATCGACTGGATCACGAAGGCACTCCGGCAGAGCGCGCTGTTTTGATACAAAATGGAAAACTTATGAATTACTTACATCAGCAAGGAACGGCAGATTTTTTGAATCTTCCTGGCAATGGTCATGCCCGACGAGAGTCTTACGCTCATGAGACTATTGTAAGAATGAGTAACACGTACATGGATAACGGGCCAGATGCTCCGGATGCCATCATTGCGAGTGTCCAAGATGGTATATATGTTACCGCAATGGGTGGAGGGCAGGTCAATACTACGAGTGGAGATTTTGTGTTTAAGGTCAATTTTGCCTATCGTATTCGTGATGGAAAAATCGCAGAAGTGGTACGCGGCGCCAATTTATCTGGAAATGGGCCAAAAATGCTCAAAGAAATCAGCATGGTCTGAAATGACCTCGCCATCGGAAAAAATGGAATTTTTGTTGGTGGAACTTGTGGAAAAGACGGTCAGAGCATGCCAGTTACTGATGCAAACCCTACGATCAAAGTTCGACTCAAGGTTACTGCCTAGAAATTTTGCTCTAGAGGTGTTCTTTCTTGAAAATTTCTCGATTATTGCTAGTATTCCCGTATGTCATTGTATCAAAAATACCGACCGAAAGATTTTGATGATTTGGTAGGACAACAATTTATCCGAAAAGCCCTTACGAGCGCTCTTCAAAAGAATAAAACCGTTGGCGCATACCTTTTTTGTGGATCACGAGGAACTGGAAAAACTTCGGTTGCGCGTATTTTTGCCAAAGCTATAAATTGCTCAGCACTTAAGATAGATGGAAATCCTTGCGGCACCTGCCAAAACTGCCAAGCGTTCGCCGACGGAACCATGATGGATATTGTCGAAATCGACGGAGCGAGTAACAATGGGGTCGATCACATTCGCGAGCTTATCGAAAAATCGTGGTTCCAGCCTTCGTCTGGCAAATTTAAGGTCTACATTATAGATGAGGTTCACATGCTCTCCAAGCCCGCATTCAATGCTTTGCTAAAAACTCTCGAAGAACCACCGGAGCATGTAAAATTTATTTTGGCAACTACGGAATTTGATAAAATCCTTGAGACGATAGTTTCTCGTACCCAACGCTATGATTTTCGAAAAATATCGGAATCAGATATCATGGGCAGACTCCAGGTGATTGCAGAAAAAGAAAACATACAAACGGAAATTCCCGCACTTGAACTTATTGCAAAATTAGCAAGAGGAGGACTGAGAGATGCTATTTCTCTCTTCGAACAGTATAGTGTAGGTGGCATGCTTTCGTATGATTTTATTCGGGATAATCTTTCTATTGTAAGTCAAGATCGACTCGAGCAAATCACAGATGCGGTTATTTCCAATGACACCACTCAGCTGAAGACGATTTTTTCTCAATTTAAGATGGAGTCTATTGAGCCACGGCGACTTCTGGAACAATATCTGTATTTTCTTCGTGAAAGCGCATTTGATGCCGTCCAAACCCCGAATTTTTCACGATTGATTCGAATTTTCGATGCATGTACCATGGCGTACTCCAAAATAAAGGATTTTCCGAATGGATTTTTATTGCTGGAAATGACGCTTTTGAGTCAAGTACAAGTAGTGAATGAGAGAGCGTCCGAGTCTCCAACATCAATTTTTGAGCCAACTGAGGCAAATATTTGAACTCGCCGTGCAGTTTCTGTTCCTCGCGGAGCTTTACCACCCGAAAAGAAAGCTCCCTCAAAAATTCCTCAAAGTGTCACCGAGCCCGAATCATTACTTCCGGAAACACCACCCGTTTCAGAAACTCCTTCAGCTCCTTTGGCCCCAGTTATTCAAACACCTACTACTAAGCCTAGCTTTTCCTTTTTGGAACTTATAAAGATCACCAAAAATACACCCAAAAAAGGGGTGTTGCTCTCCGTGCTTAAAACTGGAACTTTTGATCTTGCCGAAGATGCTTCCAGGTTGACTATTTTCACCACTTCAGAATATTCGCGAACTCAGGTAGATAGCCTAGATAATCGTGATTTTCTCGGTACGGTTCTTCGTGAGTCGTTTTGAATTGAGCCGGAAATTCATTTTGCTTGCGTAACCGAAACATGAGGGGCTGCTCCTTTTGAGAGAGCACTTGATGCAAAAATGGCGGGGGGTATTTTTTAGTTTTTTCTTATGAAGGTTCCATTTCTTTTCAAACTTGTTATAAATCGGTTTTTTTTCGAAAAACTCGCTGCCCTGTTGCTTTTGGGGATACTCCTGTATGCGCTTTCCTCATTTCTCCTCATTTTCCTTTTTACTTTTTTGTTTGCTTTCCTTTTTTTGGATTTAGCAAAATGGATTCAAAAAAAAATTACTTTGTTTCAAGAAAAAATAGAGTCAAAACCTTTGAACACAGGACTTATATACTTGAAGAAATTCCCCGTAGTGATAAGTATAATTTACATTTTCTTTCTTACGGTCATTGCAACCATGTTTTATAGCTTTATTCCTCACTTGATCGAAGAAACAAAGGGGCTCGTGAAGTTAGCTCCCCAAATTACCAACCAATTACGGAGTGCTGCGGACTCACTTCAGAGTCAGGTGAGCTTCAACCTCGGTTTTGATGCTTTTTTTGAAGGAATGGTGAGTAAAGCTAATGTAGAGACTACGGTAGTGAGTATTTTTCAGAATCTCAAAAATGCCGGAGTTTTCATACTTCAGATGGTCATCGCTCTGATTTTAAGTTTTGTGTTTTTGATCGATCGAGAAAAAATCAATCATTACTTTTCTGGAATCAAATTAGGAAACTTCGCTTTTATTTATGAGCAATTTTCCAATTTTGCTGAGAAAATTACCAAATGATTTGGTTTGATATTCAAAGCTCAGGCAATTATTGCCTTGGTAAATGCGATATTGACCACTCTCGGATTGCTCATGATCGGGTATTTTTATAATGGTGAAACTTTCCCTTTTATATCCACCATTGCCATTCTTGTATTTGTCCTGGGGTTTATTCCTGTATTTGGTTTTTTGATTTCCTCTATACCGATAGCCTTGATCGGACTCAATTTGTGAGGCCTTAATGTACTTATTATGATTACTGTCATGATAATACTGGTTCATGCGGTGGAAGCTTACTACCTCAATCCCAAAATTGTCTCGTCGTACATGGAATTTCCTGTATTTATCACCTTTTTGATTCTTCTGGTTTCCGAACATTTCATGGGATTTGTTGGGCTCATGATCGGAGTGCCACTCTTTTATATTTTTATCGACATTGCCAAAGATTTTGATGAATATGTCATAAAAATACAAAAAATATCCAATACGCTCGACGTTCAAAAAACAAGCACCAAAGAGGCTATTCATAAAGGTATACGCTTGTCGCGTTCGGGAAAACGCTCTTCGGAGTAACTCGTGCAGTGAAGTAAAAATTTGGAATTGGTTTTGTCATTTGTGTAATTTTATATATAACACATAAGAAGCTTGAACGAATATTTTCGAGATGGCATGTCTGATAATCAATACCTTATGACTACACTTGGATTTCGAGACCCCTACGCATTTGCAAAAGATGCTGTTTTGAGACTGGGGATGGAAGATCAAAATGATCAGTTGTTTCTTGATGCCATAGACACACTCACTCGTGATCAGGCATCGTATTTGCGATTATTATTACTAGAGGTCACTTCTATCGAGGGAGTGGTTTCTATGACAAAAGATCGATTGTTGCAGCTGATGTATGCTGCTCAGAATTTTCAACTTACAGAGTCACAAGGGATGATGCACTAGTGCTATCCAAATAAACGAGGGTAGGTTATTCTATGTCCTCTTTTTCTGTTTTGCTTGACTGGAACCACTTACCAAGTTCTTGTACTGATGAAACAATGGAGAGTCCGTCGGTTTTTATTTTTTTGCTATTAAAAGGCGCACAGACAATTTTGACAAAACCGAGTTTTCGAGCTTCATCGATCCGTTTTTCCATTGAAGAGACTCGCTTGATAGTGCCAGTCAGTGAGAGTTCTCCGATAAAGAGCGTATCTTCGAGAGGTATATTTTTACGGGAGCTGAGAATGGCCGCGGCGAGAGCGAGATCAATTCCGGGTTCGCTCAGAGAAAGACCGCGCCCGATATTGGCAAAGACGTCGTAGTTTTCGAGCTTTGCCTCTGTATATTTTGAGATAATGGCGAGTATGAGATCGAGTTTTCCGTTTGGCATACCCCTACTGGAGCGTTTGGGAAAGCCAAATTTGGTGTAAGTGGTAAGAGCCTCGATTTCGACGATCAACGGGCGAGTACCTTCCATCGTCATCGCAAGAGCCGATCCAATAAGTCGCTTGCGTTCGTTTTGAATAAATTCCTTGCCGGGATTGAGAATGTCGATAAGCCCTTGTTCTGTCATTTCGAAGAGGCCAATCTCATCCGTCGGTCCAAAGCGATTTTTGAGGGAGCGCAGAATGCGGTAGCTTTCATGACGAGAGCCTTCGAGAAAAAGTACCGTATCGACTAAGTGCTCTAGTGTTTTTGGTCCAGAAATCGATCCATCCTTGGTAATGTGTCCAATGATTATAATGGTTTTTTGTGTGCGTTTGGCAAGTTGCATGAGTACTTCTGCCATGGAACGAATCAGGCTCGTAGATCCGGAATTTGTGTCCATGGATATCGTCTGAAACATGGAAATCGAATCGAGAATAACCAGTTTGGACTCGTCCAAATGTATGGTCTCGAGTATGTGTTCAAAAACGGATTCACAGAGAATTCGGATATTTTCGTTTTTGATGCCCATACGAAGCGCTCGCGCTGAAATTTGTTCGAGATTTTCCTCGGCACTTACATACAGTGCGGTTTGCTGTTTTGAGGCAAACCAATCTGCCACCTGGAGGGTGAGCGTGGATTTTCCAATACCAGGTTCACCAGAAAGAAGCATAAAAGAGCCGGGCACGATACCTCCACCGAGTACGCTTGAGAGTTCTCTGGATCGTATCGGGTACCGCATGGTTTCGCGAATAGTGCTGTCAAGAAGTCCAGAAATAGCTTTTGCTTTGCCGGAAGTTTGAATTTTTCCAACTTTTTCTTCAGCTTTTGGCGCTTCTACAAGCGTGCTCCAGGCATTACATTTTGGGCATTTCCCCGTCCATTTGAGTTGCGAATGGCCGCATTCGGTACAGATATACATGTATATGATTGTAGGGATAAGAGAAAGAAAAAGAAAGAAAAAGTTGAGAAATGCTCATACAATTAATTTTTCTTTCTTCAAAATTATTCTAAGATACTCAAGATATTTTTCTTTCTTCAAGAATAACATTTCTTGCTCCCATAATCTTGTTACTCATGAAATCCACAAAAAATACCATTTCATGGATCGCTCAAGTAGAAAAAACTCTCCAGCAGGCAAAAAGAACTCCTCAGAGCTCTACATGTTTTTTATTCACAAAAAAAAGATTTCACGGATTTACCATCGTCGAGCTAGTTGTGATCATTACTATTCTTTCGATTCTTGGAACGATAGGATTTCTCGCTTATAGTAGTTATTCTTCCAAAGCTCGTGATTCCGCAAGGAAGGGCGATATCTCCAATGTCTCGCACTTACTGGATATATCATTGGGTTTATCGGGGCGCTATCCGATGCCCGACAATGCCTTTGCGATTACCTATGCCGGAGGTACTATCTGGAATCAATGAATGATAGGGAATAAGGTGACACAGAGTTTTAGAAGTTCTATCAATGGCGAAGGGCTCAATAAGAAGCCAGTAGATCCGTTGCGAGGTACAGAATATACCTATTCACGACTTGCATATGGTGATGCATATCAGATAAAGGCGGACCTGGAGAATGATCTTTCCAATCAGACCGTCTACATCGAAGGTAACTATGGCTGACTGGCTGCCAAAACTGTCACAGGTGGCACGGTCTATGTTCTCGCGATTCCAAGTATCATCACGAGTAGCGCTACCACCGTGAATGAGAACTTGTCCGTTGAGAGCAATGCACTCTCTGGAACACTTCTCTTTAACGGTAGACCACTTCTAGGAAGCTCTACCTTTAATCCCAATGCTCAAATCAATAGCGGTGTGGTCTTTTCCGGTGCTAAACTTCCCGAAAACGATATTTCCGGTCAGATTACTGCCATGGTAAATGGCCTCAAATCTGCCTACTCTGGATCCGATATGGCAACCGACCTGAATGTGGCAAATCTTCTTGCTGCCTCCGGAAATGCTTCGCTGACAAACCTTGGAATCACGATTATTACGAATCAGCTTGATGGGAAGGTGGCGATGAGAAGTGTTGGTGGTAGTGGGAGCACAGGAGTAGAATCCACCTTCACCTGTGGAACCTCCACCGTATCTGATGCTGACAACAACACCTACAACACCGTACAAATCGGATCGCAGTGTTGGATGAAAGAAAATCTCCGCACTACCAAAAAACCTGATGGGACAAATATCACCAAAGGACCTGCTACGCATGCAGGTGGAGGTTGGACATCTGATGTATGACAATATAGCTGTCCACCAAACGCTTCAAACAACGAAGAAGACTGTGTTGCTGCTACCACCTACGGTATGCTCTACCAATGGTCCGCTGCTATGAATGGATCTACCACAGCAGGAGCTCAAGGAATATGTCCAGCCTGATGGCATGTTCCAACGGATGCCGAGTGGAAAACTCTCGTAGAATGACAAGGGACGCCTGGTTGTGAGTCAAGTAATAGTTGGCAGTGTAGTGGTGCTGCTCTAAAACTTGCCGTAAGTAATAATTGGTATTCATCACCACTCAACACTGCTACCAACTCCTCTGGTTTTTCCGCTCAGCCTTCGGGCTACCGCGGCACCGAGAGTCTTTATTACGCTCGCACGGTCACCACCTACCTTTGGTCGTCTTCCCAGGTCGATGCGTCGAGCGCTTGGCTTCGGCACCTCAGTTTCTCTATATCGAGCGTGTACCGCGGCGATTCCACCCCGAAGGCCCACGGGTTCCCCCTTCGTTGCATTCGAAACTAGCTATCTCGATGACTCTTCAGCCTACCTCGCCTCTCTCGAAATCCAATCTCACCCATTATGTCATCTCAATCCTTGCCCCAACTCCGCCATTCTTCCACATAACCTAAGCCTCCATGTCCATCGAATCCAAAGTTCAAGATGAAAAACAAAAGCAACTCAAAACAGAAGCTGAACGTAAGGAAGAAATCAAAAAAACACTTTTATTCAATAAAGAAAAAAGTGAGCTCGCTGCCAGTTTGAGCAAGCGAAAAGAACTCTCGTTTTTAAAATCACTCGTGGAGCGATGACTCATCGGTTATCATTCTGCCGAAATTATAGCTTCGAGCGAATCTATCCCAGCAGAAGAGATCGAAGCGATTTTTGAAAAGATTGATGCCATTGAGTGCGTTCCAGAAATCGAAAAAATTTTACCAAAACATTTTCGTCTGACCAAAGATGAGTATGCAAATGCCCTTGCGGATCCGATACAGCGCGAAGCAGCTCTTCAAAAAATAGACTCTGCACTAACTCATCTCTACGAAATGAGTAATCCAAATGGATTTTCTATGACGCTTGGAGTGTTTTTTTCTGGATTTATGGTTTTGAACAAACATTTGATTATAGTTCAAGAAAATACGATTGACATCAAACGTTCACTTATCTCATAGGGTATGGATCTACGCAGAATCAGAAAATTACATGAAGGCAATGAATGAGCCGGTCCAGTTATGTATTGGATGGACCGAGAACATCGAATCTACGACAATTGGGCATTGTATACCAGTATATTATTCGCTCGACAACGGCATGTATCGGTAGAGATTGTGTACCGACTCGATACCACATCCTTACATACCAACTTACGACACTTTGATTTTGAGTGCCGAAGTTTGCAAGAATTGGCGAGTATCGCTCATTCTCTGGGAATCGCCTTTTATCTTGTAGAAGATCCAGATCCAGTGCAAGGCATGGTTGAATTTCTTGATGCTCATCATGCGAGTATGCTCGTGACGGATATGTCTCCGTTGCGAGAATCGTCTCAAATCAAATCCGATGTCGCAAAAAAAATCAGCATTCCATTTCTTCAAGTGGATGCTCACAATATTGTCCCGGTTTGGCTTGCATCTCCAAAATTGGAGTATCAGGCTGCTACGTTTCGTCCCAAAATCAATCGATTGCTCCCAGAGTTTCTCACCGATTTTCCAGAGAGAGATGCCTACCAAGTGGCGCAACCTCTTCCTGCAAATACCATAGATTTCGACAAGAAAATCCGCGAAGCAAAAATTGATCGAAGTGTTCCGGTAGTTGATTGGATTGTTCCTGGTCCCACTGCGGCCGATGCTGCATTACAGGAGTTTATTACCAAGCGCTCTGCTGGTTACCATACACTCCGCAACGATCCCAACGCACATTCACAATCCAATCTTTCCCCCTATCTCCGTTACGGCAACATCGCACCTCAGCGAGTGGCAATCGCCGTGCAGGATTCAGACATGTCAAACGAAGACAAGGAAGCCTTTCTCGAAGAGCTCATCGTACGCCGAGAGGTTGCTGAAAATTTTTGTTGGTACTCTCGGGACTACGATCGATTTGAAGGGGCCTGGGATTGGGTAAAACAATCACTTCAAGCTCACTGGGATGATGCTCGTGAATTCACCTACACCCAAGAGCAGTTTGAGCTTGCGAACACTCACGATACCTTGTGGAATGCTGCACAAAGAGAAATGATCGTCACGGGGAAGATGCACGGTTTTATGAGAATGTATTGGGCCAAAAAAATACTCGAGTGGTCAAAAAATCCACAAGTAGCTCTAGCGACAGCATTGTATCTCAATGATCGTTATGAGCTTGATGGAAGAGATCCAAATGGATACACTGGTGTGATGTGGTCGATATGCGCAGTCCATGATCGCGCATGGTTCGAACGCCCGATTTTTGGAAAAATTCGATATATGAATCGTGGTGGATGTGAGCGTAAGTTCGATGTGCAAGATTACATAGCTCAGTGGACTTAGAAATCTACTCTTTGCGATGTTGCTGGCATTTTCGCTCATTTTCAACCTCTTGAGACCATGCTCATGCGTAGGAAACAAAATGTATTCCCTACATGTAAAACCAAAGCAGAAATACCGCTCCTTTTCTTTTGACACTCCCGAACGTCTCTTTATACTTTCCGGGCAACTTGACGGAAGCCTTATTATTAATGTGTGTCCATAATGATTTCATTCATCAAAGCTGCCATCCGCGAAATTGATCACGTGGTATGGCCAACACCTTCGGAAACACAAAAGTATTTTACGATCGTAACTATTATGATAGCCGTTTCTACGGTGATTTTATTTACTTTCGGTACTTTTGTTTCCAAGGGCATGTTTGCCATTCGCGCCGTTGTTCCGCATGATGTCAGCACGACCGTAAACGATGCTCCAATTGAAGATATTTCTTCAAAAATCCCCAAAGCTTCACAGTCGGTAGTAAGCTCTGGATCAACTACCTCTACGGGAACTGCTGTTACGAGCGGTACCGCTACTCCTAAAAATTAATTACCATGTTTGATAGTTTAACCAATGAAGGCGGAGAGTGGTACGTGATCCGGGTCATCTCTGGTACCGAAGAAAATGTAAGGCAGTCACTCATACAGCGGCGCCAAGCATTCGGTCTGGAAAAGTTTGTTCTAGATGTATTTGTACCAACCCACGATACCGTATCTGTGCGTACTGGTGGTAAAAAAGTAGCCAAGAAGAAGAATATTTTCCCTGGATATATTCTCGTAAAGATGCTCGTTACCAATGAAAGCTGGTATATTGTGCGCAATACCCCAAATGTTACCGGATTTCTTGGTGCTGGTACGGTTCCAGTTCCAGTTAAAGGGGAAGAGCTCGAGCAGCTCAAGGGAGTACTCTCTGATCGAAGCGAAAAATACACCACCAATATCAAAACTGGTGATGAAGTTACCATTCTCGTTCCTCCTTTTGAAGGAAGCGAAGGGTTTGTTACCGAAATTAACGAAGCGAAGGGAGTTCTAAAAATAAATATCAACCTCTTAGGGCGCGATACGCCGGTAGAACTTGGATTTGGAAGCGTAAAACCAAAAAAATAAGCATGAAGGCGGTTGCTATTTCGCTCTTGGTTTTGGTTCTGATGTTTCTCGTCAATGTGGTGGCTATTTTTGTTTCCCCCGCGTACAAAACCAAAATCCAAGAGCTTATTGGAACTCGTTCAAAAACCGCATCTCTTGCTTCCATAGTAAACGATCCTGCCTATAAGGAAGATGTCGACCAAATACGAGAAACAATCGAGCAACTTACGATAGGACTCAATGCTATTGCGCAGACTGGAGCGGTTTCGAGTCTGTCAGTAGGTACTGGATCGATTCCTCGAGTAGCTGAGTTACCTACTCCGGTCACGGTTGCTGTTGAGACTCCCAAACCAAAGGAATTTCCTTTGAGCATACCGCTCCAAGCCAAGCTTATGCCGGATGTGTTCGTCAAGAAAGTTGATAACAAGGGAATCTTCGACATAAAAATATATTCCAATCTCGACTACTCCACCTACAGAGACGAAAAAAATAAACTCAATATCTACGCTTTTGCGGATTCTTACCCGGTAATTCTTGCAAACCTCAAACTTGCCAGTAATGTATACGGTGTAAAGGAGACGGATTCGTTTTTCGAGGCGTCTTTCTTCTTAAACCCAACTAA
Organism: Candidatus Peribacteria bacterium; assembly: GCA_040383945.1. Classification (GTDB taxonomy): domain Bacteria; phylum Patescibacteriota; class Gracilibacteria; order BD1-5; family UBA2023; genus CAIVSN01. Next base: position 5,321 of record JBEICN010000019.1, on the reverse strand, counting down.
TTCCAGAGATACCACTGTTCGGTTTGTTACGGCTCTCGATGGCAAAGCATACGGATTTGAGGTTTCAAAAACTTTTTATCCACGACTCAAAAAATTACTCACTCATAAATAATATGGCAAAGAAAACTCTTTTGACCCAATCCGGTCTTCTTGAAATTCAAACAGAACTCAAACATCTCAAAGAAGAAAAGCGTCTTGAAGTCGCAGAAAAACTCAAGGAAGCGATCAGTTTTGGTGACCTTTCGGAAAATTCTGAGTATGAAGATGCTCGAAACGAGCAGGCACAATTGGAGCTGAGAATTATCGAGCTTGATGAAATTCTCAAGAACTATGAGCTCGTAGACGAAAAGAAAGCAACACGAAAAAATAAGGGGGTAAGTATTGGAAATACCGTCTCTATAAAAAATAAAGAAGGAGATGTCGTTACGTACCGCATTGTGGGACCTACGGAAACGGATATTTTTGAAAATAAGATCTCCAACGAATCGCCTATTGGAGCCGCACTTATCGGAAAGGAAGTCGGGGAAATCGCGCGTGGAAAATCGCACGCAGGATCTTTTGAATTTACCATTATCTCAATCTCATAATATGAATTTTTTCTGGGATCATTTGTATTTTATTCCCATTATTTCTTTCTTTGTATCGGTAGCGGTCAAAGGGTTGGTTATGGCGTATAACAAGAATTTCAGCATAAGGAATATGTTCGGTTCCGGGGGAATGCCTTCGGTTCACTCGTCACTTGTAACATCACTCACGACAGCTATCGGTATCAAATGGGGGGTGACGAATGATATTTTCCTCATCTGTCTCGTTTTCGCTTGTATTATTATTTACGATGCGATTAATGTAAGGTTTGAAGCTGGACAACACGCCAAGGCTCTCAACAGCATGACAAATGTTCATGAATGGGAATTTAACGAGTCCATCGGTCATTTGCCGAGAGAGGCATTTATAGGAAGTTGTATTGGTATTCTGACCGCAATTTTGCTCTTATCATTTTAGTACCGTTGACACGAGATCTATTTTCGATTCACGACGAAATTCGTGTAAAAGATCTTCTTTTGGCACATGGCCATAAGCCGTTTCGATATGGTCAAATTGAAAATGCTCTCTACAAGAACTTTATCAAAAATTTCTCGCAGATCGAAACTCTTCCCAAGGAAGTTCGAGAAATTCTTGGCACTAATTGTTATTATACATCACTTCGAGTGCACGCTTGTACCACTTCGGCAGACGGACAGACTACCAAATTTCTTTTTAAGACGCACGATGATAAAATGATCGAGGCCGTCATCATGCGGCATCTTTCTGGAAGAAATACTCTCTGCGTGAGTTCTCAGGCGGGTTGCCCTATGGCCTGCGTTTTTTGTGCCACATGAAAACTCGGACTTATACGAAATCTTGATTTTTCTGAAATTGTCGAACAGGTGATACATGCCGCAGATGTGCTTCATGCAGAGGGAAAAAGACTTCGAAATATCGTGTACATGGGAATGGGAGAACCTTTTTTGAATTACGAGAATCTTAAGCGCTCAATCGAAGTGATCACTTCCCAGAAGAAACTCGACATTTCAGTACGACGAGTTACGGTTTCTACCTGTGGAATCATTCCTGGAATCGACAAATTCGCCGAGGATTTACCTCAAGTATCGTTGGCCGTTTCTCTCCACGCTCCAAATGATGCCGCGCGTGCACGGATTATGCCGGTAGAAAATACCTATCCGATTGACAAATTGATGGAATCTCTCGATCGATATGTGGCCAAAACGAACAAACGAATATTCTACGAGTATATTATGATTTCGGGCATTACCGATCGCATCGAATATGCAAGAGAGCTGGCAATCCTACTCAAAGACCGCCTATCTCATGTGAATTTTATTCCATACAATCCCGGAGAGGGGATCATGGGCACGGGGATGCTTCCTACTTCTAAGCTGATCATCGCCAAGTTTCAACATGAGTTAGAAAAAGTAGGAATTCCATCCACAGTCCGGCATACTATGGGAGACGACATTGATGCTGCCTGTGGGCAACTTGCCCTCAAGGAAAATGGAGAATCTTTGGCTACAGAGAAAGGAAAGAGTATATGGAAGTGAGATAGATAAAGCAGCGAATCTTGGTAAAGTGTGATCTCCTAGTCTTTTTTTTTAATGTAATTTTTATGGAATCTCAACGCACTATTTTTTCGCTCGTTCGGTCCATGATAGGAGAATATCGCGCGGTCTTTTCCAAAATTTGGTGGATACTGCCAGCCACGGTAGTGGTAGTCTGTGCTCAGCTCGTTGAGCCATATGTATACAAAATTCTTGTAGATAGTCTTTCATGAAATCTGTCCAAAGAAGAGGCGATTTCTGTAATGGTTCCGATTGTGGGGATTTGGGGTGGAACGGTGGTGATATCAATTTTTGTTGAGTTATTTCGGAATTATTATTGTCTTTACCATTTGAATCTCCAATGTTCTATGGTTTTTGGGTCTGGCATGAAGAGCTTTCTGAGTAAGGATTATAGCTTCCATCTTCAGATGAACAATGCGGAAAAGATTAAGATTTTCGATCGTGGAGCCAGTGCTTCTTATGCAGTTACACATAAAATATTTCTCAATGCCTCCAAGTCCGCACTTCTGCTCATCGGGTATATTGGGCTCGTATTTTTTGTTAACTGGCAACTCACTCTTACGCTGCTTTTGGTGACCCCGATACTTATGATCGGCCCTCTCTACCTCTGAAATCATGTTCATAAGGCGCAAATTGCCGTTTCAAAGCTATGGGATCGTGTATATTCTTTCGCCTGAGACAGCATTGTGAATATTCTGGTAGTGAAACTGTTTCACCGTATAAACTATGCAGTTTCCTTAAATCAGAATTCCGTGATTGCCGCGGCAAAAGCTCAAGCAAAGCTCAGTTATATTTGGTCTTTTCTGGACGCATTTGCGCAGGGGGTCAATCTATTTCTCAGTCTTTTTGTGCTTGCCGTTTCGTTGTTTTTTTATACCAAAGGGCTCGTTGGGCTTGGTGATATCATTCTGTTTGTTACCATTGCCAACAAACTTGCGGCACCATTTTTACAACTCGAAAGCATATATCGAGACGTGGTGCGTTTGACCGCGAATTATTCCAAATATCAGGAAATTCTAGACTTACCGAATGAAGTCAATACTGGCACTCGTGAATTCCCAAAAACATACGAATCATTTCTTTTTGAGAAGGTTTCGTTTACCTATCCTGGAACGTCTCGTGCGGTGCTCAAAGGATTGGATATGACGATTAGAAGAGGAGAAAAGATCGCGCTCGTCTGACATACTGGCTCTTGAAAATCAACTATTGTAAATTTGATCACGAGATTTTATTTGCCTACCAAGGGGATAATTTCGGTAGATGGAATTTCGATACAGGATTTCACATTGGAGAGTTTTCGTCATCAGTTTGCGGCCGTATTTCAGGATACTACGCTTTTCAATGACACCCTTCGTTTTAATCTTGAATTTGTCCGAGATGGGATAACGCTTGAAGAAATTCGTGAAGCTTGCCGAGAGGCAAACATTCTAGATTTTGTGGAGTCACTACCAGAATGATTTGATACTTTGGTGGGAGAGCGGGGACTAAAGCTTTCCGGAGGTGAGAAACAGCGTATTGCCATAGCGCGTGCCATTTTGGCGAATCCTTCGGTACTCATTCTCGACGAAGCCACATCCGCACTCGATGCAAAAACAGAAAAATTGGTTTCCGAAGCACTGGAAAGACTCATGAAAAATCGAACCAGCATCGTTATTGCGCATCGACTCTCTACTATTAAGCGGGCAGATCGAATATATCTTTTGGAAAACGGAAAAATTCTTGATTCTGGTTCACATCAAGAACTCTACGAAAGAGCTCCTTCGTACCGAGAAATGGTGGATTATCAGAAAAACGGGTTTATTGAGTAGCAATACATTTCAAATTTTCTCTATTTTCTTTCTTGAAAACCGATGCAATCATCGTATGATAACGATATGCAAACAACCGACGGACTCATTCACTATATCGACCAAATTGAAACCCTTAAGGCTCAAGGAAAATACCAAGAGTCAAAGGAAATTGTAGAGCGACTCCTCCGTGATTATACGGATGATTACCGGCTCTACGAAGAACTGTGCGACATCTATCTTTTCCTCGGAGATATGGTCAAAGCCTATGAAACCATTCTTGTTGCTCGCGTTCTCAATCCAGAGTCTGCCACTGGCATGTACCTCTTGGGATATCTTTCTGTCACTCTGGGGAACTTTGTAGAATGAATTAGTTTATTGGAACAGGCGAATGCGCTTTTCCCAAATAATCCAGAAATTCTCAGAAATCTCGGTTGGGCATATACTCAAACAGGAAAGGGTGAGCGAGGAATATTTCTTCTCAAACGAGCGCTGAATATCGCACCAGAAGATACTATGATTATGGAGGATCTTGCCGAAGCACTCATCTCTGAAAAACACTCAATCGATGAAGCGGAAGATCTCCTCAGGCGAGCCGGCAAGGATTCCCGGATTGCTCAGCTAAAAGCTTCGATGCACTTATAGTACATGCGATTTCAAATCAGAACGCTCTCCGAAAATGACCGTTTTTTCGTAATTGATATCGGGTCTACGAGAATTAAGGTAATGTTGTGCGAACTTGAGTGAGGTAACTTGAGTATTATGGAGCATGCTTCCATTCGGCAGAGTCGCAAGCATATGTTTGGTTGAGATATCTCAGACCTTCAAGGTGTGAGCGAAACCTTACAGAAGGCTATTGGAAAAATCGAAAAAAACTATCAGCAGGAAGTTCCCAATTGCATTTTTTCTATTCAATCCCCCTCGCTCGTTGCTGACACTTTTTCTATGAATTATGTGCGCGATCATGAGACACAAGCTTTGGACATGGAAGAAATAGATAATATGGTAGCGAAGATTGAACAAAAGTCTCTCGAAAAAGCGAAGCCAAAAATGAGTTCTCTCCTCCTCGAAGATGAGTCCCAGATGAAACTTATTACCACCTCGCTCACTTCGATTACCATAGATGGGAAAAAGGTTTCCAATCCTATTGGATTTACTGGAAAGAATATCAGTTTGACAGTATGCAATGTGTTTATACCTACCACCACATTTCATCTCTATACTTCCATTGCTCGAAATATTGATAAAAAAGTCCTTTCTTTTGTTCCGACTCCGATCGCTTTGACCAAAGCGCAAGCAGACTCGTTGGAAATATTTGATCCAAATGGTTTTGTTGACATTGGATACTCACTTACGAGCATCACTTTGGAAAATTATTCCGAGCTTCTTGGTGCCATCCAGATACCGGTTGGATCCA
>JBEICN010000018.1:0-19401 GCA_040383945.1 Candidatus Peribacteria bacterium | reverse complement strand
GAATCAGTAGAAATTTGTGTAAACTTTCAAAGCTAAGATTTTCCGTGCGGAAACTTTGTTTTGGTCGACAGGACTTTATGTTATTGACCTCTCATTTTCTCTCGATGGCTATTTCGATAATATTGCCGATATCACATTGAATTGATTTTGGAGATTCCTTGTAAAATCATCTCATTTTCCCAAAATCTTTACTGAGGATGAGATACGACTTCTCTCGATCTCGAATTTCTGTTTTTTCAATCAAGATTCCCTCAGAAATATATGTCATTATCGGAGAATAATTTTACTGTCGGAAACTTCGAATTTGATATTCGAGATTCATTTTTGAGTTACGACCATGATTTCTCCGTCTTTTGGAGCGAGTATCGATCGTATGTCATGTCCAGTAACTTCGATTTGTCCGAGATATTTCAAGTTCCGAACATTCTTAAAAACTTTGGAATCTGGTTCAAAAATCAGCACTCGTCCGTCGATAAGCATGTAAACAAAGTTTGAGCTTGATGTGGAGAAGATTTTTGCAGGAGTATCACTCGAGATTCCATAGTTGTCTGGGAGTTTGTTGAGCACGACTCCAGCACGAGAAAATGATGGGGAAGTGGTGTACTTTTCGAGTGTAAGGTCGGATTGTAGCACATAAAACCCACCGTCAATCGTAAAATCCAAAAGGTTTTTACCAATAAGTGGTGATCCGGCAATCATTGGCATCTTTGCGCTGAATCCGACTATACTTGGTCGGTGTTTGAAAATCTGTTTACCATCTTCCGAGAGAAGATAGATGTTTCCAATGAATGCTTTTATACTAGAACTCGTTTGCCATGTCGTTTGTCACTCTATATTCATGTAGTTAAATTCTCATTTGGCAAATCGGATGATTTTGTTGTTTTCGGTGAGAATCATAATGTTTCCCTCTGGAGTAATATCGGCACTTTTTGCCAATTCTTTATCGGGAAATGGAGAAAATTTTGTTTCATTTCCTTTTACAAAAGGTCCGTATACTCCTGTTTTTGCTACGATGTAGAATTTTTTGGTATGTTCCAAAAGTGTAACTGGTTCTGTACCCTCAGGGAGGTTGAAGTCCACAGGTCGATTCTCAAGGTCGATACTTTCGATGGCGTTCAATTGGCGCTTGAGAACGGAAATCTTTTCTAGTAGGCTTTTTACATCGTTAGCAAACATTTTTTTATCTCGTACTTCAAAAATGAGAGATTCTGCCTTGGAAAGATTTTGCTTGAAAAGCTCTCGATTTGCCATATCTCGAGTAGATCTTCCGATTATTTGCTCAGCTTCTATGAGTTTTGTTTTGTATTCTTCTGGAACTGCTGTTACCATACTTGTGTAAAATACGGAGCGTATAATCAGCATCAGGAGAATGAGTGAAACTCCGATACCGACCCCAAACATGCCGATTCGAACCTCCTTTTTTTTGATAAACGATTGTATTTTTGGGTGGGATATGATGGTTTCATAACGTTCTTTGAGTTGCAGAGTTTGAATTTTCTGAACCATTGAGCGATATCCTGATACGACAAGATCTCATGTAGTCTCCAAAAAACTTGGGCCTGAGCGTGCAAATCGCTTGAGTGGGTCCGCAACCGTTGCTTCGTCATAAAAGAACAAGAGGCAGTCAACGACTTCGTCAGTTGCCTCACGGGAAATGAGATTTTCAATAATAGATGGGTCGTGGTCGAGACTGAATTCTTCCAAATCTTCGCTCGTGAGAAAGCTGAGCAAATCACGATTACACACGAAAAGGCTATTTCCTGGAAGTATGGAGCCACTCGATACATAAGAAAATTCCATGATACCGGAACTCATACCATCAGCGATGTTAATAATCGAGTCTTCCTGCTGGAGATAGGCCTGGTAGTTTCCGCATACTGAAAATAATAATTCTGAACCTCGTAAAATTCCCAAAAAGGCACGCATTCCTGATTTTGAAAATGTGCTGGATTGACTGGATATAAGACGATTCAGTCAAGAAAGCAGCTTGGTAAAGAAAATATCTTCGCTTTCTTTTCGGAGCTGGTAATCAGAACAAAGTTCTACTATTTGCGACTCAACCAGAGCAATAACCGCGCTTTGTTCTGAAAAAATTTGAAAATAGAGCGTGGAAATTTCGTTGATTTGAATTCTCTTTGTAACCACCTGCAGAGTTTGCTCGTCAGGATGGTGCTTGTAAATGCGCGAGGTAAGCATGATTTTCAAAAAGTCCGAGTTGAGTCGGACTTTATGGGTTAGATGTTATTGAGCATGGAAAGGATGCTGTCCGTATCGTCATTATTTTTATCTTTTGCTTCTGCTTCAGATACCTTTTTTCGAGTATCTTTGGACTGAAACTCTTGCCACTCTATGAGATGTTTTTCGTTGAGGTTTTGAATTTCTTCTTGATATCGCATCTCAAGCTCTTCTAGTTTTTTTCTCTCTGTCTCAAGTATGTCAAAGAGTCGATCAATCTGATCGTCAGTCATAGAGGGGAGAATATCAAACCAATATTGCTTTTCAGAGTTGTCCATGCTTTCAGTTGCGAGGACAAGTTTTACGAGTTCGGCATACTGTTGTTCGATTTCATCTATAATGGTAAATACAAAACCATCTTTTGTAATTTGCGCCATAAGCGGGGTGTAATTGATACTTGCATTGTATTATAGAGAGTTTTCCATGAACGCAAATAGACTTTTGACAGATTTTGCCCATCGACACGAAAAATCTATATTTTGACTTATTTTTAAGTTGGCTATACTGTGCGTGTTTATGAAACAATTAGTTCTCAAAATACTTCGAGTAATTTCTCTCAGAATCATTCGACGTCACCGCCCCTTCGTAGTGGCGATTACTGGTACCGTAGGAAAATCAACGACCGCTCATTTCCTCTCGGATGCACTTGGAGCACTGTATGGCAATTATAATGTCGGAGTATCTCTTCACAACTATAATGGAGAATACGGAGTGCCACTTACGATTATGCAATCTGCCTCACCCCATAATAATCCGTTTCTTTGGATGGCGGTTTTTGCTAAAGGTCTCTGGATGGCATTTTTTGAAAAAGAGTATCCAAAGTACCTTGTTTTGGAATATGGCATTGATCATCCTGGCGAAATGGATTACCTTACCAGTATTTGTGAGCCGGATGTTGCAGTTTTGCTCGCAATATCAAAGAACCATGTCGCAAATTTTGAGAGCTATGATCAATATGTGGCTGAAAAATTAAAACTGATACCAAAGTCTAAAAATTGTATCATCAACGCGGATGACTCAAAAATACGAAGGTATGTATCTGAACATCCGCACGAACATGTACTCACTTTTTGACGAAAGTCTGTTGAGCCCGTGGATTTTCGTGTGGTTGATGTACAATCAACACTCGAATGATTGGTGTTTGAGGTCGAAAGCGCCGAAGTGCGTATTCCGGTAAAAGTACCCGTGGTTGGATCTCATCAGTCATATAATATTCTCCCAGTATTTGCACTCGCACACTTTTTGAATAAAGATATTCGCGAGATTTCATCCATTTTCGAAGAACTTGTGCCACAAAAGGGGAGAGGATCTATTTTGCATGGAGTAAATGAAACTACCATAATCGACGGAAGTTATAATGGAAGTCATGAAGCAATTTCGGCAGGAATTGAATATCTCTCAGAGCTTCCAGAAGAACTCCACAAGCTTTTGTGTATCTGAGATATGCGCGAGCTCGGGAAAGAGTCTGAGGAACTTCACCGTGACATTGCGGATCGTATAGTGGCTCTCTCTCCAAAATTTCTTATCTTGGTAGGAGAAGAGATGCAAAAATATGTCTACGAAACCACAAAACAAGCCCTTGGGGAGTCTCGAGTTTTCCATTTTGCCAACTCAAAAATTGCAGGTCAGCGAATTCGAGAACTCTTATATGAGACCGAGTGACAAAAAGTCATTTTTGTTAAAGGGAGTCAGAATACGATATTTCTTGAAGAGGGTATCAAGGAATTTCTCTTTGACATGCGAGATGCAGATAACTTGTGTCGACAGTCGCCAAGATGGCTCAAAAAGAAAAACGAATTTTTTACGCTTATTGCTCCGGTGTAATGTGGTGTTTTGTGAGATACTGTTGTTTTTTAAGTTTTTTCTATTAGCATATCTTCATGATTGCATTTTGGCTCTATTTCGCATATCTTATATGTGTTTTGTTTCTCGTTTGGGGTTTTTATCTTGTAGCGAAGATTCATATTTATAAGTTTCGAGAATACTCGACTCAAGTTCGACCAGTTACTCGATTTGTAGGGATATTCTTGCTCGTGATAACCCTCATTGCTTTCTATGTAGTTTTTCGGGAGTTTGGATCAAAGCCTCTTTCGACTACTGCGACCGTGGGGTGATCTCCAAATCAATTAGAACAATATTAACATATGAAAGTAGGTATCGTCGGACTTCCCAATGTTGGGAAATCAACTTTGTTCAATGCTCTTACAAAATCGTATGCGGCAGAAGCTGCAAATTTTCCATTTTGTACCATAGAGCCCAATGTGGGCATGGTGAATGTTCATGATGAAAGACTGGAACAGCTACGAGTTACTGTGAATGGTGCAAAAATTGTTCCAGCAAATGTGGAATTCGTTGACATTGCAGGGCTGGTTGAATGAGCCTCAAAGTGAGAATGACTATGAAACAAATTTCTTTCCCACATTCGTCAAGTAGATGCGATTCTTCAGGTAGTTCGAGGCTTTTCTGATAGTAATGTACACCATGTAAGTGGCTCAGTTGATGCAAGGCGAGACATTGAAGTTATCAATACAGAGCTCATCATCGCAGATCTTGATTCTCTTGAGCGTAGAATGAGTGAAAATGATAAAAAAGCACGCTCTGGAGACAAGGAAGCAAAGGCGCGTACTGAAATTTACGCGCGTCTTAAGCCGCATCTCGAATCAGGCCAGCTCGCTATCAATTTTGAAAGAAGTCCGGATGAATCAGACCTGCTCAGGGATCTATTTTTGCTCACTAATAAGCCATTTATTTATGCAGTAAATGTAGATGAGGAAGGAGTCCTGAAGACGGAAGCAGAATTGCGAAATATGACCGGGGTTGATGCAAGCGCTCCAGTATTGCCCATCAGCGCCAAGCTTGAACTTGAAATGATGGAATTTTCAGAGGCAGACCGCAAGGAGTATCTTGAGGCACTGGGGATACACTTCAATCCGACGGACATCGTCATCAAGACTTGCTATAATCTTCTTGGTCTACAATACTATTTTACTGCTGGAGAGATGGAGGTGCGGGCATGGACTATTAAGAAATGATGGACCGCCCCAGAAGCTGCTGGAGTGATACATACCGATTTTCAAAAAAAGTTTATCAAAGCTGATGTAGTAAAATGGAATGATCTCGTAGAATCTGGTGGTTGGGGATTGGCTCGCGAGAAGGGAAAAGTACGAATGGAAGGCAAGGAATATATAGTACTTGACGGAGATGTTATGCTATTCAAATTTTGAGCATAACACCCAAATTCCCTTGCTGATAGATAGAAATCTATTCGATAATATCCTGTACGGACTTCTTGGTATTTGATTCAAGTGGATTAGGTATAGTCTCTTGTAGTGAATCTATTTTTCTCGTAACATACAATTCCAAAAATCGTTTGAACGCTTCAAATATTATGTCTTTGCTTTCAGATGATATTTCGGCAGGATTTTTGTGGTAGCTAGAGGAAATCTGATCTCACATATACGAAAGCCAGCTTATTCTTCCAGGATCTTCCGGATCGCCAGAAAATGCCCTTCGCTCACCAAGATATGCATTAAAGTATACATCCAAAAAAGCTTCTGTACTCGTAGGATTTATGGAATTCGTCTGTTCAGTACTCATAACCCCTTGAATAATTTTTCATCTCAAAAAAGGTTCATGAGACAAGTCATTCAAAAGTAGTGTCTTTCCATTTTGGTAATTCTGAGTTTCCATCCCAGAGTTTTCATTATTGGTATTGAGCATATAGGTTATGATTATGAATCTAAAGTGACACGGGGGTATGCGTAAATGCTGATACTTTCGTCTCCGGTTTTTTTGAACTGGACGTTGAATCACCGGAGCTCCAGCGTACTCTCCTCAAATAACTTTCCGTCGAGTCAGTATAATACTTTTTCCACCCCCTTCTTCCTTCGAGCAAGTTCACTCACTACAAAATCTGCCGATAGAGATGCTGTTGAAACTTCGACATGCCGAAGCATAGTAGGTATCTTTCCATTTGGAAGTCTTCATAGGCTCTCGATTATTTTTGCAATTTTTGTCTCACCATCCAAGGCTTCAAAAACCCCCTTTGAACCGGTAGATTCACGAATGGAGGTTCTAATGTCAAAGCCCTCATCACCAAGAGCAAGTTTGGTGTGTCACAAAATGTTAGAAAAGTCTTTTGATCCAGCTCACTCGATAAAGAAAATAAATTCATCTCCTCCATGCGAACTCAACATATTTGGATAAATTCTCCCGATATTTTCCGTTCAACGAATGAATGCTCGAGTAATGTTCCCGAGAGCATCAAGTCTTTCTAGAGTAGAAACCGTTTTTCCAGTATCTGCAATCATTTCGCTGAGCTTAATAAATGCTGAATTATTTTTGGAGAACATGCCCTTGACATCAAGCATCACACAAACACCGTCTCTGCCTTCTATTTTTTGAAAAAATGCCGACTTCGACAATGACTTTTTATATGTGGTTTCAATAGATTGACGACGAATAATTCCTTTTTGAAAATCCTCTTCGATTCTATGTGCTTCTTCAAAACCAGAATCAAAATCCAAAGCAGGTGCAATATAATCAAGCTCCTGATTGAGAGCGGTGAGATACAGCTCAATCTGATTTCTGAGATTTTCAGGCTCGATTACTTCTTTCCCTCCGGGTTTTCGAATCAAATCTATAAGCAGAGGGTGTGGTCGGGATTTGCCATACATATCCAAGATGATCACTGGATAGAAATACTTTCCATGCTGAAATTGGACCTCATGAAATTCTTCTGCTAACTTTTGCTCAAGCATCTTAATGCGTTTCATACGCTTAACGCTTTGCATTCAAAATACTCCTCATCTCGCCTGTATTTCACTTTTATATACGGCCTCGAGTTTGCTCAAATCATCTCCTTTCTCCGAGACTTGTGACACTCAACCTCCGATGCGTATACTTGCCACAACTTTTTGAATCTCTTCGGGTGTCTTTTGAAATCGCTCAGCACAATGTTTTAATACGGAACTTTTTTCTGCTATGGCTTGTTGCACTATAGCGTTCAATTTTTTTTGTGAGAAGAGTTTGGTATCGCTCTCTTTTGGGAGAGCTACAGTGATTTTGTTATGACTACTTGTAATACGTAGTAGCTTTTCTTGTCAGAAATGTTGAGTCAGTGCCTGTATGAGGTGTTCTTTGATTTCAAAGAGAATCTCATCAACAATCTGCTGAGAGAGAATATCGTTATCGTGCTTCACTCATCGTATCACATACGTATCGACCCGTCAACCCGGCAGTATTCGTAATATCCCTAGAAGAGGTCGGTTCTCCGAAAGAATCTCCATGAGCATCTTTTTGCTTTTGCTCGGAAACAATGATGAAAAGTGCAGTTCAGTTACTTCAGGATGTTCTTTGAGAATTCGATGCATATCTTCTCAAAGATTCATAGATGGTTGGAGGGCATCAATATTATAGGCAAAATGAGGTTGGTTTGACGGTAGCAACTCTGAGCGAACCACATCATCGCTACCCGTTGATACCATGTGTATCTGCTTTTGGAGGGGTTTACCGTATAATTCATCTACTTTTAGAGATATTGCTGTTTTTACTCAAACTACAGTTTTTCCAGATACTGCCTCATCAAAATTGGTTCATTCCTGAATTTTTCCTACTGCTGAAAGATCCGTTCCCATATTGTTAGGATACGTTTCCGTAGGTGATACAGGATATTTTTTCATAGCAATATTAGGCCATATTTTTTCAGTATATGCAAAATACATAAATACAAATTTCTAATTGGTGGTTTTTTGCTTCCTTGAAAATTTTATGGTAGCATCCATGGGAACATTTCTTTTTTTATGCTAGCTTTTGTACTTCTCCCGATAAATATCCGTCGACTCTGGCTTTTTAACCTTGGTCTTCTGATGTTTTATATTTTGATTTCGACAGGATTTCCCTTTTTGAAGGGATCCGTTCTCGAATATCCCAATGTGAAAGTTCCCACATTTGATGGTACGGTAAGCCCTATTGCGTATGTTCCGAATTGGCTTATTTCTGGGAATTTGACAAAATCACTTCGGTATGAAAATGTGGCAGCATCGGACTTTATTGAGCTACCAGTGTATGATCCTCAAACTCTGGAAATAGAGGATGCCAATGATAAGATTGCCCTCATGGCGCGTGCAACTTTCCTCACTCCTTACATGGGGAGTTATCGTATGAACTTCAAAGAATATGACGGATCCCATTTGGGGGTAGATATTCGAGCTCCGCTTGGAACACCCGTAATGGCCATCGCTCACGGAATTGTTACCAAGGTAGTAAATACTGAAAATGCCGATGGTAAGTACGTTGTCATACGACATGATGCGGTGAGTTTCAATGGAAATCCCCCCGCGAGTTACTATTCTAGTTATTTGCACTTGGAATCAGTACTTGTTGTCGAGGGTACAAGTATCCGTAAAGGAGAAATTCTTGGAAAAGTTGGAATGACGGGAATTACCACTACACCACATCTTCATTTTCAAATCGATACTGCCGATGCTCCATTTCATAGCTACTGGCCATACACGTTTCAGGATCTCAGAAATCTTAAGATTAACTTTTTTGAAGCTGTAAATCTCGGTCTTGGTAAGGAAAATGCTATGAAGTTTACCGTACATCCGATGGAATTTGTCCAAGAGTTAGTAGATGCATCATTTTCTGTATCTAACCCATCCGTGAGTGAAATCAAGGTAGCAGGAAGCACGCCTCCGCCGATTCAAAATTTTGTTACTTCTGTGCCGGTACCTCCCTCTACTGCGACAAAAGATACACCTAATGAGCTTTGGAGTGCGCCAGAACTTCCCGGGCCTGTCTCAGCTCCACTGTCTATCACTCAAATTTCTCCTCTCACCACTACGAAGTCAGTTGAAGATATAGTAGCTGCTACAAACTCAATTACCGCATATGAAGATATATCAAGCAGAGCTGCCTATGCAAAATCTGCTATGTATTTGAAGTCCAAAGCGGTTCCAGTGCTACAAAATGAATCAGTATTTCGACCATTTCAAGCCATGACACGGCGAGAGGCGGTTCTCTATCTTGCATGAGTATTTGATGTCGAAGCGCAACCAGGGGTGCGTTCACCCTTCGCAGATGTTCCTTTGGATGATGCGGCATTGGGATATATTACCGCATTTCAGGCAAAGTGAATCATTACCGCAGGTTGGCTCTTTCGTCCAAATGAATCCGTTACGAAAGCAGAACTTATAGCTATGATGATGCGATTGACTGGGGATTATCAAGTAGGATATGAGGTGTACGGAAAGAATGGACCCGTGAAGAAATTTATTGCAGATACCAAATTCACACGAGCAGGAGTACAAACCGCTAAGGCTGTCACTCGAGCCGATGCTGCCCGCATGATTCAGGCTTGGGGGGTATTGAAGCGAGGATAGTATACTACTCTCCAAATTTTCATATTTTTTCTATAAAACCTCTCGCATTTCATAGGGTTTTTGATATACTCTCGTCATGCTTAATGAACGACAACAAGAAGCGGTCAACCACATAGATTGACCGCTTCTCATACTGGCCGGTGCTGGCGCTGGAAAAACTCACACCCTGACCGAACGAGTGGCACATCTCGTTCTCAATGTCGGTATCGCTCCAGAGTCTATTCTTTGTGTAACTTTTACCAACAAGGCCGCTCGTGAGATGCGCGACCGCATTGGCCAGAAACTTGGCATTGAGTATAGCCAGATAAACCTCTACCGTGAGAGCGGTGCTCCGCTTGTTGGGACCTTCCATTCCATGGGAGTCTATTTTTTGAGACTATTTATCGACCGCATCGGATACTCTAAAAATTTTGTAATATTTGATGAAGATGACAAAGTGAGGCTCATAAAGATTATTTTGGCCGAGAAGCAAATTGATGAGAAAGAAGTTCCCGCAAAGCAAATTGTTGCCATGATTTCCAGTGCCAAGAACGACGGAATGGATCCCAGCGGCATGCGTCGTATTGCTCAGTCGTATGTTTCTGCGATTGCGGCAGATGTCTATGCCGATCTAGAATTGCGAATGCGGGCCATGAATGCGCTCGATTTTGACGATATTCTCCTGAAGGTGTATGAGTTGTTACGCCTTCCGGAAGTGTTAGCATATTTTCATGGGAGATTTTCATATATTATGGTTGATGAGTATCAGGATACCAATGAAATTCAATATCAGATTGTTACATTGCTCGCGAGCCATACAAAAAATATAGCGGTGGTGGGAGATGATTGGCAGGGAATTTACAGTTGGCGAGGAGCAAACATCAAAAATATCCTTCATTTTGAGAGGGACTATCCAAATGCGACTGTAGTAAAGTTAGAGCAAAATTACCGATCTACAAAAACTATTATTGAAGCCGCAAATGCTCTCATTAAGTTCAATCGTAATGCACTCGAAAAGACCCTGTGGACCGATAATGTTCAAGGGCATAAGATTATTGAAATTGAAGCTGCTGACGAAAAGGAAGAATGTCGAGAAATCGTCGCGCGTATTACGGAATCTCTGGCAGAAGGTCAAACGTACCGTGACTGGGCTATACTCTATCGTACCAACGCTCAGTCAAGATCAATCGAAGAAGCACTTATTTCAAAAAATATACCATATCGTATTTTCTGAGGTGTGAAATTTTATGAACGAAAGGAGGTGAAGGATGTGCTGTCTTACCTTCGACTCTTGCATAATCGCTCGGATCGAATTTGATTTTCTCGTATTATCAATGTGCCAAGCCGAAAAATTGGAGAAAAATCACTCGAACAAATTCTCGATGTAGCAGATGATATTTGAGCTGATCCAATTACAGCCATACGTCATGGGGTCGATATGGGAATTTTTAGCGGAGCGCTAAAAACGGCACTAGGGAATTTCTATCTCATGTACGAAAGTCTTGCTGATACTGCGCGAACTCGATCTGTAATGGAGCTTATTGAAGAAGTACTACGACAAGTACGGTACCGTGAATACCTAGAATTGGAATATGGTAAGGAGGATGCTGAAAACCGGCACGATAATCTGAAAGAACTTGCCAACCTTGCCAGTCGCTACGATGGATTGGTCGGAGGGGAGGGGCTTGCCATGTTTTTGGAAGATATTGCACTTATTACAGATGCTGATCGTGATGCTACATGAGAGGAAGTAGTCTCGCTTATGACCGTTCATCTTGCCAAGGGGCTTGAGTTTACGAATGTGGTTATTTCTGGTGCAGAAGATGGTTTATTTCCTCATTCTCGAACATTTCTTGAACCAAAGGAGTTGGAAGAAGAGCGCCGGCTCATGTACGTAGCCATTACCCGCGCGAAAAAGCGTCTCTATATTACCCGTGCTCGCGAACGATATCGATTTGGGACATATTCGGCAAACCCGAGATCGAAGTTTATCAAGGAACTTCCGCCAGAACTTTTGGAAAGCCAAGTTATTGAGCCAAAGTATCAGTTCGGTTCGGGAAGCTGGAATCATGGTGCGTATTCGCACGCAGAGTCTCTTCAGTCGGATCGTATAACGGGGTCGTATGATTGGCTTTGAAGCCGTACTGCAACAAACAGTGCGACTACCGCTTCTTCAGCACGCGCACGCATCAATAACACGGATGATTTTGTGGTGTGAACAAAAGTCAAACATCCTCAGTTCTGAGTCGGCACAATCGTCGCCGTAAAGGGGGATGTTGCGGATATAGCGTTTACGGGGGGGAGTCGAGGTATTAAGCGCTTGAATATTAAGATTGCTCCGATTGATCGAGTATAGTGCATATACTAATTGTGTCACGACTTTGCACTATTTCAATAATATCGCCACTCCAGTACAGGTGTCGAGTATAGCTTTGTCAATTTCCAAATGGTTCGTAGTATTTCCGGTTCGAAACACATCGTACCCTTCCATTCCTAAAAGTGATTTGTAGAGCATTTCCCTTTGGTAAGGGTCTGGAATGGCGGTACTCAGACGTTGTCCGTGGACTATTTGAAAACATGCTTGAAATTCTTTTTTCCACTTCTTAAAGGCTTTTACGCTCCAGGTATAGCTAGAACCGTTTTCGGTACGGAGACTCCCAGTTATTCCTTTAAACTGAGCATTATTTATGGTGGTTTCATACCAGAATTTTCAGTCTTTTGGAACTACATTTTGAAATTGAGATGATTCGAGAGCGTTTGAATCTAATTGGTTCATAATGGTATGATGTTCAAATTACCTGATTTGCAAAATTTTGAATCTACAGCTATCTGCGCGGGTGAGATATCTCAAAGCTTTCCATGAGTATACTCTATTCACACCAAAGACCTATCTTATTTTTGGCTATCCTCAAGCGATATAGAATAGGTTTGTCCGTCTTTGTTGAAGAGAATGGTTTTATCGATGACGGCGAGAATTTCTCCTTTTGCGAGTTGGAAAGCTGACCTCGCTCACTTATAGTAGAGCAGTACTTCGTTTTCAGAAGCTATTATGTAGGCTCCGTCAAAAGAATATACGGCGATATTGCTCCCGCTAAAATCTTTTAACAGAACTTCTGTCCTGCTATTTTTTCCATCATCAACTCGTACCCATAGACTGTTTTGCTTGTTTCAAATGGTGACAACTTCATCTCAGAATTTTTCGGTTTGAAGTATTCCCTCAAATCCCTCCGCTTTGATTTCTTTAAATCCATTTTCTATATCGTAAAGTTTGTTCTGATTTAGGATTACTTGTCTTCCTTCATAGGTGATGAGCTTTGATTCGCCGGTAAAGTTCGCCTTGCTAGTAAGAGGAGTGGAGCTGTTAAACATTGACCCTCAAAGTCGAATTAACGAGAATTCTGTGCGTATGAACTGGTAGTTGACTTCAAGTATTTTTTCTCGAAGATCTTTGTACTTTCCGGTGAGAAACTTTTTTGCTTTGGGACAATATATGTGTCCATGGACGATTTTTGCTTCCTCGCAAGGAATAATATTTCGGAATGTTTCGTCTTCGGTGAGGATTCCTTCGAGATTGAGCAGATGTACTTTATTTTGGTAAATAAAGTATCCTTCTCCAAGTGAGGTGATTTCTCACTCGATATTTTTTTTGATAATTTCTCAACTACTCGTGCGTATCATGGCGCTGTTTATGAGTCGTCCAGTACTCGTGTAGATTGGATGTTGAAAAATTTTACCGCTTGACTCAAAGCTCAAAAATCCAGCTCCAAGTTTTTCAATCTTCTGTGTTGGCCGTTCAAATATTTTTTCGTTCGGATTCTTAAAAAGTCGTATCGTATTGAGGTAGAAAGCGTGGTTACGAGACAGGTTTATATTGAGTGTCAAAGGGATGTATCCCGGCTCTTCTACCTTGAGCTCATACTCTCCGTAGTCGACAAATTTGTTATCTCCATTGGTGTATGGTTCATTATTTAAGGTGAAAATTTTTGGCGTCGGACTCACCTTGAGGTTCACAATTCCAAACGATTTGAGTATCTGATTGAGAGGAGGTTTGGGTTCTGATTGACTATTTTTGTGAAGGAGCTGCTCAAATCATACCGAGATAGAAAAATAGTACCCCTGAAAGAACATGAATAAGAGGATTCAAAAAACAAATACTACCCCCCAAAATATAGCATGGTTATTTCTTTTTTTTCGTACTTCTTCGTGATAGCTGTCGAGCATTTGAATAACATTAATTTCGCTTCATTTTAGTGGTTGTATCAAAAGAATCCAGTCGCTTTCCGAGGAAGAGACGAATTTGGCTTTCTATAGCTGGAAAGGAAAATAGGGTCAGCGTTAATACCGGTACCAGAAGCCATTGAAGCATACAGAAGAGGTAGTCTCGCTTACGAAACTTTGTATATCGCTTCATTATAAGGATAGAGAGTAATCCGGGAAAAACGACGGTACAGAACAAAATGGTAAAAATGATAGAACTTGCGAAGGGTACCGTCAGGACTGCGATAGAGGTTCTCAAACTTTCAAATATTCCGGGTATATAACCGATGAAAAATAGCATGAACGCTCAACCTGCCCAAAACAAATGATTCTGAACGAGATACACTCACTTACGAATTTTTTCCCATTTGGGAATCTGTGCATTTCGGTAAAATTGCGGCAATACATATTCTACATCCGTGCAACCCCACGACCATCGTCGAAGTTGTTTATATTGTGAGGTGATGGTTCTCCAAACACTCGTTTCATCTACGAGGTCCATTCGACATACAGCGGGCACATTGACGATGCGAAACATTCCATTCCAAGCGAAGTAGCTTCTCCAATACTGAAGGCCATCTTCGACAATGGAAGTACGAGACCAGTAGTCTGACTTTTGAAGACACAGTAGGGACTGTCCATATACTGCAAAATTCCGGTAAAATTCAGGATTCTGTGACTCAAAGAGTTGCCAAAGTGTGGTTCCCATCGCGATAAGCCGAGCGAAAAAATGCCCTTGTGACCAGTTATTTGAATAGACGGGAGTATACTGAAAAATTGCTTGATCTCGAAATTCCGTAGTGACAAAACGATAGGCAACGATTGCCAAAAAATTTGACTCAACTCTGGTGTCTGTGTCGATGGTCGAAACATACGTATTGTGAGCATCAAGCTTTCAGCGTTTCTTATCCGACTCACAAAGTCGTTCATATTCTTGTATCGCATAGCTAATATTTGAGCCTTTCACCTTTCATTCTCCAGGAATGTTTGCAGGATGAACGACATTCACAATTTCTATCTTGGATTTTTTAAATTTTTGTATAATTGCTTTGGCGTGTGACTCCGCCTGAGGAGCTCGTGCTTCAGTGGCGAGGAGTATGGTCACCATATCCATAAACGGATACTCGTTTGCAAGAATGGCGTTGACATTATCTTCTATGACATCGTAGGGCTCAGTATAAATTGGAATAATGATAACATGGCGGATATGTTTTGCATTCTCAAGTAGAATCACGTTTTTTTGAAAATTCCTTGAGTTATAATCCAAGAGCTCAAAATAAGAAGCGATGACATAGTAGTACGACTCAAATACCTTAATGGTCCAATATGAAATATACAGTGCTATAAAAAATAACCCAAGTTGGTAGTTGAGATTTATCAGTAGTACCGGCGCACCAAATATCGCTAAGAGCAGTATAATCGGGAGTTTTGAGAGCACTGATGGCCTCAGGAGGAGTGGAAGTTTCTTCATAGTGGCACTATAGTAGGTAAAACCGATAAAAAGCAAGAATGAAAATTTTGACATGTACTGAGGAAATCATACCCTCACGCTATGCAAGACTCACCCTTCCTCCTGAGCTCATATTCTTACGAGCTTAATCCAGATCAAATTGCTCAAACACCCGTCTCTCCACCGGAGAGCGCTCGGCTTATGAAGGTGAGCTCAGATGGTGGGATTCAACATGGTGATTTTTTTCAATTTCCATCTTTTCTTACCACAGAATCCCTCGTATTTTTAAATGATACCAAGGTTTTGCCAGCGCGTATTTCTCATATTTTTATCATAGAATATCGCGGAGCTCGCAAAAAAAAGAAGGGTGAGATTCTGTACTTAAATATGGTGTCATCTGACGGACTCCAATCCCCAGATGCTTTTGAGGCGATGGTGTATCCTGGGGATAGTTTTCCCATATGAGCCCAAGTTATATTATGAGATTTTATTTTTGAGGTTCGAGAAATTACCTATCAATGAAGAATATTTCAAATGGTATCTCCATCTTCGGTTATGGATATGTTGATCCAATACGGTGTGTACCCCATTCCCCCCTACATTGAACCATCGCAAGAAGCTCAGGCACAATATCAGACAGAATTTGCGCAAAATCCAGGGTCACTTGCAGCACCCACGGCCTCTTTGCATTTTACCAAAACTTTGCTGAGTGCGTGTCAGTCGTTCGCCAAATCAGAAATATGCTACGCCACGCTCCATGTGGGCATTGGCACGTTTAAGATTATCAATCAAAACGACATTCGAGATCATTTTATGCATGCAGAGACCATGTTGGTTCCAGTAGATATTTTTGCACGAATCGCCCAGAGAAAAATTGCCGGAAAAAAAATTGTAGCCATAGGCACCACGATGGTAAGGTATTTGGAATCACTTCTCTATATATGGCCTCTACTTCGTGATCAGCCTGAATTCTCCCCGGAAGTGCGATCTTGGTGGGATGCAAAATCTAACACCGCTTTTTGTGATAACAGCCCTACATTTGCTCGAGATGAGTGGTTTCGTGTGCGATCAAATTTTTGTGAAGGAGTCGCCACCGCTGAGACCTCTTTGTTTATCTATCCTGGCTACAGGTTTGGTATGGTTGATGAGATCAGCACAAACTTTCATTTGCCAAATAGTACGCTCATGCCAATGATCGCTGCTTTCATAGGTTTGGATAAACTAAAGGAACTCTACGAGCTTGCCAAAGTTGAAGGCTACCGGTTTTACAGCTTTTGAGATGGCATGTACTTGCAAAGATAACCAGGTTTTTATACAAAAACCTCCGACAGGATGGTCGAAGGTTCCGAGCGTTGCAGCCTCAATGCAAGCGCTTATTTAATCCCCATTTGCATGTTTATAGAATCATAGTCTCACATGGGTTAGGAAGTATACGCTTGCGCGAATGGTGTTGGCAATGTCTCGTTACCGAACACGCTTATAATTAAGTCATATATTTTATTATAGTCAAATATATTCTGGAGAAATCGATATCCGAGTCTGCTGATGGCTTCGCACAAGAAAAACTGCCAGGGAATTGAGAACTTTAGTTGACAATTTTGATTTTATGCATAGAAAAGTCATGCGAAATTTTTCAATTCAGAAAGGTTGGTGCAAAAATGAAAGTTTTAGGAATCACTTCACACTTTTTCCACGCTTCGCTTTGGAGTCTTGGGATAGACATCAAGTGTCTATCCTTGCCTGATTTTTCAAGCATGAAGCCAGCCGCCTTGGTGCAAAATGCCAAGTCGTTTCGTAGCTCGCTCTCCAAGAAACTTTGCCGAAGGGATGTGTTTCCGAGGCGATCCGGCAAGCACTCTCTCAGCATGAAGCGGCGCGCGAGTGCGAGAACTACCTCGCTGCTGATGTTTGCCGGAAGAAGCATAAAGAGGCGAAAGCGTAGTAGTCGCTGAAGATTTGCACATGGATACATTGTGCAAATATCAGCTCTATCATGAAGGATACAGTCCTTTTGACCGGCTCGTAATGGCCGGTTTTTCTATGCTTTCTGTTCGCATTTTTGCGGGGTCTCCATACAATCTTTGCGATGAAGCATATATCCCTCCGTATTCCTCGATATGAAATCGACGGGACTCAGATCCTCGGCGATATTTCTTTGATATTTAATGCAAACGATCGCATTGCTGTGGTTGGTCCAAATGGAGCTGGTAAGTCCACGCTCATGAAAGTAATCACCGGGGAAATTGAAGTGCCTGATGCGATTTTTGAGAATACTGGATGTATCAGCTTGGGATATCTTTCACAAATCCATTTCGATACCGAGGATATGTTGGTTAAGGAAGAGTTGCGACTTGCTTTTTCTGATATACTCAAGCTTGAGTCTGCACTCGAACTCGCTGAATCTGAAATGGAATCTCCAGGCTGAATCGATCGTTATACGGAGGTTCTGGAGCGTTATCATATGTTTGGTGGATATGATTACGAACGAGAAATTGACCGAGTCGCGAGAGGGCTTGGAATTTTTGAGCTTCTTGGTCGTTCCATTAGCGAGGTTTCCTGAGGACAACGCACCAAAATTGCCCTTGCAAAGGTATTGCTTTCACGCCCTGAATTTCTTTTTTTGGATGAGCCGACCAACTTTATTGATCTCGCGTCGGTGGAATGGCTCGAAACATATCTTATGGAAACCTGGAAGGGGGGATATATGATTATTTCTCATGATCGGGAATTTCTTGACCGGACAACTCATATGGTTTTTGAAGTTGTTTCAGGAAAACTCACGGTTTACCATGGCAACTACACAGCTTATATGAAAGAGCGAAGCAAGAATCTTGAGAAGATGGAGAAGCTTTATGAAGAGCAACAGGAATTTATAAAATCAGAAAAGACTCTCATAAATCGTTTTCGTGCGGGTTCTCGTGCGGGATTTGCAAAAAGTCGAGAAAGAGCCTTGGAAAAAGTGGAGCTCTTGGAGAAACCGGAGGTGAATTTTCGTCCTACCTTTCTTTGGAATCTTGGAGAAAAAAATTCAGAGCGAGTTCTGTTTATCAAAGAAGCCTTTATTTGAAGAAATGACCCATTGTTTTACATCAACGAATTAACGCTTTATGCTGGTAATCGTATTGGGATAATCTGAGAAAACGGGGTGGGGAAATCCACTTTACTTAAGACGATACTCGGAAAAATTCCAATTCTTGATGGTCGAATAGTTCAAGGAAAATGAACGGAAGTAGTCTATTATTCACAGATGCATGAAGAGCTTGATTTTTCTACCACTCTGTATGCCAATTACGAACGACTTGTTGGAAATATTTCTCGTGAGCGTCTCGCGGGACTTTTGGGGTATTATGGGTTCACATTCCACGACCTTGACAAGCAAGTTTGTAGTTTTTCTGGAGGTCAAATCAGCAAAATTCTTTTTGCTATAATCGGACAAAAACCCGCAAATCTCTTGATTTTGGATGAGCCAACCAATCATCTCGATTATGACTCTCGAGAAGCTCTTGAATACTCACTCCGTGGATACAAAGGGACCATCCTGTTTATTTCCCATGACCGATATTTTGTTAATCGTCTCGCCACACACCTCTGGATTATCGACAGAGGGGAAGTCGTTCTCTCATACGGAAATTACAGTGACTACAAGCTCAAAGTGGAACGAGGCATCGATTTTGACATGTCTCTCTGGCAAGAAGATGGTGAACTCGCACTAGTCTTGGAAGAGAAGCTGGGTAAAAATGAGGCTCGTAGGATTGCGGCTAAGTACGCTCGTACTTGGTAAAAAATCAAGATTTTGGCGAAATTTGCGTTTGAACCTTGCGTTTCCTCGGGGAACGTACCTTTGTACGCCCCCCTGCGGTACTCGGTTCGCACTCAAATTTCATCCAAACTCTTGATTTTTTGGTGAGACCATGGGTGGACTTTGGGTTTGAACCTTGCGTTTCCTCGGGGAACGTACCTTTGTACGCCCCCCTGCGGTACTCGGTTCGCACTCAAATTTCATCCAAACTCTTGATTTTTTGGTGAGACCATGGGTGGACTTTGCGTTTGAACCTCCAGTATCTCGCCCAAGGAACTTTCGCGCGTCCCAACGAGCAT
>JBEICN010000017.1:0-19983 GCA_040383945.1 Candidatus Peribacteria bacterium | reverse complement strand
CAGGTCGATTTATTGGATGTAACACCTACCCGGAATGTGATTTTATCGAAAATATCCATAAGCCCGGCGAAGAAGAATATCTCGCAAAACTTAAAGCGGAACACGAAGGAAAACCCTGTCCTGCCGGTGGTACTATTGTGGTAAAAAATGGAAGATTTGGCCCATTTCTTGCATCTTCTCTTTACCCAGAAGTCAAATGGATAGGAAAAATTCTCGATCCAAAAACTTCGGAACTTGAGAAGAAGCACGGAGGTGGAAAATGTGATCAGTGTGAAACTGGAATCATGCATATCAAAAATTCCAAAAGAGGCCCATTTCTCGCTTGTAATCAATATCCTGAGTGTAAGAATGCCAAGAATTTACCAAAATCTACAGAACCAGATGTAGACGGGAGTTCGGTCGCTCTGTAACCTACATTGAATTTTATTGAACCATTCGTATTCTTTGAATATCAGGATCTTTTTATAGGCACTTTTTGAGTATGACAAAAAAACACATCATTACCGGAGTAAAATCTACCGGATCGAGCATGCACTTGGGGAATCTCATGGGAGTTATTTTACCATTTGGAAGGCATGCAACCGGAAAAGATGCAGCGATTTTTATTGCGGATCTTCACGCGCTTACAAGTGTAAAAGATGGGGAATTGCTTCGCGCTCAAACGCTCGAGGTAGCCATCGAGTATTTGGCGATTTATGGGGTGGATACGCCGATTACTATTTTTCGACAATCCGATATTCATTTGATCGAGCGACTCATGTGGATACTTGCCAATGTCACTCCGTATTCTCTCATGCTGCGAGCCCATAGTTTCAAGGATGCCGTACAGAAGTTTCATCTTTCACAAGAAGCTCAAGATGAAGCATGAGGAGAGGAAACTCAAAATGCTGATGAAGCGCCGTCAATCAACATGGGAACCTTTAATTATCCGATTCTCATGGCTGCGGATATTTTGGGGTATGGTATTGATGCGGTACCGGTGGGGCGTGATCAGTTGCAACATCTAGAAATGACCCGCGATATCGCTCGCTATTTTAATAAGACCTACCAGGTGCAGTTATTCCAAGAGCCAGAAGCGATTATTGATGAATCAGTGGCCACGCTTCCCGGCCTAGATGGCCGAAAAATGAGCAAGAGTTACCAAAACTTCATTGGAATTTTTGATGATGAAAAACTTCTCAAAAAGCGCGTGATGTCTATTGTCACAGATTCCAAAGGTGTAGATGATATCAAAGATACGGCAACATGCACTATTTTTGCACTCCTTAAGATTTTTGGAACTCAAGAGCAAATCGAGACGGTACGCGTAAAGTATGCTACAGAAAATTCCGGGTTTGGGTACGGTCATGCAAAACAAATTCTCTTGGAAGCTCTGATAGCGTATCTGCGACCGTATCGAGAGAGGCGTGAAAAACTGTTACTCGACATTCCTTTTGTAGAGAGACGACTTGCTGCAGGTGCAAAAATTATGAATGCTCGTCTAGAGTCAAAAATGCAGGAAGTATTCCGTATTGTAGGGATACGCTAGTAGAGCGGATTGGTGAGCTTATCTAGAAGTGATTGCTGAAAGTACGCTTTCATTTCTTCAATCTCACTACTGGTAAGTTCTGAAATTTCTTGTTGTACTTTTGACTGCGTCATCCCTGTGGAGGCCTGAAAAAACTGAACCAGATTTTGATATCCTTTACGTTGCAGACCAATCCGTGTATCACAATATTTGTGATATAAAAAAAACATTTTTGCCAAATGTATATAGTATGGTTTGAAAGTTTTGAAATCATCATCCTGCAATCTTCCGACTCGAGCTTTGGTGGTTTGAAGCACGGAAAGAATTTGAGAGTATTCTTTTTTTGCAAGAAGCATAGAGAGGCGTACTGCCTCTTCAAAACCTTCAAAAAATACTTTCGGATTAATTCGTACTATGGTGCTATCTTCTTGTGGGTTCGGGATTTCGTCTTCCAACGAGAGTATGAGAAGTATCTGATTGAGCATTTTGGTGGCACATGCTTGAGCAGAAACTCCATCACCGTTTATAGTGAAGTATCAACGATGCTTTTCCCATGGATTTCTCTTTAACAATTCCTGTATTCCAATAGGCATAAGATGCTCACGTAGCTGCCGGTTTGTTATATCGATTCTTGGGTAACTACTGAGAATTTCGTACAACGAAGCATGCCCATGTTGGTTTGATAGAATAGGATCAAACAATGGAGGTTGTTCAAAATATTCGTTTCGAATTTTGTCAGCTACGCCAAGGAGGGAAGTGTAAAATTCTTGAGGAACTTGCTTGTGGGTCAAGACTATACGATTCCATTTTTGATGAGAAGTTTCATGCCATCTCTCAAAATTATTTATTTCTGCGCTTCTCAAAAAACCGACTGAGAGATTTGAGAGTCGATCGAATTCTGACCGATAGGTTTGAAGAGAAATTTCCATGATTTCGAGCAGTCGTCAAAATTCTGGAAATTTTTCTACATAATTGGCTCTTTGTGTAATGAACGCCTCTCGGTCCTCTTGATTTTTTTGAAAATCAAAAAAATATGGGTCTCCTTCTGAAAGTTGAGTATACTTACCCGGTATTTCCAGATCGGATATAAATCATGCATCAGCGAAATTATTCATTTTCTAGGAATATATTTTGTATAAAATAACTACTTATAAAAAAAGTCAAGAATGAAAACTATCATCGTTGATATTGCTCCACACTCGACCACCCGACAAGATTTGGACATTCGTATGAATGAATTAGTTTCATTGGTTTCCACCTATGGTGGTGTCACGATTGTAAAGCAAGTTCAAAAACGAGATACTCCAGATTACCGCACATTTATTGGGAGTGGAAAATTGGATGAACTTATTGCTGAGGGTAATTTGCTGGGTGCCGAACTACTGATCATCTGAAATATCATGAAGCCGGCTCAAATTTATCAAGTCAACGAGATTTTGCGTAATAAAAAAGCAGCATTTCAGGCTTGGGATCGGGTAGACTTGATCTTGAAAATATTTGCACAACATGCGAATTCTCCTGAATCCAAATTACAAATCGAGCTTGCGAGCATCAAACATATGGGGCCACGCATTTATGGCATGGGTATGGACTTATCACGACAATGAGGTGGCTCAAAAAATGCCAAAGGACAAGGTGAGACGAATACGGAAATCATGAAGCGACATCTCCGTGAGCAGACGGAAAAAATACAAGAAAAACTCAAGGTATATGAGCGCACCCGAAATGAACACCGAAAACATCGTAAGCGCAAAGGATTTACCACTATTGGTATTGTTGGTTATACTAATGCTGGAAAATCCACTTTGTTTAACCTGCTTACCAAAAAGCAGGTGATAGCTGAGGATAAATTGTTTGCAACACTTGGAACTCATGTTGGTAAGCTCTATTTGGCGGGTGATGCCACAAGTGAATCCGGATATCAATCAGGCATGCAACTGCTTTTGTCTGATACTATCGGATTTATTCGAGATTTACCGCCGAATCTTATCGCAGCATTTCATTCTACGCTCGAAGACTCTGTGGAATCAGACCTGTTGTTGCATGTAATAGATGGAAGTGATCCAAATATGTTGGAAAAAATACACATCGTCGAGGATACCCTCAAGCAAATTCAAGCCAAAGCTCCGAGAATTCGTGTGTATAACAAAATGGATCTTCCCGGGGCGCAGTCTATTCCAAAAACTGAACTCCCAGAAGTTTTGGGAAGTATTTCCATAAGCGCAGTTACAGGAATTGGAATAGAAGACTTGAAGATGATGGTACAAGCAGTACTAAAAGCACAGTAATGGTACTCATCAAAAAATCCGAATCGTAGCGATTCGGATTTTTATTTGCGTTTATAATGATGAAAAGGAGACTATCATCTTGCGAGTTGCTCTCTCGCGATATCTTTGAGAAATTCTTGCTCCAACTCTATATATGCTTCCAGAGAAAGGGGATCTCCTTTCATTTGATATTCTCGCATCTGCATCTCTGCCTGTGTTTTTCTCGCAGCGATTTCTTCGAGATTATGTCAGCCATCTTCAATCATGTCGGCTATAATTTTGATATCTTTCCCATCAGTTTCTAGAATTCCACCTCCAATGGCAAAATCTTTCTTTTTTCCTTCGTACCAAATAGACATTACACTCGGTTTCAGTGCAGAGATGAGTGGCTCATGGCCAGGAAGCATAGTTATAACTCCATCAAGCGTAACGATGGTGAGTTTTTCGAATGCCTCTGTTTTGAGGGCTGTTCCAGTGATGGAGGTAAGTGTAAGTAGCATGAGTATAGACGTGGTGGAGTAAAACAAAGAAATTATCATCTAGGCTTGGATCTCCTTTTCATAACTCGCAATAACATCGTCAATCGTACCCTTGTACATGAAGTGTTTTTCTCCTACATGATCGAGCTCACCATCGGCAATCATTTTGAATCCTCGAACGGTGTCGGAAAGTTTTGCATACACTCCTGGAGTTCCGGTGAATTGTTCTGCTACGAAGAAAGGTTGCGAGAAGAATTTTTGAATCTTTCGGGCTCGAGTCACCACTCGTTTGTCGTCCTCAGAGAGTTCGTCCATTCCGAGGATAGCAATGATATCTTGGAGCTCCTTGTATCGTTGTAGAATTTTTTGACATCCACGAGCGACTTCGTAATGCTCCTCTCCAACTACTTTGGGAGTCAAGACGGTACTGGTAGAGTCGAGTGGGTCAACTGCTGGATAAATACCCAATTCTGCAATAGATCGATTGAGTACTACGGTTGAGTCCAAATGTGCAAAGGTATTTGCCGGAGCAGGGTCAGTCAAGTCATCGGCCGGAACATATACTGCTTGAACGGAAGTGATAGAACCATTTTTTGTAGATGCAATACGCTCTTGGAGTGCTCCCATATCGGTTGCAAGCGTTGGTTGGTACCCTACTGCTGATGGAATGCGCCCCAATAGTGCAGAAATTTCAGATCCTGCTTGGGTAAATCGGAAGATGTTATCAACAAAAAGCAGTACATCTCGCTTTTCTACATCTCGAAAGTATTCTGCCATGGTGAGACCCGTCAGAGCAACTCGAGCTCGAGGGCCCGGTGCTTCGTTCATTTGCCCGAATACCATCGCGGTTTTATCGATGACTCCAGAATCTTTCATTTCATGGTAGAGGTCGTTTCCTTCACGAGTTCGTTCTCCTACTCCAGCAACTACCGAGTAACCACCGTGCTCACTCGCGATATTATGGATCAGTTCCTGCATGATAACGGTTTTTCCTACTCCAGCACCTCCAAAGAGCCCTACTTTACCTCCTTTGAGCATTGGGGCAATGAGGTCGACGACCTTGATACCCGTTTCAAAAATTTCTGTTTTGGTGGAAAGCTCGGTAAACTCCGGGCTTTTTCGGTGGATTGGCAACATCTTGTCAGTCTTTGGTGCAGCGCTCTCATCAATCGGATCTCCAAGTACATTGAACATTCGTCCAAGCACTGCTTCGCCAACTGGTACCGTGATCGGAGCTTCGGTGGCCCGTACTTTCATGCCTCGCTTGAGACCGTCAATTGGACTCATGGCAATCGTTCGAACCATATTATCACCCAATTGTTGTTGAACCTCAAGAACAATTCGAGTATCAGCACCTTCTACCTCGAGCGCATCGAGAATGCTGGGTACATAATCAGAAGTAAATGCCACGTCAATAACCACTCCAATGATTTGTTTGATATTACCAATATGAGTCATACAGAAAAAATGAGTAAGTGTTTGTGTTATGCCTAACGGAAACCGAAAAGTTTTTTTACGCGCAGATTATATGG
The DNA here is from genome assembly GCA_040383945.1 of Candidatus Peribacteria bacterium. Taxonomy (GTDB): domain Bacteria; phylum Patescibacteriota; class Gracilibacteria; order BD1-5; family UBA2023; genus CAIVSN01. Next base: position 14,198 of record JBEICN010000017.1, on the reverse strand, counting down.
AAAGCTACAAGATATTCAAACGAATTTCGTCTACTCCGGGGGTAAAAAGAGTAATATTGTTTCACTCTTTGTAAAAAGCATAAAAATCCAGTAGGCTTGGCGTATGAAAACAAATACCTACATGTATTCAGGGAGCACATATTCCAGAAAGTTTGGTAATAGAGGCTTTGGAAAATTTGTGGATGAGCCAGTATTGAGTATCGCTTGCCGCCTCAAACACCACCATAGGAAGAAAAACTACCTATCAGTATCAACTGAGAAAAACTACCGAGACTGCAAAACTTCCCATTCCTAACTACTTGTACTCTTAAGATGATAGGATTACAGAATCATTGATCTATGTCAAAAGCGCGTATGATTTTCGTAATATACGAGCATAGCAAAGTTGCCAGCACGCTTAAGTTGCATGTGTCTTTTCCTCGATTTTTTGGTCCATGGCCAAATTGCTCAGTCGATCCGCTTCTTTGTTTTTTTCTCGAGGTACATGGCAAAAACTCACCAACACTGATGCTTGAGATATGGCTGATCTAATCTGCGAGTGCAGTTCTTTGAGTCTCTGATTTTTGACTTTATAATTTCCTTTGAGTTGCTCAATGACAAGTTTGGAATCAGCTCGAAGTTCTATTTCCTTGGCTCCAAGCGCTATAGCACGCTCAATTCCATAAAATGCCCCCATATATTCCGCAATATTATTGGTGGATTCACCAAGATATTTGAATCGACGCTCAACCGGGGTGTGGTCGGGGGTGCAAATATATACTCACAGTCATGCGGGTCCAGGATTGCCTCGAGCACCACCATCGGAATAGACGATAAGTTTGGTATATTGACTCATGAAAAGCAAAGTTTACCACCTAGTCTTTCATGCTTTCTACCCCACTCACGATTTCTGAAACCTCTTTGGTAATGTTCGCTTGTCGAGCTTTGTTAAAACTCAAAGTGAGCCCTTTCACCTTTTTGTTGGCAGAGTCTTTGGCATTTTTCATGGCCACCATTCTCGCACCATGTTCACTCGCTTTTGCCTCCAAGAAACTTTCATAAGCAATGAGATCGTAAATCATAGGAAGAATAGTCGCAACTATCACCTCTGCGCTTGGCTCAAATTCATACTCAACGTGGGATGGCTTTTGAGAAATTGGGGCTCCGATATCTGCAAAAAATGTTACGATTTCATCTTCCGACAGAGGTAAAAGCGTCTTAATTATTGGCTTTTGATTGATAGCTGAGAAAAAATGCGAGTACACGATACGAACTTTTGAATAATTTCATTCCAAAAATAACTTTTGCAAGAATCTTGAAACCAGCTTGGCGTCTTTTGGGGTAATGGTGTCTTTGAGTATGTCTGAAAAATCTCCCACCAATTTTTGACCCGTCCTTTGAACAAAGTCTCGCGCTCGTTTTCCCGCTGTAACAAATTCAAATGCTCTTTCGGGATGATTGCGAATTTCTTGAGCGACTTCTTTGAAAACATTCACATTATAGCCACCACAAAGTCCTTTGTTGGACGCAATAATGAGAACGAGCTCAGTTTTTGGAGCATCTGATGTATGGAGTGTATCCGAAAGTTTTCACACATGCTGCAATACCCGTGCTGCCTCAAGGGCGAGTGGGCGAGCATGTACTGCAGCCTCCTGGGCCTTCTTCATTTTTACAGTTGAAATCAGCTCCATAGCCTTGGTGATCTTTCCAGTGTTCTTGACTGATTTGATGCGTGCTTTAATTTCTTTGGATCCTGCCATATAAAAGATATGTTGTGGGGGAAATATTCGAGCTTACTGTTATGTTTCGTGGCTTTTCAGTGCTGCTTCCTTCTCTGTTGCCGTTAGGTTGAATGAGAAAATACGAGATGTATGAGTTGGGCCAAGAGTCAAACATCCGAATGTAACTATTTGAGAGTATTGAATACTTTCGTCAAAAGCGCTTTGGATTCTTCATTGAGGTCTTTTGTATCTCGAATGATTTGCATGACATTTCCTTCTTTATCAAGCGCAAGATAGAGATCTCTCTCAAAATTTTTGATTTCAGAAATATCTTTTCCATCAAGCATTCCGGTAGTACCAGCGTATATGAGGGCTACTTGCTTTTCGAATGGAATTGGCTCGTTCGTTCCTTGCTTGAGAATTTCTACCATACGCCTTCCACGCTCAAGTTGTTTTCGAGTTTCTGCATCGAGATCAGAAGCAAATTGAGAGAATGCTTCGAGTTCTCGAAATTGTGCCAGGTCAAGTTTGAGAGTTCCAGCTACACGCTTCATGGCTTTGGTTTGTGCGGAACCTCCTACACGAGAAACAGAGAGTCCCACATTGATGGCCGGTCGAACCCCAGAGTTAAAGAGGCTGGACTCGAGAAATATTTGTCCGTCGGTGATGGATATCACATTGGTTGGTATGTATGCAGAAACATCGTTTCCTTGGGTTTCGATAATTGGAAGTGCGGTCAGAGATCCTGCACCGAGGCTATCGTTGAGTTTTGCAGAACGCTCCAGGAGTCGAGAGTGGAGGTAGAATACATCTCCAGGGTAGGCTTCTCGTCCTGGTGGTCGTCGAAGTAGGAGTGACATTTCACGGTACGCGTTGGCATGCTTCGTGAGGTCATCGTAAATTACTAGCGCATGCTCTCCTTTGAACATAAAATATTCCGCAATGGCACATCCTGCGAATGGTGCTAGCCATTGCATAGAAGCTGGAGCTGAGGCACCTGCCACCACAATAGTTGTATATTCCATAGCGCCCGCTTTTTTGAGATCTTCCGCAAGAGCGATAACCTTGGAATCTTTTTGCCCAATGGCAACGTAGATACACTTAACATTTTGACCCTTTTGATTGAGAATGGTGTCGATTGCGATCTGAGTTTTCCCCGTCTGTCGGTCACCGATAATGAGTTCTCGCTGACCTCGTCAAATAGGCACGAGAGCGTCGATGGCTTTGATTCCTGTTGCCATAGGCTCATGAACCGATTTTCGACTCATAACTCCAGAGGCTACACGTTCGGTAGGGAAGTGGTCAGTAGCCTTGATAGGTCCTTGTCCATCGACAGGATTTCCGAGTGCGTCAACGATTCGACCGAGGAGACCTTCTCCTACGGGAACTTCGAGAATTTTTCCAGAAGTCTTCACTACATCTCACTCCTTGATGGTTCCAAAACCAGAGAGAACGACAATCCCCACTGAGTGTTCCTCAAGGTTGAGAGCGACTCCGACAGCCCCAGATTCAAAGTTCACAACTTCGTTGTAGGCTACTTCACGAAGTCCTACGACTCGCGCGATTCCGTCTCCAAGATACACGACTACACCAGAGTTAGAACGCTCTGGAGTCATGTTAGCGTGGTCGATTTGATTTTCTACGTCTTTGATCAGTCGATCGATTAAGTTCGTGGTCATACTAAAGTTTTATATTTTTTGAGTAAGGGTAGCAAATGATCCATCATACAGCGTATCTCCGATAAAAATCCGAATTCCTGCGATCAGTTTTGGATTTTCGATGTAGATGATGTTGGTTTCTTTTTCAAGAGAGAGTTTCTTCAAGATATTGTCCGCTGAACTTCGTTCTGAGCCCACTGGCAATTCGACTCGGACTCCTGAGGGAGAGAGTAGCTTCTTGCCGGCTTGTTTTCGCATCGAACGCATCTGCTTGAGCTCCTTGAGTAAAGTTTGAAGTTCTTTCAAATTTGACTTCTGAATATAGGAAGCAAAAGTTTCGGATTGGCTGGATGTGGTAGTCATGAAACGTATCTAATTATATTTTCTTAGCAAATTGTTCCAAGAGCTCCGAATTCTTTTTGGAATCTCCAAAAAGTTTGGCATTGAGAGATATGGCAACTCCAAGAATTTTGGTTCGCATTTCTTTTTCCAAAGAAAGTCGTTCAGAAACTATCTCATTCAAAGCTTGTGATTTGATAGCCATGGCTTCGTCATTCGCCTTTGACACTGCGAGAGAAGTCTCTTGTTTGGCAAGGGTTCTTGCATTCTTTCTGATTTCGTTCGCCTCACTCTTTGCCATCTGCACCAATGCTTTTGCCTCCTCTTTTGCCTCTTCCACGATACGAGTAGCATCAGCGGTTTTGGCCTCCAGTTCGGTTCGCAAAACTACTTCTGCATCTATGTGAGCGAGGTACGGAATAAAAACGAACTTTCGAAGTACGTAAATAATGATGGCAATATTGATCGATTGAAAGAGAAGTGAATTCAGGTCAATAAACTCCATATAGTATTATTTGATAAGGAAAAGTGCGGCGAATGCAAGAAGTCCTGGAACCTCACAAAGAGCGATAGCTGTAAGCATTTTTGCATTGATATCATTGGATGCCGCTGGATTTCTCCCGATGGCTTGCATAGCTCCCATACCAATAAGTCCGATACCTACTCCAGAACCGATGACTCCAATAAGTGCTACTGGAAGAAGATTTGTTTCCATAAAATGAAAATTAGAAATTAACCCTGCTCAAAATCAGGAGTGAAAAGCCGTCGGCTCCTCGCTCCTAACTTCGATTAATGCTGTTCGCTCAGAGATTCTTTGAGATAGAGTCCAGAAAGTGTCATAAAAATGTATGCCTGAAGAAATGCTACCAAAAGTTCGAAAAACCAGAAAGGAAGTGAGAGTAGTTTACCGATACCATAGCCTGGCAAAAGCGTACCAATATACACTACCACTCCAATGAGAATGATCCCCACGAAAATATTGAGAAAGAGTCGCAACGAGAGTGATCCGATGCGGATAAATTCTCCGATAAAATGTAGCCAACCGATGAATACGCTTACACACTTTTCCGCAAAAGAATTTCCTTGAAAATTAAAGAGGTAGTGTCAATAATGGGTAACAAAACCTCGCCCATACACACCTGTAGCTTGGGCTACCAAAATAATCGTGGTTGAGAGCACGAGAGTGGTATTGAGGTCAGAATTGATGGGTCGTAGGTAGGCGTGAGCTGATGGGATAATCAGATTGATGAGATCAAGAACCAATCCAAAAATGTTTGCAAAAAATATAAACACAAAAAAACCTGCCACTAGCCATAAATATCGGCGTGCCACTTGTGATTCTCCGAGTAATTCCAAAAAGAATATGTCCAGTCTTTTTACCAGATCTATCCCCACTGCTTTGATTTTTGGGAAGTTTGATGTACACGCGGCACGGTAAAGCACCGCCACAGCAATGAAAAAACATGCCATAAATAGCCATGTTGAAAATACCGTAGTGCTTACAGAAATACCAAAAATTTCCAATCCTGTAGCCTCACCAGCAAGTTTTGGAATATGTGGCCCGATGTGTTCTGCGGCAGATTCGGCTGAACCCGCAAAAGCGGTTGGAAGTAGAAAAGACATGAAATGACCGTCGTAAAAATCGCGGAAAGTATATTGAAATCATTCTCAAAATCAAAACTAGATTTCAGATTGTCATTTTAAATCATTCAAAAATCGAGAAATACCATCTGCTCTGCGGAAATGAATGTAAACCTGCGGTATTGAAACTTTCCCGCGGGGGATCAAAAAACATATAAAAAGGGTGTACGCCGAAACGTACACCCAAGGGTTCAAAGAATTCAAAGTGCCAGAATGCCAATGCATCAAGCACTCGAAGTTCCAGAATCAATTTGACTCTGGAAGGAACCCGGAAGCTGACCCATGTTGGTCATACGCATAGTCGGCAGCGCGGCGGATGAACCTGACCCTGTCGACATCGAACTCCAAAGACAGGGCGAGGTCGAAGACACCATCGGCGCCGGGAGAATATTCCGCGCCGGGTAGGTCGAGCCACAAGTCGTCGGAATGACTCAGACGGTTCTTGTGGGTCAGCACCATCTGAATGGTCTCGTAGGCGTCGAGCGGGAACTCGGAGCCACGGATAACCACGCAGGCGCGGAGAGGGGACTTGCCGCGGTGTTCTCGGCCGAGTTGAGCTGGAATTAGGATGATCCCGGAGGGTCTTCCCTGGGATTCCCAAAGTAGCTTCATTTTCTCAGCCGATTTCTTGTTGCGGCGGTAGTGCTGCGGCCCCAGCATGCCTTCGCGGTTGTTCACCAGAAGGCCTTCACGCTCGTCCCGAAGAGCGTTCAGGGCGAGAGTGACCGGACCGCTTTGGTCGATGTTGGCTTCCTCTTCGTAGTGCATGACCATGGTGCGGTCGAACACGACGGCGAAGTAGCCTTCAGCGCCTTGCGGCAAGGGGCCGGCGAGGAGCTTTTGTTGCGCATCGTTCAGTGTCCATTCGACGTCACGGCCCCAGTCGTACTGACGGAGGACCGCGATCTGCTCGCCCGCGGGACGGGCCTTGCGGTACCCCGAGAGGTAGCCGTAGCTCGACTCCACGACCTGGTCGGCGTAGAGGGTGGAATCCGAGAGTTCCTTCACCTTATCGGCGAGAAACTTCCGGACTTCGTGGAGCGCATTGCCCGTTTCGATGAGCATTTGTGCGCCCTCCTTGTCCAAACCGAGGCGAGCGAGGAGTTCCTCAATCCACTTCGTGTCGGGGAGCGCGTCCTGGATGATGCGGACGATTTGCTTCGTTTGGCCTTCGGTGGCCGGTACTGCTTGCGTGTTCTTGTCAGACATCACAAGTCTCCTTTCACAGTATGTTAATAAACAATGAACTTACACGAGAAGTCAACTTGACTTCCATGTGTTCGTATGATTTCTATATAAAAATACAAATTTGTCAAATACAAATTTTGAACTTTACTGGTGACATCTTCTAGACACAACTTACAAATACCTTAAAAAGCAACATGGCTTCACATCGAGACAGTCAAACATCTTTGGCAAGGTTCGTTTTGTTCGTCCTACTAAAAGCTGCAAGATTTACCTGTGGACCCGAGGGTGCTTTTATTTCTGAATTTTTCATCTCTGAGTATAATATACATGAGTTTGAACCTACGAGTACCAACAAATTGACGGTTTTGGAAGTCACTACGCGTGCCTTCAAATGATGGATACAATCCAAAGTGGAGCAACTGATCACTACTTTTTTAATTTACTCTATATGCTCATCAAGCTATATCTCATTACTCTCCCAGTATTTTTTGCTATCGATATGCTTTGGCTCTGACTCGTTGCAAAAAATTTCTACCGAGAGCAAATTGGCACACTTTTGCGAACAGAATTCAACTGGGCGGCCGCAATTCTGTTTTATCTGATATTCATATTCGGACTCGTAATTTTTGTAATTCAACCAGCAGTTGAAAAACAGTCCGCGATGTATGCGATCATCTATGGGGCGCTTTTTGGCGGCATTTCCTATGCTACCTATGATCTGACCAATCTTGCCACACTCAAAGGTTGGACGCTCTTGGTAACGGCGGTTGATATGACATGGGGAGTGATACTCTGAGCACTGGTATCGTATGTTGCTTATAGTATCGCTATCAAGTTTTTTGTATGAACCATGTAAGCATACTTCTGGCAGTGCTCTTTGTATACATGAACGCTTGGTTTGTGGTTTCACTGGTGCGTTTGCGTAATGATGTAGCTGACATTGCATGGGGATTGGGTTTTGTTCTGATCGCATGGACTTCGTGCGTACTCTCAGGAAGTTTTTCTTGGCAAGTGATACTCGTTAATCTGCTCGTAACGCTTTGGGGAATTCGGTTGGCATGGCATATATCTTCAAGACATCGAAAGGGGATAGAAGACGCCAGATATCGGAAATGGAGAGAAACTTGGGGAAAAAACTTTTTCATACGGTCATACTTTCAAGTATTCCTGCTCCAGGGATTTCTCTTGTTTTTGGTTGCTTTACCTATTATTCTGGTGAATGAATACGGTATTTCGAATGCGGAAATTTTTTATAGCGTGGGTTTATGTATATTTGTGGTTGGATTTGTCTTTGAGACCGTAGCAGACTGGCAACTCCGATCGTTTCTCAAAAATCCTAGCCACAAGGGGAAAATCATGCAATCATGACTTTGGAAGTACAGCAGACATCCGAATTATTTTGGAGAAATTCTACTTTGGTGGGGGATAGGAGTGATTTCTTTGGGGACAGGTGTATGGTGGGGGATGATTGGCCCGATGACCATAACCATCCTTATTCTGTTCGTCTCAGGTATTCCAATGTTGGAAGCAAAATATGCAGGTCGTTCGGATTGGGAATTGTACAAGAAGCGAACGAGCATATGTATTCCATGGAAATTTGGGCGATAGCTATTGAGATATTTTCAACTTTTCGTACCAGATGTTCTTGGTCAGAGAACAAAAACATTTCATCTATGTAAAAAACACTGCCTTAAGTTCCTGGGCAGTGTTTTGTATTCTCACATCAAGAATTAGGAGAGTTTGACAAACAAGGTAGTTTCTCCGCTAAAATCGGCCTCCTTTGATTTGTACTTTTCTACAGCCTCAAGACTTGCTTGACCGATCGAGTGTAAAAATCCATCCCGTCATTCTCCATAAGGAATAACTACCCGAGATTCCAGGGATTCGAATATTTGGATATCCGATTTTGAGCCCGATATAAGAAGTATGTCAAGATCATCGAAAAAGGCAACCAAGTCTTCTGAAGGCTCAAGGATTTCCGCAGGGACATACCCCACAATCTTTCTTTCAATTTGTAGTTCATGAACGAGACTTCCTCAGATAAGGCGAGTCTGAAGAAGAACTCCAGATTTTTCATATTCTCCGGGCATATCAATTTTGAGACCGTCAATTTCAAGGCCTTCTGCGCCGAATTTGACGATTTTTTTGTCGGTGTTGATAGTGAGAATGTTTTGGGCAAGAGTGATTTCCATATTACATGTACATTATATTTTTTTTAACAAAGCTGAGGATGTCGGGTTTCATGTGTATCTGCTCGAGATCATCGAGTGACTTCCAGGAAACTCCGCTGAATTTTTCTCCTGGCTCGGATGCTTCCATATTGATCCCGAACGCCGTGGGGAGAAGCTCTCCAGTATATTTTACGAGAAACAAATACACATCTTTATCTATAAGCGGATTCCCTTCCAGGTGTCATGCTACGAAACTGTAGTTGATTTTGCTCATAAATTTGATAACTTCAAGTTTATCTTGCTCCAGTCCGGTTTCTTCGGCAATTTCTCTCAGAGCGGCTTCTTTGGCGGTTTCTCATTTTTCCATATGTCCTTTGGGGAGTACGTAATCAATGTCGCCTTTCATATTTCTTCGCTCCAAGAGAAGAATGTCTATCTGGTTGTTGTTTTTTCGATAGACAATGCCGCCAGAACTTTTTTCAAAGATTCGATTCATAGCGGGGGTGATGTAGAATATTGAAAAGATTGTAGTCGAAAATCGTGTTTTAACAAGAATAAAATTTACTTCTCGTTTTTGAGCGAAATTTTGTTTTTGAGCTCAAGAATTAGTGCTTACGAAATCAATGTATCAATAAAAAATACGCTTCCAAAAGTAGTATTGCTAAGCTTTTGATCGTATTCCTATGGCTGAAATAATCGCTATACTCACTATGATAGCACTACAAATGAGGCAGAGGTAGCAGTACGCTCCGATATACATATATTCTCGAAATATAAAGAAGCTATTGAATAGAGTTCCGGCAATTCCCATCCCGAGGAGGTACTTGAAATGTTTTGTAGTGCCAGAACGATACCCGAGTAGAGCTATGAGTGCGATGATTGGATAAACGATCATGGCAATCATTGGGAAGGGCACTCCAAAAATCTCCGAGTATGGACTATCAAGCACCGCGGTGCATGAGAATGTCTGGTTGATATCGCAAAACGACATAGGGCGCTCAGAGGCTCGAGTATTTTTGAGCTCGTATGCTGTGTAGGTGAGATATGTAGCATTTGCAAAAGCTATGACAGAGAGAAACATGATAGCTAAGTATTTTTTCATGGGTTCTAGAAATGAGATACTTCAAATTATAAGACTCCCAAGGAATTTTACAAAAATCTATCCAATATGTTTACTCATGACACCTTGACTTCTTGCTATTCTTACTCGCAAGAACAAAGTATTTTTCAACACAAGAGAAGTAACTTTTTGCCTTCTTTTCAAGCTTTTATCAAAATTTTTTTTTCAACTTTTGACCGCCGGTATCATCATATTTCAAAAAATAAATTTCCTCCTTGCATTTCGGCTGTTATTTTGTAGATTTTAGGCATATCAGTTAGAAAGTACTCCATGAGATTTAGTTCAAACACCAACGCCTTCAAATCAGCGGTTGATATCGTGAGCCACGCAAGCTCTCCGGGGGGTATGACTCCAATATTGGAAAATATCCTCATGAGCGTTCAGTACAAAAAAATCGTACTCACCGCCAACAATCTTGAAATGGCCATAGAATATAATCTTGATACGGATGTTGATATTCAGTCCGAAGGTAATTTTACAGTGTCTTCTCGATTTATTACATCGTTTCTTTCGTTGGTTTCTGAGGATCGACTCACGGTTGGGCGCGTGGAGGATGGGGCCCTTGAGTTCATCACTCCTTCTTCCAATACCAAGGTAAAAGGTCTCGATGCAGCAAAATTCCCAGTTATTCCGGGCTTTCAGGCAAATGAACCACTCAAAATACCAGCGAATTCCTTAAAAAAAGCCATAGAAAGGACAATTTTTAGTACCGCTGAAGGAAACATCCGACCGACACTCGCCGGTATTTGCCTCCAACTTCGAGATGATGGAATCGTGTTTGCGAGTACGGACAGTTTTCGACTGTCGGAATATATTCTCAAAGGAAAAATTGAACACCCACCTTTGTCTATTATTATACCTTCAAAAACAGCCATAGAGCTTTCTCGAATTCTTCCAGAGACGGGGGAGGTAGAATTGTTTGCGAGTGAAAATCAACTTTTGGTCGTTTTTGGGAATATCAAAGTGTACTCTCGACTCCTCAATGGTCATTTTCCTGACTATCGTAACTTTTTCCCAAAGGGGCACTCTACCAAAGGGGTAGTACTGCGAACGGACCTCGTTCAAGCGCTCAAGCGAATGAATCTCATCACACGAGAAAATAAATACAACACTCGATTATCATTTCGTGCTGATAGCGGAATCGAGATTTTTACAGGAGACACCGAAATCGGAGCGGGGAGAATTTCTATTTGAGGGTCGATCGAAGGGGAGGATGCGACCATCGGTCTCAACGCGACCTATCTGCTTGATGTGCTTTCTGTGATTAAGGATGACCATGTGAGTATCGATTTTGATACCCCACTTTCTCCGATCATGGTGCAGGCTATACCGGCAGAGGATAGCAAGCAGTCGTACAAGCATATCATCATGCCACTCAAGATTTAGTTCAAGCTATTTCTTCAAAATTTTTGACTCCAATTATCTAGGTATTTCATGTTACAAACACTCAATTCACTTCAGGAAAAAGTTATCACTCGACTATCTCAAATAACTACCCAGGAAGAACTTATTACATATCGGAATTCGATTTTTGGTAAAAATGGTGAATTAACTGAAATTCTCAAAGGCGTCAAGGATCTTTCTATTGAAGAAAAACAAACCGTCGGAAAGGCGACGAATGATCTCAAAAATACATTGTCGCTGGTATTTGAAACCAGATCTCAAGAAATTGACGCAGCGGAAGTAGAGCAAAAACTTGCCACTGAATACACAGATGTGACTTTCCCCATAGCTGATACTGGTGTGTGACATCTTCATCCGCTCACTCAAGTAATTCGACAGGTAGAGGACAGTTTTACTCGTATGGGATTTGAAATTCGCGAGTCCATGGAAGTAACGACCGAGTACAAGAATTTTGATGCCGTAAACATCCCAAAATCTCATCCAGCACGAGATATGCAAGATACCTTTTGGCTTGAGGGTATAGGAAATGTTCTTGCCACTCATACATCGAGCATGCAGAATGAAATCTATAAGACGCATGATCTGCCTATACGAGTCGTAATTCCGGGAAGAGTATTTCGAAATGAGGATGTTGATGCGACTCATGAAAATACTTTTTATCAGGTGGAGGCGATCGTGGTCGATAAGGGGATTTCTTTTGCCAATATGAAGTATACGATCCGAACCATGCTCTCGGATATCGCTCAGAAAGAGGTAAAAATCCGACTTCGACCAAGTTATTATCCATTTGTCGAGCCTGGAGCGGATGTGGATTTTTCGTGTCCATTCTGTGATGGGAAGGGATGTCGTATCTGTAAGGGGACGGGTTGGATCGAGTTTATGGGATGTGGAATGATTCACCCGAATGTACTTCGCGAAGGGGGAATCGACCCGACCGTGTATTCTGGTTTTGCTTTTGGATTTGGACTCAATCGGCTCGCTATGATAAAGTACGGGATCAACGATATGCGGTATTTCCAAAATCCAAATGTCGCATTTTTGGGACAGTTTTAGAGATAGGGGAGCATGGAGGATCCTTCGCGGTGGCGGGAGTGTTACTCGTTGGAACCCTGTGTAAATAATAGATTTTTCTTGCAGGTATAGTGTATTTCTGCTCTTGGCAGCAGGATTATTCTTTCAGCGCTTTGCGCCACTCTCCTTTACTTGTCAGCCATGTCCAACTATGGTACAATTGCATCGTGAAAAATTATACACCCGACACCTATCTCTTAAGTTCTGAATTCCAGCCTATCGCTCAGTGATGGGATAGTGTGGTTTTTGTAGACAAAGAAGATCCCTCTGTAGTTTTGAAGCTATACGATCCTCTCGATATCAAAAAAGTACAACGATACTATGAGATTCAAGGAGAGCTCGCTCAAAAATGAGGATGTATTCAAGATGACGATATAGAGCTCAGGATTGTAGATCCTGCTCTATCTGAGAGATTTTTGATTACAGAAAATGAAGATGGCGTATTGGTCGTTCTTCCAAGAGTCCCATGAATCAATCTTTGATCATATTGATGCGATACACAAAGGGCTTTGATAGTAAGTAGAGTAAAGGAAATGCTCAAGTCCAAATGACTGCCTATTTCTGGTGGTTTTGAAGTAAAACCTGAAAATATTATGGTAAGCGAAAATGAGTGAGGGGATCGTTTAGTCTTGAACATCACCGATGTGGGTGCGAGAGTGGATGAATGCCTTCGAGATTTTTCAAATGTGAATATGTGAACTATGGCATAGGACGAACTTACGAATTTCAAACCGAATTTGCTTTTTTGTCACACTTTTATACAATTCACGCGTCCGTAATTTGGGAGCTTCTCTTTTGTGTAATATCAATCAGAGAAAGCGCTAGGACCACATTATTTCTTTATACTTATTACCATGGCTCGCCACGGAAAAAAATACAACCAAGCCGTAAAGCTGGTTGAAGCAGAGCGTCTCTACACGGTTGCAGAAGCCGTAGAACTTCTCGAAAAAACTAACACCGTAAAGTTTGACCCTACGGTTGAAATCCACTTCAATCTCGCGATTGATCCAAAATATGCCGATCAAATGGTGCGATCCACGATTTCTCTTCCACATGGTTCTGGTAAAACCGTCCGCATTGGAGCTTTCACAGATATTGGAAACGGAGATGAACTCAAGAAACTTGGAGCCACAGTTGCTGGGGGAGATGATCTTCTTGAAGAAGTTGCAACTGGTAAAATTGATTTTGATGTGGCAATCGCTACACCCGGAATGATGAAAAAAATGGGTAAAGTTGCTAAGGTTCTCTGACCAAAAGGGCTCATGCCAAATCCAAAGGCTGGTACCGTAGGAGAAAATCTTGAACAAATCATCAAGGAGCTCGTTGCCGGAAAATTCGAATTTAAAAATGACAAACAAGGAAATGTTCATTCTATTGCTGGAAAACTTTCTTTTGGTTCCAAGAAGCTTACCGAGAATCTCGACCACTTCATCAAAGTAATCAAGGATGTTAAGCCAACTGGTGTAAAAGGCGGAGCTTACATCAATACGGTGTATGTATGTAACGCTATGGGGCCAAGTATACGACTTGACGTCAAGTAATCGCATATCAAAATAGACCTCCGGAAACGGAGGTTTTTTTGTGCTACTCATGGTGTATGACACGAGAAAATCCTGCTTCCAGCAGTCGTGTAACCTCGAGAGTTGCAAAAAAACATCTTTTCTATATTGTTCATGCATCAAAATTTACTTTTCATCTTTTTGCTGTGGACCCCCTGTCGATACTCTTGTTTTTTATTTTGGTAATTCTATCTGCGTTTTTCTCCGGTACTGAAATCGCACTCGTTACTCTCTCAAAGCACACGGTACAAACCTTGGTTCGTGAAAAACGATGGGGTGCAGCATCTTTGGAAAAAATAAAGTCGGATAATGATACGCTTTTGATCACGATTTTGCTGGGAAACAAT
>JBEICN010000016.1:0-20411 GCA_040383945.1 Candidatus Peribacteria bacterium | reverse complement strand
GCAATTTTGTAGTGCGTGGCCTTTTTTTACAAAAAAGGTTCGCTTCTACGGTTGTTGTTGTTTTTTAGTTACTTTTGTATTACACGACATTCTTCGATATGTCTCTCATCTTCTTTTTCTCGTACATAGATGTTAAGGGGCGGTCAGAAAACCGAGGTTTCCCAAAAAGAGCTCGCGCAGTATATAAAAAAGGAAGTGGTTGTCAAAAACAAAATTATACTTGTCATTCCAAGAGTTAAAATGACACCATTGCCATAATTTACTTTTGGGAATGAATTAAAAAAAATATATTAGGATGTCGGAATTCTATGATACTAAAAATGGGTTTGTACGGAGGATGTGGAGTATCATGAAAACGAAAATAGACATAACAAGAGTAAAGCACAGGAGAAGACTTCGTGGCAAAGTTTCATATTTTATAAAAAATATTATAACCCGGCTATTTTTGTTTGTTGTTTGATTTCTATATCTGAAAGGGTGCGGTTGTATATTTTCAAATCATCAATAAAACCAGTAAATCGCGTAGCAGAAAAATTCCCTGCGCCTAGTATGAGTGGTGTATTTTGGATCATACTTGACGTAGTAGTGTCAATAGTTTTTCCATCCAACTTTCCATCTATATATAAGTATAAATGATTTCCATTCTTCATAAATACGATTGAATGGTACTTGTTATCATTCAAAGCCTTAGATGAGACTATAAAAGGGTGGTTCGTACCATCCCAGCGTGCTACGACCAATTTTCCAGAATCCGTAGCATGGTTTTGATTCCTCACCATATATGAATACGAATACGGGGTAGAAAATGATCACTTCTCCATTATAGTATCGTAATTATATGGGTTCGACACATCGACCTGGGTAGGAGGAATCCTGATCCAGGAAGCCACAGTAAAATTCTGATTGAAATCAAAACTCAATTTTGCAGAATAAGGTACTGTAATATTACCACTAATACCATCAAAACCGCTTGATCCATTGATGACTCAGGTCGAATAGAGTATCGCTCAACTAGTACTGAGAGTACCGTGATTGCTATTTCCGCTCATATCTCTCACAAGAGCTCCTGAGAGTGTCTCCATATTCCAATATCCGACTAGACCCGTATCAGAGGTGTTCATGGCGTAGTCCTTCTTCTTAACACAGGTAGCAGCAGTAGAGGTAAAAGAGTTCGAAGCAACATTATTCAAAACAAAACAGCCATCAGCAGAGAATATTCAACCCGAAGCAGTACTTACAGTACCAGTAATAGGAAACAAGGATGGCAAGGTGGGATCGAAATAATAATTTCAGATGAGTTTACTTATCTGACGATTCGTATTAGCGTAAGCTGTGGGTACGCCGGGAACACTAGCATTAAAAGAAATAGTATTCTCAAAACTTGCGCCAAGTTGATAGTAGAGTCACTCTCAGATAACCGAGTAATTATAGGGAGCCTTAGTTAAAGGATCAGCCACTCATTCAGAAAGTTTCGGTATGGCGGAATTCGAAGCAGTACCTACTTGCAATGTTATAGATCAGCCCGTATATGACATGGAACCAAAAGGCATTGGAGCGGTCCCTCGTTCTACCATAGTCAGCTCGATAGCCTTGCTTATCGTAGCAACATCAGAGACACGTGCACTATCACGAGCAGAAGATGCATACCCTTTGATGGAAACGAATCAAAGTGTTCCCAGTATAGCAAGTATGGTAATTACGATAATAAGTTCTACAAGAGTGAAGCCAAAGAGTTGCTTTTGCTTGGGTGTTCTCAGTATTTTCATTAAACTATCTCTATTCATAAAATATGATTTAAATCATGAATTCTATGATAAATTATATTGGTCGGGAGTCAATATAAGCTTTGATAGCTGTGTTACCATTGCAGCAATTTTACTAGCAGTACTTACTGCTATGACTATGAACGAATCCACGCTTGCCTTAAACAGGCTCTCCGAAAATATATATCGAAACATTCTGAGAAAAAGAAAAAGTATTTCTTGAAAACAGGATAAAAAATCTACCAGAAACGATAAATACGGAAAACAGAATATGGAGACCCAATTGCTATTATGAGTAATAATAAGGAGCCTAAAAAAGTGAATCTTTATAACCGTTATACTATATCAAGCACGACCTCAGTGCAAAGATAAAAAAACTACTGGAGGTATACTTGCAACAGAAACTCTAATCAGAGTAGATATACCCGCGGATTGAAGAATGATTTACCGGAATGCGTCGCACGGTGACTTCGTTTAACTTTCGATAGTTCATGTCTTTGACAATAATATCATCTCCGTCAATATCGACCACAATTCCAACGTGTCCGTAATATCCATTATATCAAGGCCCAGAAAATGAAACAATCGCACCCGCTACTGGCTTCGATCCGGTAGGAACCCCTGCGGCAGAGGCGTTTCGAATCCACTGGTTTGCATTCCCTCGCCAGGTAACATTTTTATTAAGCGCTACGTAGTAGGTGCAATTCCCCCAAACAAATCCCTTTGAATTTCCGTTATATTTTACTAAGTAGGATCATTTTGTATTAACTTTCTTGTTGTTAGAAGGGCCAATTGTTGCAGCAACAGGCTTTTTTACGGAAGTATTCTTGTCGGAACTCTTATTGCTTTTTGGAGTGTTTGCAGCGAGAGTCTCTTTCTTTTTTACTTCAGCGATACGAATAGCTCCTGGAATCAGAAGTTCTTGGTTCAAAAGGAGTTCTTGGCTTGGGTCCAGTGAATTCTGACTACGGATTTTTTCTGTCGTAACCTTGAATTTTTCAGCAACCATAGCAACAGTCTCGCCCGCCTGAACTCGGTATGTGAGCCCAGATACAGGAGGTATTTTTATGACTATTCCAGGTTTTAGAGTAGTAGATTTTGTAAAATTATTCGCCCAAATAACAGAATTTATGCTGATATTAAATTTATCAGCTATAGAAGAAAAAGAATCTCCATCCTCCACTACATATGGGATCAATTCATTCATTCCTGCCGTATCTCGATCGGTAGAAATATCTCCGTCAGGTCGTATAAATCCAGATTCCTTCGAGAAAGAGTCATCTTCAAAACTCTCTTCATAAGAAGTAATAATGGTGGAGTTGTCGTAATCTCCCACACTCGTCTCCGAAATTCCAGTCATAAACCCAAAAGTAGGGTATATGGGAAGTGTTATAGCAAATATCGAGGCTACTATTTTGAAAGTGGAAATCACTTTCATAGCTTTATTCTTTTGGAATACGTGACTATTTCTCGCATGACGCTCAAGTCTAGCTTTGATATTCACTTTAAATTTCATGGAAAATTTTAGGGTATAAAAAAGGTCTTTTATGAGAGCTAGCGCTCTTTTTGAAGACCGTTAATACTTACGCAATCTTACCAATCTCTAACCGCGTACGACTGGCTCGAAAACCTCGGGTGCGACTATAACGTTTTTTTGACTTCATTTTGAAAACAGTGATTTTGTCTGCACTGTAATGCTCAATAACTTTACCTTCAATCACCACGCTATCAACCGTCGGAGTACCAACATTTACGGTTGCGCCGTCTTCTGAGGCGGTCATGAGAACCTTGAGAGGAATCTTCTTCCCTATCTCAATATCCTGATGATCGACATCAATAATTTCTCAAGCAGTAACTTGATATTGTTTATTTCCGATTTCAACGATGGCTATCATAGTTTCAAAATTATAAGTTTTTTTGATTTTGTAAAGTTGTTTTACTCTGGGTTCTTGCTTGTTCTATTGTATAAGGAAGAATGGACAAGTGAGAAAATGGTTGGGGATGAGGGATTCGAACCCCCGCATGGAGGAGTCAAAGTCCTCTGCCTTACCGCTTGGCGAATCCCCATAACGGGTTTGAGCCTGCGTATTGTATAAAATAATTCAAAAAGTCAAAAGGAAGTTTTTTGGAAAAACTCATCTCCCCCAAATACTATCCTTTAGAGTATTTCTTTAATGGCCATTTGAGCAACTTCGACCACATGCTTATATCGGTCATTTTGTAGTTTTATGCCTCAAAAGTGACGAGAAACAACCACACAACATTGTTCAAGTCCTTCTCGACGTAGCTCACGCAAAATACATAGGCCAGCGCCCGCTTCTCCGTCATCTCACTTCCCCTCCACAAGAATACCCTCGGAAGAACGAACTCTATATGCATAGCTATTATGGTCAGCACTTGCAAAAGGCTTGGTCTGTCTCACAAGTTTGAGAAAATTTACTATATCGGTCTTCCCACAAACTTTTGCGAGCACAAATCCGTATCTTGAACCTCGATCGATTCGAACATCGATTCAAAATATTGGATCATCATGCGGAGGAATTCTATTGAGAAAATCAAGAGAAACTTGCATTCGTATGCTTAATCAAACATATAATATTCGCTTTTACGCCTGGGCTGAATTCATAATTGATGATCTCTAAAGGATGGATCTCTTGTGCCCCAAAAAAAGTCCAAAGTCACACTACACGCGGCGAGAACCAGGTTTTCAAAAATGAAAACAGGGGAAATATTAGAATCTCTCAGAGTACTTTTTGTAGAATCAGTCAAAAAAATAACCATGTATCGTAGTAAATTTACTGAAACAGTATACAGAAAAATGGTTCTTGAAAAATTTATTCTCATTACCGCATGAGTCATCATCTAAAGCAAATTTGTCAAATCTATTGTACAACTTTATTTTGTAAAAATGCAAATGCTGATACTATACACCATAACTCATGGTTAGCACTAACACCACCAGTCATGTCGCTACACACTTCCGAAAAGCATTCAGTAGCTCCGGAGACAGAAATCAACGATTCCAATATCCTACAGGTCCTTGAGACCGAAAGCCCCTCCAGCCCCCTTTTTACAAAAGCGGTGGAATATTTGAAAGCTGTTGCAGTTACCAGCAATCAGATAACTCCATTACAGGAAATCATACCGCTCAATACCAGCCTCGACCGCAAATTCATTGATTGGCTGTCACTTCAAACATATCTTTCCCGTGCGAGAAATGCCAAAACTGATAGCAGAACCAGAATAGCACTCACCGCTTGGCTGCTTGGAAGCCCGAACGGAACGCTATTTACAAAAACAAACGAGGAATACAGCTTCGTGCAACACATTCGTTCATTGCTCGTGTCTTGGGAAGCAAAAAATGCAGAAGAACAAGAACTTGTCGTTCTCAAAATAAAAATGCTGTTAAATCTCATTATTAATAGCATGGAAGTACGGTTGCCAAATCCATCTTCCCATGATGAACTTCGAGAAATCTACCGTGCCGTCCTTGAGCTCATAGAATCGATACAAAAACAGTACTCCAAACGCAATCCTCCAGGGGAATCCCGAACCCATAGTAGTATCTGAGCGTCTGCAATAGCAGACTATGAAAAACAAGATCTACTCGGAAGAGAAATGATATTCTTCCAGGCAAGTTTTCATAGTATCTATCTTATTCAACTTCATGGCTGGACGGGAAGAGATGAAATAAAATGCCACCGAGCCATAGTCTCGATTCAAACTCACCTTATTTCAAAAAACAGCGACGAAGACCTAAAGGCACTCTACAACACTACTCACACTTTTCGACTGAATCGATGAAAGGCAATAGCTGCTAATTCAGAAATTTCAGGATATATAAAAGAAAAATCGCTACTTAAGATGATTGAGACCTTTTATGATCTCTATTACCGAAGACTTCATTATTACATACTTGACGAACGAAAAAATTCAGAAGAGCGAAGTGAAATCGAAAAAATCATCATGGAAACCTTGGGAGAATATAGTGTCGAAAAATTCATAAATGAGCTTAAAAAGTACTATCCTCACAAAAGTACGGACTATACCGCGAATATCGCAGCCCATCAGGCAGAACTCGATACTTTTACTCATACCCTAAAAGCACTTCCAGATGATGCTGTTGAAATTGAAATACTCAGATGACTTCTGAGCAATATCATCGGGAACTCCTCAGAACCAATTACGTACCATCCTTTGGATAACTGCCAGGGGTATGTACTCGCTGTCATCGATGAAATTCTCCGAAGACTCTGTGTACCTCAAATCAATATTGATCAGTTAGATAATGAAGATGTTAAGAAATTCATATTTTCTATAAACCGCCTCGAAGCTTACATGCTGAAACTTCCACATCATCCTATGCATGTACATCTTTCTGGTAGCATCTACATGCGACTTGCAAATCTCTATGTACGTTTTCGGGAACTCCAAAAAAGCATATCTGAAGCCGAAGATACTTTTATAAAAGGGTATAAATCATTCTATTCTCAAGGAAACCAGAGCCAAAAACTAGAATGTGTAAAAATGTCTGCTATTTTTCTCAAAAAATACCTTGCAGTAGTCGACAGTCGACAGGCAATCGCTAGTAGCACCAAAGTAACCAGAGCTCCGGCATTTCTACCGCCAATCCTAGAATGGGAGTCTCGTGTTGCGCTTACAATACTACTGGACAGTCACAATTTTAGGAATTACGAAGCAATTTTATATAAGAAGATTTCCGAGAGCATAGAAAATGCCATTATTACCATTGAAATAGCAGGTCGAGAGAAAATAAAAAAGCAGGGAAGCTGAGAATATGTTAGTGAATTTTTATGATCAGCACACTACGGAATAATCAAGTTATTCGAAACTGTTACGGAAACCATTAACAGTGTCTATGACGGTATTTTTAACATCAAGATTGCTCGAGCACATCGACACAAGCCACGCATGGGAGACTTCAAGGTCTCAGACGAGATTTCAATCGGCTTCTGATTTACCGCTATCATAGAGTATCCATTGGAAAATGCTGGAATGATTGAACATAAGTTCATATCAGGAACAAATAGTCCTGATGATATCCATAGATTACTTACCGGGGTGGTCACGAGGCAACTTCGAGAATTTATCATTCGAATCTCTAACCCAAAAGTGCTCTCTAACTTCCTCACTCAGTCGGAAAGAAAAATCCAAGAGCAACAAAACAAAAGCACTCAAGGATATGTTGATCTTGACAAGTACGCCATGTTCCATGAAATTTTCATTCAAAAACCTTATAACTTAAGTCCTCTCATATTTCATCAAAAGAAATTCAAAGACCAGGCTGAGGTCGGTTCTGAAATATTGGTCCGTTTTCAAAATCCAGATTTCTGAACCCAAAAACTTCTTCCACTTGATGAAGCTTTTGCATTTATGGATCTATTTGAGCAGTATAAAGTAGTCTCCCGAAAAATAATCGCGAATGCCATGCAAATTGCGAGCCAGCTTTGACAACCTTTTTCTATCAACATAAAGTGCGAGGAGCTTGAAGATCATGACTTTTCAGCATTCATATTGGATCTGCTTGCAAAAGTACACCGAACAACGGGAAACGGCATCACTCTGGAAATCCTTGAAAGTAGCGCCTTAGATCCAGAAAATGGAAATGTACTCATGAATCTAAAAAATCTTAAGGCCTATGGGTTTCATTTTGCACTGGATGACTTTCGCGGAACTGATGCTGACTACGATAAATTCAATAAATTACGCAAGATTTATATACCAAAGGAGGCTCTACAATCAGATACCAGCAGTCATGGACAGAAATTAACATATGTGGAAGATGACAGCGTCAAAAATCATACATATGTTGAAAGCCAGCTACTCCAACTCGATGATCTCGATTCATCGGATAAAATAGAAATTCCGAAAGATATGCCGATTTTTGGAGAGTGAGACGAGATAAAATTTGACTATATTAACAAAGAAACTCTCGCTCTCATTCATGGGATTACAAAAAATTGGCCAGAGAATAAAATTACCCTCAAAGAAATTAGTAAACATTGCGAGAATGACATAACATCCCCGGTGCTTCGACTAGTAAACTTGATATCATATTGTAAATTTTACCATATAAAGTATACCATTGAGCAAGTGCGAGACACGGGAGAAGATCATATTCTACGAATTGCTAACCTCCTTGGATTTATTGTGCAATGATTTTACTACCACAGGCCGAGTCAGATGATCCCAAAAGAAGAAGATAGTAACCAAATTGCCACGATTCGTAATACCGCAGCTCTTCGCGTTGATTTTTTACTCTAAAGAGACAAGAAATAGAAAAATTCTTTCATGGTTCGCATGTTTACTTTCTTGTAAAAGCTGTAATACTAACGATTTAGGTAGGTAATTTGAAGCTGTAATATCGTAGCAAAAGAGACCCAAAGCAAGTACGGTATTTGTGCGTAAGTTACCCAAGGTACAAATTGGTATATAGCAAACATGGCCCATATAAGCGTTATGAGCACAAGGAGAATATCTATGGAAGCAAGGAGATTATTCTTGAGTCCAAATTGAATCGGACTAAATGCAAAGTTGAATACCAAGTTTAGGAGAAACGGGAGGGCTACCATGAAGGGGATTTCGTGTTTCCACGCCATCAGAAAAACCTTACCAAAAGAAATCGCAATCACCAAATACAAAACCGTCCATACTGGACCAAATACCCAGGAGGGAGGAGACCATGCTGGTCTAATAAGCTGGGAATACCAATTATATGTGTTCATAGTTAAATTATATCGAAACGTCTTCAAGACTATTTTTCCTCCACTTCCGCATCCACTGTTCCGGTCTCTTCCTTTTTGTTGTTATCTTTCACGCTTACTCCATCTTCGGTAGCCCCTTCGGCACCGGCTTTTGAGTAGATTTCTTGACCGATTTTCATCATAATTTCCTGAAGTGCGCCGTTGGCTGTGGTAATGGATTCTTTGGTGGCGTCAGTTTCAGCAAGTGCCTTGCGGAGTGCTTCGATCTTTTCTTTGGCCTCTTCTCCAAGTTTTGCATCAAATTTACCTTCATTATCCTTGAGGGTTTTTTCTGCTTGATACAGTGATGAATCAGCATGATTTCGAGCCTCAATAACGTCTTTGAGAGTCTTATCTGCTTCACGATTTGCCTCAGCTTCTTTCACGAGACGATCTACCTCCTTTTCGTCCATTCCAGCAGAGCCTTGGATCGTAACTTTTTGTTCTTTTCCAGTGCCTTTATCTTTTGCGGTAACATGAAGGACTCCTGAAGCGTCGATATCAAAAGTAACCTCGATCTGCGGAACTCCTCGCGGTGCTGGAGCTATACCCGAAAGAACAAACCGCCCGAGGGACTTGTTGCGGGCCACAAGCTCCCCTTCTCCTTGAAGAACGTGAATCTCAACACTATCTTGATTGTCTGCTGCAGTAGAATATATTTGAGATTTTGAGCTTGGAATAGTGGTATTACGCTCGATCATTCGGGTCATTACTCCTCCAAGAGTCTCAATACCGAGGGAGAGCGGGGTAACATCAAGTAGAAGCACGTCGGTTACATCACCCTGAATAATTCCTGCCTGAATAGCCGCACCAATAGCGACAGCTTCATCAGGATTTACGGACGCATTTGGCTTTTTACCAAAAAGTTCTTCGACCTTTTTTTGTACGAGAGGGACACGAGTAGATCCTCCCACAAGCACTACCTCGTCAATTTGACTTGGCTGAAGGCCTGAATCTTTGAGTACTTTTTTGCAAGGCTCAACAGATCGCTCGACCAAATCATGTATCAGCTCTTCGAATTTTGCACGCGTAAGTTTCATAAAGAGATTTTTTGGACCGCTCGCGTCTACAGTAATATACGGGAGATTGATATCCGTCTCGCTTACACTGGAAAGTTCTTTTTTGGCTTTTTCTGCTTCATCTCGAATTCGCTGTACCGCCATAGGATCTTTCGTGAGATCCACACCCTGTTCCCGTTTGAATTCGGCAACGATCCATTCAAATATCGTTTGATCAAAGTCATCTCCTCCAAGATGAGTATCTCCGTTGGTGGCAAGAACTTCAAAAGTTCCTTCAGAGCTGATTTCGAGAATCGAGATATCGAATGTTCCCCCTCCAAAATCATACACCGCAATTTTTTGGTCGTGCTTTTTATTTTCTCCATACGCAAGAGCTGCGGCGGTAGGCTCATTGACAATACGCTCCACATTGAGACCAGCGATTTTACCAGCGTTAATAGTAGCCTGTCGTTGATCGTCGTTGAAGTATGCTGGAACCGTAATTACTGCTTTAGTTACGGTAGTTCCTAAGAATTTTTCCGCATCTTCTTTGAGCTTGGCGAGTACCTTTGCCCCGATTTCTTCGGGTCGCACATTCTTACCATTAAATTCGATAAGACATTCTCCATTTGGTCATGATACCACCTTAAATGGTACCGTTTTAAGCTCTTCGGTAACTTCTGAAAATTTTCGTCCAATGAATCGTTTTGCAGAAAAAATTGTCTGACCAGGATTCATAACCGCCTGTCGTTTTGCGGTGGTACCAACAAGGGTTTCCCCCGCTTTATTTGCCACAATAGACGGAGTGGTTCGTCCACCCTCTACATTTGGGATTACTTTTGCTTGACCTCCTTCCATAAAGGCAACACACGAATTTGTGGTTCCAAGGTCGATTCCGATAATTTTTGACATAGAAATACATTACAAAATACCCTCAAATAATAATCATACTTACTCTTCGTGTCAAATTAATATTGGCACATTTTATATTTTGGTGCTAGAAAAAGAAAATTATAGTATGAAAAAGCTGAATATCATGCAAAAAATGTAAGAAAATAATGAACAAAAAAACTTGTACAAAACCATCTCGAGTATCGACACTACAAAAAACATGCCAAAAATTTTTCTCAAAGTACAAGTCCATCATGATGCATTTCAAAAAAATCCTACCGAGTCGCAAGCGGAAGGATTTTTGAACCAGAGATTAAAGCGTGCTCGCGAAGGGCTATGCCTCAGCGCGGGCAATATTCTAAAATGTTTCTACTACATGTTTTAAAAGAATTCTGCGATCCTCTGGAAATTTTATGTTCTCCGTGTAGCAGACAATTTTTTCAAAAATGCAATATGGGTTGTTTGAGGCAAAGAAAAAACCATTCCCCTCGAATTTCATAGGATTAAAATCCTTGAAAACTCCAGAAAATACCGTACGGTTTGAAGTAACCGGCACTACTCCAGCTTTCATATATTTTACAATATCAATACCGTCGGATTCTCCATCATAGATTACCACATCAAAGGCATATATTTCATGGTCATTCAGCTGTTTTCTTGATCATGCAAATCGTCGGTGACTCACATCCAAATTGTCAGATATCACTACATTTGCAATGCCGATAGCAGAAAGTCCTTCGAGTATGAATGCTCTCGTGTTTTCATCTGCGATGTGTACCATTGCGAGAAGCGGGACACTTTTGGGAATTGAAAATTCTTCTTTCAGCCCCGCTTTTGCAGTTTCTTTGATTTTTCGGATCTCCTGGAGTTCCATTTTGCCGGAAAAGGTATTCATATTGGTTTGAATATTTGTACGTCTTCGTTATCGTATCACACGATTCACATAGTAACAAAAAACCCACCTTGACGAATGAATAAGAACTTTTGGAAAGAACTTGCAGCTCGTGGTCCTATCCTCGCACTCGCTCCCATGGATGGATATTGTGACAGTGCCTATCGACAAGTCAACAAAACCATAGCGCCCGATATTATCCCGTTTTCTGAGTTTTATAGCGCTGATGGATTGGTGCATTCCAAGGATCTTGCCAAACGCGTACTTCCACATGCGGAAATCGAAAAACCTCTCATATCCAAATATTCGGAAAAGATCCAGAAAAATTCCGACAAGCAGCGATTCTCATAGAATCTTATGGCGTCAGCGGTATCGACATCAATATGGGGTGCCCCGCAAAGAAAGTCGTGAAAAGTGGGCATGGATCTTCTCTTATGATCAATAGAGATACCGCCTTTCGTATCGTGGAAGAAATGGCCAAGGCTGTCAAAATTCCTATCTCCGTAAAAACTCGTCTCGGATGGGCAGATCACACGCTTCTCGTAGAATTTTGCAAAGGTCTAGAAAATGCTTGAGCCAATCTCATCACCGTACATGGGCGAACCTATCAGCAAGCCTTCACTGGAAAGGCTGATTTCACTGGCATCTATGAACTCAAGCAACATCTCAGTATACCAGTCATAGCAAATGGTGATGTCATGGATTATGCAGACGGTATGCAGAAAATTCTTCATCCCACCCATCGAAGCAAGTCCATCTTCCCAGGCGAAGAATCACTTCTCGGACAAGGAGGTGACATGAAAAATCTTGATGGATTTATGATCGGACGCGCTTCCTTTGGTAATCCATGGTGTTTTCTCTCGAGCGGTAGACGGCCGGAATTGCGAGAAATTCTCGAAGTTATGGAGCTTCATGCTCGACTACTCATAGAGACAAAGTGACCAAAAGGTGCACTCGAAATTCGAAAACATCTCGTCCAGTACCTTCATGGATTTCCTGGAGTTAAGGAATATCGAACTCGACTCGTGCACACAGAAACACTCGAAGATGTATTTGGGGTAACTGCGGATATCCGACGCGAACATGCCACCATACTTGAACTGCCGCTTGAAATTTCAAAAGAAAAAGCTTTTACAGAAGCCTGGGATCAGTGTAGTGGATAGTATTCAAAACTGAGCAAGTGTAGTATTGATCAAATGAGTGAAGTTCCAGAGGTTACGCAATGCTACTGAGAAATCTTGGTCACTTGGTAGAATTGAGAGAGAAGTAATATCTTCAACCTCTGAAATTTCACTTTCTTTTGAGATGGTGCAATTTCTGCTTTTGGAATGGTGTCATTTTAATTATTGGAATGACAACATTCTGAAATTATCTTTATATGCGCACAATATTGAGTATATTGGAGCCCTACTATCGAATTACCAAAGCATGAATACAAAACTCACCCGTAAAGATTTTGCCAACCAGGCCGAAGAGTATATTCGTAGACTCAATGAAATAGCCGAAAAAAATGGTTTTTCCGTCATGACCGCGCTCTATGTAGAAGGTACTGCTACTGAGCCGAGCGACTGTATTATCGACTGGAGAAATATGAGTTTGGACGAAAATCTCTATGCCATGGGAAGATTTACGCAGGATGTCATGAATAGTTATGACGAAGATCCCACTCTCGGCGGAAGTGGACCACCTCCATTCTCCGAGTAAGATTCTCACAAGCTCGAGCAAAGCGAGTGTAGCCCAAGAAGACCAGCACGCTGAAGCTTTTGGAAATATCTCAAATAGCCTACATGTATCTCACGAGCACACCCTCGAATACACACCTCTTCTAAGCATCGAGCAAGAAAAGATTTTCCAAAAATTTCCAAGTTGTGAATCTCAAAAATATTTGAGAATTATGCATAATCGAGTTTAATTCAAGCAATTACCTACTATCCATGTTTTTCAAAAATCAAAAAATCCAACGATATACCTTGGTAACATTGAGTGCTGTTATCTTAAGCATGGGTCACATTGCTTTCATTTCTCCGGTGCATGCAAATCCACCTACGGCCGGAGACACAGCAGCTACTCCTAACTCCGTCAGTGTCGTTGTCACAGAACGAATCCCGGGGGCCAAGTGTGATGTCATAGACGATAAAGGGGTAGCTACCAAGAAATACCGATGTTACGTTCAAAGCGGATTTGGTTCAGTGATCGCGCTATTTTGAAGCCTGATCAAATATGCCACCTTCGTCACAGCACTACTCGGAGTACTCATGATAGTGTTCTCAGGTTTTCAATATGCGACAAGTGCCGGAGATACCAAGCAACAAAGCTCGGCCGTACAGCGCATTCAAAAGCTTATCGGAGGATTGGTGCTTCTATTTTTGATGGGGTTAATTCTCAATACCGTTGCCCCTTGGATATACAGATAACCGACGAATTCCTGCTCACCATGACCTTGCCATTTCCACATTCTCTCACCAGAGTTTTCCTTGTTTACTGACCAACAAACTGTGGAAAAACACGACTATCACTTGAACTCGCTGAGCGATACCACGGAGAAATCATCTCCGCAGATTCTCGACAGATCTACCAATGACTCAATATCGGCACCGGAAAAATTCTACCTTGAGAAATGCGAGGCATTCCTCATCACGGACTTGATCTCATATCAGCTGATACCGTCTACAACGCGGCACTATTTCGAGACTATGCTCGATGAAAAATCCAAGAGATTTGGTCTAGAAATATGAGTGTAATTATATGCGGTGGCACGGGACTGTATATCGATGCGCTCCTCTATGATCTTGATGTTCCTGCATTTGAGAGCGATCCAAAATATCAAATAGAGCTGGAAAACTACCGGCAGGAATACGGAAACCACGGACTTTGGGATCGCCTGTATGCACTTGATCCAGAGTATGCGCGGACCATACATCCAAATAGCTACCCGTATGTTATGCGCTGACTAGAAACCATAGAGCGGACATGACTATCAAAACGCCACTTTCACGGCGTTCGAAATCTCTCTTATGATGTTTTGGCGATTACCCCATACACGGATTCTAATGAGCATCGTGCAAAATTGTACGAAAGCATAGACACACGAGTAGATCAGATGATTCAAAATGGACTCGTTGATGAGGTGGCTGCATTACTACGACATTGATATACCCCAGAGAGCCCCGGCCTCAAAACTATCGGGTATACCGAAATCATCCAAGCTCTTTCTGGATCAATAACAATTGACCGAGCCATTGAGCTCATAAAGCAAGGAAATCGCCACTACGCAAAGCGTCAGATTACCTGGTGCAAACGATATGCGTCGCTTCCACATATATCTCGTGATACAATCACGGCATAAAATCGTGGACATATTCACAATTTGGAATACATTGCAAATATGCGCTTTTCTCCCTACGTTTCCACCCTTTTTTTGATATTCGCTCTCAGTATCATTTCCTCAACTCTTCTGTATGTATACTTGGATCCAGAGAGAAACTTAGCCGTTTCATATGTCACTATGGGAACCGCACTTACCCTTGGAGTGGCTTCGATTTGAGGGATACTGATATACTTATTTAAAAAAGTATATTACCGCGGGCTCATTTCCAAAGAAATTCTCCATGCATCGGTGCGACAAGGGTTTTTATTTGCTATCAGTCTGCTCGGTATCGCCATTTTTCATAAACTCGGGATTTTGAATTTCAAAACTGGGGGACTCCTCCTATTTATTCTATTTTTGCTCGAACTTATGATACAAAGTATTATTCAAGACTAGCAAATAGCTTTGATGTGTCAGGCAAGTGCTTGCATGGCCATTTCCTTGCTATTAATGTTTCACAGGTCAAGGATGCTGTCTGCACAATTTTGGTAAACTTTCATCCGATGTGTGATAACCGCCTCGAGACTTCCGTGTTTTTCTATACCAACGATTCGTGTTACTCCATCAACGCGTTTTTTGCAATTCTGGACAATGCGGAAAGCATCCCGAGTAATCCACACAAAATGTGATCCAGTATTTTTAAAATGAGAAACTGTCTCTGGAATGAGTGGCATGCTTCCAGAAGCCGAAAGAATGACGCCAGAATGAGCTGAAGCACCAGTCCCCTTTTCTCTTCGAATGCCTCCAGAATGTTTGATATTTGAATTATTTGCGGCTTGTGTGGGAGTATTGAGTCCATGAGGAAATCGATCCATATAAAATTGATGCTCAAAATCCAAAAAACCCGAATCCCCCAATTGCTCAAGTTTTGCCGCCACGGGATCAGACGAAAACGTCTCCCCCCGCGCTCTGATATATTCTATCAAAGTGCGATCTCCATCCAAAAAATCAAAGTTCTGAGCGTTTGCCACACCTTCGCCAAGCTTTGTCTTTCCCACTCCAGGAGCACCAATCAAAATTACGGAAGCTTTCATAAAAAAACATTATAATGTGAGTATCGTAATTCAATTTTTGACAAGTCAACAAAAAATAATTGTAATAATGATAAAAGGCTAGTTGATAGACTTCTGAATATACTGTTCACCAGCATGGGTAATCTGCCGTCCTCGTGGAGTTCGTTCCAAATATCAGATTTTGAGAAGATACGGCTCGACTACTTCTTCTAGCGTAGACTCCTCCTCTCCAACTACGGAAGCAAGCGTACCAAGCCCCACCGGTCGTCCGCCAAAATGTCGGGAAAGAGCTTCCAGAAGTTTTCGGTCAAGACGGTCGAGACCAAGATCATCTATACCAAGATTCAGAAAAATTTCTGATACCGTGCTAAGCTCTTGAATGTCCTTGCCAACTGTCGCATAGTCACGGAGAATTTTGACATAGCGATTCGCGATTCGCGGAGTTCCACGGCTTTTTTGTGCAACAAATTCTGTAATCTGAGAAGAACTCGTTTGCCCAAAAACTCCAAAAGTCCGAGCAATGATTTTTTGGAGCTCGGAAATTTCATAAAAATCCAACTTTAAGATATTTCCAAATCTATCCCGAAGTGGTCAAGTCAGCTTGGAAAGCTTCGTGGTTGCCCCAATCAAAGTAAACTTTGGTAAATCCATTTTTACACTCGTAGCTCAAGTTCCAGAACCAATCATGATATCTATTTGAAAGTCTTCCATGGCCCCATACAGAATTTCTTCAATTTGAGGCTTGAGACGATGAATTTCATCTATAAAAAGAATGTCATGCTCTTTGAGACTCGTAAGCAGTGAAATAACATCCGCTTGCTTTTCTATAGCAGGACCACTGCTTGATCGCATATCTTTACCCATCTCCTTTGCAATAATTTGGGAGAGCGTTGTTTTTCCAAGGCCAGGAGGGCCGTAAAACAGAAGGTGCTCGAGAGGTTCATTCCGAATTTTTGCGGATTCAAGAGAAACTCTCAGATGTTTTTTGATCTGAGACTGTCCCACATATTCGTCGAGGGATGTAGGACGGAGTCGGATTTCTCCTTCGTCTCCCGTATTTGCATCAGGAGTAATTATGCGCTCACTGTCCGACATTTTGCTTGATTGTATTGCCATAGTCGCAGTATACGAAGAGAATCCGGGGATTCAAATTTACTCAATGGCTTTGTTGAGAGATTAGAATTTCTCATACTCTTTGTGGCACTCATCCAAGACATCTCCGTTTGCTTTGGAACTTATCCGAAGAAAAAACTTCTATTTTTGGTTGCTTTTTTGATATTTTTCGTATCATACGCAAGCTTCCAAATAACTATCGCTATCGTTACTACGGCGATTCATCATCTAAATTTATTCACCATGGCTAAAAATCCTACCAAAGTAGTCAAACTACAAATCAAGGCAGGAATGGCTAACCCAGCTCCTCCTATCGGTACTGCCCTCGGACCTACGGGTATTCAAATCGCAGAGTTCTGCAAACAATTCAACGATGCAACCAAAGACCGAATGGGTACGGTTCTTCCTACGATAATCAACATCTACGACGACCGAACATTTAGTTTCATCACGAAACAACCACCTATGACGTTTTTGATCAAGACGGAGCTCAACCTCAAGTCTGGTTCAAAACTTCCTCACAAGGACAAAGTCGCTCATCTCACGGACGCACAACTCACGTCTATTGCTCAAGCAAAAATGCCCGACCTCAACGCTAACAGCCTCGAAATGGCAAAAAGTATCGTTGCCGGTTCCGCACGATCCATGGGAATCACTTCCGATCTGAAGAAATAAGACATTTTACGGGGTCCGCTCCGTATTCGGCGTTATCGTCTAACGGTTAGGACACAGGATTCTCATTCCTGGAATCGGAGTTCGATTCTCCGTAACGCTACCAACTTTAAAAAAAGCATTCAAATACAACTTTTGAAAATCCCTCTTAATACTTTAGTAAAATGAAAATTTTCTAGAATGAGGGCAAAAATGATTCTTGTTAAACACAAGAATCATTTTTTAAAAATTTGAAAATCCACTTAACACCCCCTAAATATTTTTTATTCGCAGCCATGAAGAAAAAAGTTTCCCCTGTATACATGCCAGTATAAATCGTGGCAAGCATTCATGCAACTGACTCTGACACAGGTACCAAGAGTTCCTACAGAGGAGAACTTTACAAAATTATCAAAATCTTACTAGGAAGATCTCAGAATTTTTCTCTGTGAAACTTCTGTTTCTAGAATAGTTTTATTGAGACGATGGCTCTCGCGCTGAAAAATACCAAATCTAAGGAATAAGTATTTCAAACACCGCTCGATCGCCATCATTTTTGACTCGAACAAAACCAGATTTTTTATCCTTGGTATGTGAAGATGCAATAAAATTTGCAAATCTCAGTCCAAGACCGATACCAGATGAAGACTGGAAATCCTTCACATTACCAACATGGGTATTGAGTATGTGAATCGGAAATCAGCCAGAGTCATCAATTACGCTTATCTTGAGCATGTCATTTTCTACACCAAGCGAAAAGACAATTTCTGTTTTTGCATATCTCAAACAGTTATGAACTGCATTCATAACTGCTAAATGCAAATGTGTTCTATCAAAACACCATAGCAAAGGAACTTTATCGCTCTTAGTTGCAGTAATTTTGAATTGTCCATTAGAAAGGTATTTGGCTGTTTCTGCCAGCTCAACAACGAACTCCTCAGGAGAGTACAAATCTACCGAATTCAAAAATATCCTCCCTGAAACCTCAGCCCTATAAAGTATCAAAATCTGCGTAGATTCTCAAGAAATCTGCTGACACAAAGATTGAGCTCTGCTAAGAGGAATATTATGCTCAGGATTCTTCTGGTATGGAATCGACGCGAGAAGCCCATTGAGAATCATAAGCTTGTTCTTTATTTCATGCAATACCGCATGCGAAAGATCTGTAATTGAAGCTCATGAGACTTCCTGTGAAGACGATTCTTGTGGGTCAGACTCGAGCATGTCGGATCAAAAAATTGAAAGCCCAAAATCTTCCCCTGTATCATGAGTTTGGTTACTATTAGATTCACCGATTGAAGCTCATGAGACTTCCTGTGAAGCTGGTTGATGCTTTGAAAACATACATCAAATATGTTATAAATTAACTTTATCTTTAGTCCCAAATCGTAACTCAAGTCTTTCCCAGTGTTCAATTAATTTTAGATATTTTTGATAATCTGGACTTTGAGAGTTTATCATTCCAACTGCTGCGATGCATGCACGCCCTTCTCGGATCAAGGCCAAATTTAATCCTTCTTCATTCAGAATACGAGCTATAACAATAGCCTGATTGAGTACTATTCTATTACCTGTTGGCACAAGCCGCAAAGCTTCTCAAAATTTTTCATACGCTCATCGAAAGTTGTTGTATTTAAATAAAACAACCCCTTCCGCAGAAAGTTTCTTAATCAGATTTTCATGGTTTTCGGATGAAATCGTATCGGTTATCTTTGATAGAGAACTTTCCAAGCCTGCCCTGTCAACCTGCTTCACTGGAAGCTTTGGAATAACTTCTTCATGGTTTTCGGATGAAATCGTATCGGTAATCTTTGGAAGAGAATTTTCCAAGCCTGCCTGCACAAATGCATTCTTCAAACGCTCCACATCCTTCTTTTTGAGGGGTACTGTTTTTAACTCGCTCCCAATAGCAAGAGCATGGTCATTCATGGAATTTTTAAGACAGACATTAGTCAAATCCACAAGTATAGCAGGAGCAATATTCATATGCTTTCTTTTGACTCAAAGAGCATTGTTAATATGCGTCTTCGCACTCAAAGTATCACCTAATTTAGTAGAGACTTCTGCCAAAGTCACCGAAATGATCACTTGCCCTTCGGAAGAGGTGTTCAAAAATTTTCTATTGATATCAACGACAGATCTCGCAGATCGAAGATCACCTTCTTGAAGGTAAAGTCTCACGAGCATAGCCATATACTCAGGCTTAAAATCATGCGAATGTTTCTCTTTTGCGATCTTGTTGTAAGCAGTTATTGCGGTAAGCATGTCGTTATTTTCAAGTGCCGCATCTCCAAGATTCATCTGTCGTTTCAGTGATTTTGGCGACATAGCCGCCCCCGACTGCAGTGTTCTTTGCATTTCAACATATTTCCCCTGATCCCCCTGAACACCTGCAAGAAGATCATAGATTTCGGGTATTTCAGTTTTTTTCATTATCATATCACCTAGTATCTCTTCTGCCTGCACATATTTACGCTGCATGCGGTAAGCACTTGCAAGTCCCAATTTTGCCCAAGGAATTTCAGGATATTTATTTATAATACCTCTATAAAGGGCTTCAGCCTTATTTGGCATATTCATAGAGAGCAAGAGTTTTCCTTTGAGTCGCAAAATTTCGCGTCAGTACTTTGTGTGCTTTTTTGCTATTTCATCACACTCTGCGGCAGCAGCAGCAAAATTCCCTTTGATCATATGCTCGGTTATTCATAAAAAAATTGCTTTTTTATCAAAGCCCGAAATCAAACGATCTTTAAACTCAATAGGCACAAACGGCTTTAGAATATATTCATCTGGGGCGTGCTCAGTAGCAGCTATAACATTTTCAAAGCCCGAATCAGCAGTAAGCATAAAAAAAACAGTTGACGGAAGAATATAGTTGCATGTACGCATTTCTTCAAGAATTTGTATACCGTCTTTTGAATCCTTTCACAGATTATAATCACACAAAATAGCATCAAAT
>JBEICN010000015.1:0-22339 GCA_040383945.1 Candidatus Peribacteria bacterium | reverse complement strand
TACACGAGCTCCAATACGAGTGTAGCTACTGTGTCTGGGAATACTATCACGACTCTCAGTGCCGGAACTACGAGTATTACGCCGGTGGGAGGGAACTGTACGGATAGTGCTGCGAAGACGTTGACGGTTACGAGTGCGAGTACTGGAACCTATCCTGGATGTAACACTCCTGACATCGTTCTTGCAAATGGCCAAGTATGGGCCGCATGTAATGTTGGGGCTACAATTCCATCAACATCATATGCAGCTGGCGCTATTGATAATCCACTAATTGAGCCGGAATCAAAACGTTGAAAGTACTTTCAGTGGGGTGAGGAGAATGTTGCATGGGATTATGATGGGGGAACTACTACCATAGATGCTTGTTTGTGGAATCGTGATACACAATCTTGTGGTGCATACTCTGGTTGAAGTTGGCCATCACCTGTTAGTAATGGGGCAAACAGTTGGAGTACCCCAGATGCTAGAGGTCCTTGCGCCCTAAATTATCATGTTCCTACTATATCAGAGTGGAGTGCTGCATATTTCAGCTTAGGCAGTACTAGAAATACCTTTGTGAGCACGCTCAAACTTCCTATGTCAGGTTGGCGTTCTACAAGCTCAGGTTATTTAGGTAGTCAGTGATACGCAGGGACATACTGGTCAACTTCCCCCTCTTCTAATTATACTGACTATTACAAGACTCTGAGCTTTGATCTCTCGCAAGTTTTGCTAGAGCATTCTCCTCGTGCGACTGGCGCTTCCGTGCGTTGCCTCAAAAACGGAACAGGACCCACCACCTTCACCCTCTCCTCCTCTTCCGTTACAACAGGAATAAATGTCACCATCTCCAACACCTGTACCACTCCACCTACGAGCTACACGAGCTCCAATACGAGTGTAGCTACTGTGTCTGGGAATACTATCACGACTCTCAGTGCCGGAACTACGAGTATTACGCCGGTGGGAGGGAACTGTACGGATAGTGCTGCGAAGACTCTAACCGTTACTGCGCCTGTTGTTACTTGCAGCAGTGCTACCATCTCTGATGTTCAAGGTAACACCTATAACACCGTACAAATCGGAACTCAGTGTTGGATGAAAGAAAATCTCCGCACTACCCAAAATCCGGATGGATCACCTATAGCAAAAGGTCCTGTGGTGCATGAAGGAGGAGGGTGGAGGAATGATCAAAAATTTTATAGCTGTCCCCCAAACCTTGCGGGTAACGGAGAAGACTGTGCTGCAGCGACCTCTAAAGGTATGCTTTACCAATGGTCAGCTGCCATGAATGGATCTACTACAGCTGGAGCCCAAGGAATTTGTCCAACCGGCTGGCATGTCCCTACGCATGAGGAGTGGACAACCTTGATAGAACACCTATCCTCTCCTGGTTGTGAAGTTTATTTCAATTACTCATGTCCAAACGCTGCCAGCAAGCTTGCTACAGGTAACGACTGGCCTGACTATACTGATGGAATTCGACAAAATGCTTCCAATATTACGAGACCTGAATTTTGATCCTCAGGCTTCAATGCTTTGCCGACAGGCCTCCGAAATCCTGATTTTGGTGCTTACTCTGTACCAGCACTTTGAGTTTACCTTTGGTCATCATCACAAAACAATAGCTTGAGTGCAATACTTCGAGGCCTTGGTACTGGCCAACCAACCGTGATGCCATATCATGTTACAAAGTCGATGGGCCTTTCCCTCCGTTGTACTCAAAATTAATTCAATTTTTGATTTCTAATCTTCTTGTGAAGAAGCTCTATGTTCAAATTGTATAAGGCGGATTCCAAAAATGATCTTTACCCTTTCGAAGGCTCTCCAACTGAAACAAATACACGGTTAAGGTAGGATATTGCCACGGCAAGAAATTCTCTCGCAATTAAACATCTGCTTCGAGGGGAAATAGAGCAGAGCATAGAGGGTGGGTGACTAGTTCAACTTCCCAATCCCAATAAAATACTCTTCAAAGCTCCGCTCTCGGCAAGCTTTCGGCTTGATTCTCTTGAGGGTCGTGTATCGTTGCTTCACGGGAGTGATGAGCTCTTGGATATCTTCTCCAACAAAAACTTTAAGTACAATATTTCCTCCTTTTTTGAGCCAGATATCGGCAAATTTGAGTATTTCAATATTGAGTTCGATAGATCGGTATTGGTCTACTCCTTTCATTCCAGTGGTATTGGGAGCGATGTCCGAGGTGACGAGGTCAAATCGTTCCACCTCAATTGATTCGCAGAAAGCTGCAATCTTTGGCGCGTCGAAAATATCACCTTGAAGGAGCTTTATATTCGGGCGTCCCAGTGATTTGACTTTTTGGAGATCCACCCCAACTGCGAGACCTTCTGGTCCTATGATTTTTCCGATTACCTGGAGAAAACTTCCGGGGGCGCACGCGATATCGAGCACTTTCATACCTGGTTTGATGATATCGTACTGCTCTTGAATTTCGAGGAGTTTGAAGGCACTCCGAGCTCGGTATCCGAGCTTTTTTGCTTCCAAGAACCATACATCTTGAACGACATATTGACCGATAGATTTCTTTTTCATTGACAGGGGATTGACTTTTACTACTATAATCCGTCACACTCTAGTTTAAAGCTATGAAACATCAAGTTATCATTGATAAAATCCTCGAACTATGGGCAAGTAGTCAGTCCATTTTGCTGACTTGAGCTTCCAACTTGGATGGCGACGCTTTGGGTTGTTTGCTGGCATTTCAAGATCTTGGCCTTTCTCAATGAAAGGACATTATCATTGTCAATGAGAAACCGCTTTCGTCGCTGTATGATTTTTTGTGAGTTTCGTCCCGAATCCTTACCGAAGTGCCACATAAAAAATATGATGCTATTTTTATTTGCGACACCGGATCGCTCGAAATGCTGGGAAATGTGTACACCATGAATTCCCAGATATTTGCAAGTACGCCAGTTGTAAATATTGATCACCATGCTTCTTGTTACGGGGATGTGTGTTGGTCGACTTGAGGATATGAGAATACTTCTGCCACCATGATGGTCGCACGATTGATTGAGTTTGGCTCCGGTCCGCAATCCATAAGTCGGGACATGGCGACCTATCTGTTGCTCTGACTGTACTATGATACGGAGTGCTTCCGTAATGCGAATACTTCTGCCGAAGGGTATAAGTTTGCGGCCAAAATGATGGAGTTTTGAGCTGATCATAATTTTTTGATACGAAACCTCTATCAGAACACCGCCCCAGAATATTTGGCACTCTATGGCGAAGTGCTCTCTACTATAATCTCGGTGCAAGATGGAGTAGGAATTATTGGACTCGTTTCACAAGAAATGCTCTCGAGAAGAGGAATTTCCGTCGATTGCCTAGGAAATGAGCTCGTGAACGACTACTTGCGTTCGGTGAGAGCCAAATATGTCGTTTTGCTTAAAGAAACCGAAGAAAGGGGATATCGCATGTCATTTCGCTCGAAGGATGAGCATTATGATATGCGCTGACTCGCGGGAAAATTTGGTGGAGGTGGGCATATGCTTGCGAGTGGCGCCTATACGACGACTCATGATTTGGACTCGATTCGCTCGATTATCGGAGCCTATGAATTCGAAAAAATGATGCTTTAGTGGGTCTCAACACTGTTGTTTCATATCGTAGAAAAGTGTATTTTTGACATGCATCAAAAAAATCCCCGATCAAACCGGGGATTTTTTGACTTTGAAAAACTACGCCTTGAGTTCCACAGTTGCACCAGCTTCTTCAAGAGATGCCTTGATTTTTTCTGCATCTGCTCGATCGATGTTTTCCTTGACTGCTCCTCCTGCATCAGCAAGAGCTTTTGCCTCAGCAAGACCAAGACCAGTAACTTCTCGAATAATCTTGATAACCGCAATCTTTGAACCTCCTGCAGAAACAAGATTAACATTAACGGTAGTTTTTTCTTCTTCATCAGCTCCTCCAGCAGCTCCAGCTCCTCCGCCAGCAGCAACTGGTGCAGCAGCAGAAACTCCAAATTTTGTTTCCATTGCAGAAACAAGATCTGCAAGTTCAACGATAGTGAGACCTTCTACAAGATCCATAACTTTTTGCGCGTTAGCGCTGAGTGTAACATCAGACATAGTATAAAAATAATGAAGTAACAATTTGCGAGGAATATCCTCGTCGAAGCCACCCCATAAGAGGAGGAGCTTCAGACGAAATTACTCTGCGGCAGGTGCTTCTGGAGTATCTTCAGCTACGGGACCTGGAGCTACTGCGGCTGCAACAGGAGTGGCAACATGTACCGCAAGATCACCAACCTTGGTTGCCCCCTTTGAGGTCATTTCTGTTTTTGCCCCGTCAAAGAATCGAGCAAGCGCAGAAAGTGGAGACATCATGGATCCGAGGAGTTTTGCGAGGAGAACTTCTCGAGAAGGAAGACTTGCGAGCTTCGCCGTTTCATCGGCTCCGAGAACTCGACCATCAATGTAACCTCCGACAAATTTTATTTTTTCTTCTTTGCGAAGTGCTTGAGCGTACTTGTTAACGATTCCTAGTGGAGCCACCTTGTCACCCTTGGCAATGAGGATAGCAACCGCACCTGGAAGAGTATTGATATCTACTTCTGCGCCGAGAACATTCTTCATCGCGAGACAGATGAGCGTTTTTTTCGCTACCATGTAAACCGCATTTTCTTTGCGAAGTTCTGCCTTCATTTGGCTGACATCGAGAACGGTGAGTTTTTGATTGCTGGTGAAAGCTATTGCTTGTGCGTCTTTGATGTGAGCTTCGAGAGCCCCGAGGATCTCTCATTTTCTAGCTTTTGTAACTGCCATAGTTTGGGTGATTAAAGATTGTGACCATCAGTCAGAACAAAAAAGTTCATGCTGGAGTCGCATGAACTTTGACAAATGTAGAAGCGTGTTGATCGCCTCGATTTGTTTGGTTCTGTCTCGGAAAGGCTTATTGGATGCTTTCTGTCTGCGACTGATGTATATGTCGAGGGTAGTATAGGGAATTTTTTGGAAAGTCAAAGGGAAATGGCTACATTGTCAATCCTAAATAGAAATGTCACAGTCTAGAGAGGAGTGAGTTGCGGAGCAGCTCACTCCTCTACATCCCGACCTTTGGTGGAACATAGCCTATGTTTCCATGGTCAAATGCTCATAGGAAATTTTAAAATATTTGAAAGTATAGCAAAAAGATTCTAATCGTGCATCATTCTATTTATACGCATCCTTTCGATGCTGTATCCTATGGACGATGATAATTCTATTACCAAAATCGACGGAAAAAATGACCCGGTAATCCCCGATACGAAGTCTGAACACCTCGTTGCTTTTGGGTTCGAGTTTTTTGATCGAGTAGGCACCTCAAAAAGGATTTTTGCCAAATTCTTCCAGAACCTGCCGTATCTTTGTAGAATAGGCAGTATCTTTGAAAAGAATTTCCCGATCTTTCTTCAGATTTTTCGACGAATCGTAGATAACTCTAAACACGCCAGAAATCCTCATGCGATAGGAATTCATCCGTTTTTCATGCGGTATAATTCGCGTGGCTTTCGGCTATTTGTTTTCTGGTAGGTGCGTCCAAGGTATTGAGAGAAATGGCTTCGATATCGTATACGAGAGATTCCTTTGGTTGTTGTTCGATGATAATCCGGTTATTTTCCAGACGTGCCAGCACGGCAACTCGGTCAATTCCAAGTTTTTTCCTCCACGCAAGGGGAATGGTGATTTGTCATTTTCCGATAGGATGGAGAATGGCGGTAGTTTCGGTATTCATGTGATTTTAAGTTTAACTATGGTTAAATTATATGGGATTTTTTTCAAAGTAAAATAAAACTTTTCCCTACTTCCCGTACAACTGCGAATGTGTGCCAATTTCTCATAACTCGACTCATACGTGCCTTCCTTTTAAATAACTTTTCTTGGCAATAATTTCCATAGGCGGTTTAAGTGAAAGACTTCAATGAAATTATTCCTCGGACGATGGCATTTTTCTCAATTATTTTAGCAGTTCATCCGCTGACTTGAACACCATATCCTCCTTTTCATCGAATGGTTTTGCCAGCGCGGTCATGATTCTTTTCTGGGTTTCGAGATCAAATCCTTCTTCGTCGCACACCGATAGATTCAGTCGTTATCTGAGGAGAAGCTTCGCAAAGAAGCCGAGTATGCTTTATTCGTCGAGGAACAGAAGCAGTATGATATCATGGACAACACCGCGATGGTCGAGAAAATGCTCGATCTCGAGGAGATAGGGAAGAAGATCTGGGAGCTGAAGGGGGAGATTGCGGGCGATGTATAAAAAACACACCTCGCCAAACTGGCGAAGTGTGTTTTGCTTTCGTATGTTGGCGAGGTGTGTTTTTCTCTCTTTCTCTTTCACTCACACACCACATCCTAAACTTTTCTTCCAGCCAACCCTTCGACATCAAGGTTTCACATCAAAAATTTACAATATCTGCATGAGAATCTCCTCTCGCAAGACTTTCCCAAGATTGATACTTGCGTGCTTGAGATTGATCGGATTGATGTCGTCTGGGAGTGATGGCGAATACTCCTTTACAAAAGTTCGTTCTACCGTGGGTATTTCGATTTCATAGGAATTCCCTTCATACCAGGCGGTGCAAGAGCAATTTTTTATGATAACATCCACTCCGTCTTCGATAGCGATTATATCGATAGCAAAAATGAGTTTACCTTGTATGATCACATCTTCCCATTCGGATTCGAGAACCTCGTCCTCGAATTCAAAATGTATGCGCTCTCCTGAGTGAGTGTTCAAGAGGGGTCAGACATTGATGTCAAACGCGTGCATATCCGCTAGTTAAAGTGCTTGATTTTATCGGCGCTTGGGTGGCTTCGAAGTTTTTCGAGAGTCTTTGCTTCGATTTGTCGAACTCGTTCTCGAGTAACTCCAAATTCTTTACCAACTTCTTCCAGGGTGTGTATCTCACCTCCATCGAGACCGAATCGCATGATAATAATCTTGCGTTCTCGAGGTGTGAGAAAATCAAGCATCTGGTAGAGATTTTCTTTGAGAAGTACGAGATTCGCGTTCTTGTCGGGAGTCAAGTACTTGTCATCTTCCACAAAATCCCCAAGCGTCGTATCCTCCTCTCCTCCAACCGGCGAGTCAAGTGAGAGAATATCTTGAGAAATTCGCATGATTTGTCGCACCTTTCGAATGTCCATATCAAGCTCCAGAGCGAGCTCCTCCATGAGTGGCTCACGCGCTAATTCCTGAGTGAGTCGTCGGAAGGTGTGGGTAAAGCGGTTGATGGTTTCTACCATGTGTACCGGAACTCGTATTGTTCGTGCTTGATCAGCAATAGCCCGGGTTACCCCTTGTCGAATCCACCAAGTCGCATAGGTAGAGAATTTGAATCCCTTTTCTGGGTCAAATTTGTCGACGGCACGGAAGAGTCCGACATTTCCTTCTTGGATGAGGTCCAGAAGTCCAAGCCCTCGACCCATGTATTTTTTTGCGATTGACACAACGAGACGAAGGTTGGCTTCCGCGAGTTTGCGTCGACCTCCTTGATCTCCTTTTTTGATGAGTCGTCAGAGTCGTACTTCTTCCTCCGCATCGATGAGGGAGAATCGTCCGATTTCGTTGAGGTACATTCGTATGGAATCGTCCGAAATTTCAGAAAGGTCGATTTCGGCTGCTTTTTCTTCGCTAGAAGTTTTGAGTAGCACTTCCTTGTCCATAGTGTCGACAATCTCGATGTTGAGTTTCATGAGTCGAGAGTAGATTTCGTCGACGAGATCGAGATTTTCTTCAACATTTGGGAGCGTAGTAGCGAGCTCTTCGTGAGTAATTTTCCCTTCTTTTTTCCCTTTTTTGAAGAGCATCTGCATTTCGGGAGATAGACCCTCGAGAATTTCTGCGGGAATACTGACGTCGATGAATTTTTGGAGTCCTTTACCGAGTCTTCGCTTATCCTGAGAGCGGTCTACTGGGAGTCGCCCAAGTCCGCGTGCTCGTTTTTTGGGCCCATCTTCTCCATCTTCGATGTCCTCGTCCGACGGATCAAGATGAAAATCGTCATCATCTATGTCAGGATCTTCGTCCAAAGGAATGGCAACAAATTCATCTCGTCAAAATCTTCAAAATCTTTGACTACCCCTTTTTTTGGTCGAAGTTCATCTTCGGCAAGATCAATTTTGCCACTTTGAGAAGCTTTTTCGATGAACTCCTCAAAGTGAGCTTCGGCAGGAATATCGATCAATGGATCATCAAGTAGTATGTCTTCAGGGAGTTCAATTTCATCGAGATTTACTTCCTCTACATCGCCAGATTTTGCATCGTCGTGTTTTTTTGCCATACAGAATGTGTTACACTAAATAATCCCAAGTTTTTTTCCTTTGGAAATCAAACTTAGGTGAGCTTGCATATACTCGATCGAGTTCTGATCCATGCTGGAAGCGAGTGCTTGTTTCTCATGTTCAAACATGAGCTTTTGGGCTCGTTTCACAAGTTCAGAAAATTTTAAAAGTATCGTGTCTCTTTGAGTTCATTCATTCTCCGATTCAATCATAAGTTCCAGAGCTTTCAGGGCATCAACATCGGTAGGTTCCGATTGTCCCAAATAGACAAGTATCTCTGAACGAATGAGATCGAATGAAGGAAGTCCTTCAAAGTGAGGACTAGTATAATCAATTGACGCCAAAAACAAGTCATAAAATCCATAAGCTCGACAATACCCGACAAGAGTTTGTCAAAAATCCAATCCAACCTTGGTAGACTGGTCGGTTTTTTTGACTGGAAGTCGGATTCATTTGAGCTCTTCATACACCACATTTTCACTGATATCAAGAGATCTTGCGAGGTATTTGATGGACATGTCGATCTCGATCCGATTGGTCATTTTTCTCACATATTTGAGCGCTTCTCGCAATACTTGCGTTTTACCTACTGCGGAATCAAAATCATATCGACCTTTGCCGGCATTGATAAAGAATTGGACGGGAGTGATAGCCGCTTCTATCAGGGTAGTAAAATTTCCCCCACTTTCAATGAATTCATCTGGATCTTTGCCACCCTCAACTTGTATGATTTTACAATCCACTTCTTCGTTGAGGAGCGAATCAAGGCTGGAAAAAGTGGCATTTACTCACGCTTTATCGGCATCTAGGCAAAGATATATTTTATTCGTAAGTCGCCTCAGTAGGTGGATGTGCTCTTTGGTGAGGGCGGTCCCACTTATGCCTACGGTGTGAGAGAAACCTGCTTGATGAAGTTTTACGGTGTCCATCTGTCATTCCACTACGATAACATA
Organism: Candidatus Peribacteria bacterium; assembly: GCA_040383945.1. Classification (GTDB taxonomy): domain Bacteria; phylum Patescibacteriota; class Gracilibacteria; order BD1-5; family UBA2023; genus CAIVSN01. The sequence goes on along the minus strand of JBEICN010000015.1, from coordinate 13,116 downwards.
TCCAAGCTTGACGATGCTGGATTTTGCCAAATGTAGTCCATAGAGGATTTCTGATTTGTTAAAGATTCTACTTGCCGGAGAATTGAGGTATTTTGGTTCTCCTTGGTCGATGATTCGCCCCGTAAAACCTACGGTGTGTCCGGTGAAATTGGCAATGGGAAATATGATTCTGCCAAAGAATTTGTCTCGGTTTGGACTTACAAAAATCCCAGATTCCAAAATATCTTTTTCCGACATGCCACGAGATTTGAGAAGCGCCCATAGACCACGAGAATCTCCTGAGTAACCGATTTGAAAAGTTTTCAGGGTTTCTTCCGTCAAGCCACGCCGTTTTGCATACGCAAGTTTTTCACTGTTTTCACTTTTGTAGAGCTCATCGTGATACCACTTTGCCGCTATTTTGTAAGCCTCGTAGATGTCCGTTTGATTGGATCCACGCTCTTTGTAAAAATCGGTTTTCAGTTCTACTCCGACTTCTTTTGCAAGAATTTGCATCGCTTCCCGGTATTCGATTTTTTCGATTTCCGCGAGAAATTTGATGGGACCGCCGCCCTTCTGGCTCGAAAAACAGTAGGCGATATTTTTGGTCGGGGACACCATGAAGGAGGGGGTTTTTTCTTGCACAAAAGGGGAGAGCCCCTTATAGTTGGCTCCCGCTTTTTTGAGTGGTACGTAGCGTTGCACCAGCTCGACGATATTGACTTTTGACTCTATTTCTTGACTTATGGACATGGAAGGGGGCGATTTTCTCCCGTAGTATACGAATTTGTGAAAAATTTGGAAATCAATGCAATATCTAGTTTTCTTCTGTTACTCCGCTGCACTTCTTGGCTCAAAACAAATCCCAATGGCTCAAAAGAAACGGACTACATATTTTTTACAACTTCAAACGGTGAGTCATTTGAGCGAACTACTTAGTATCGCTCCAGATACCATGGGACACCAGGGTTTCTATTTGCGGATTTGTGCACGCAGCACTGAGTTGCTCTCGACTCAATTGCGCAATACCATCGACAGATCCCGAAATTTTGAGGAGTTTTTTGCGAGTCGCTGGACCAAAGCCCGGCAACTCTTCTAGGATATTTTTTTTCATTGCTTTGCTTCTTGATGCTCGGTTAAACGTGATGGCAAACCGATGAGCTTCATCTCGGATTTTTTGAACCAGCATAAGCTCAGGAGATCCCGGATCAAATTTTATGGAAGTTGAACTTCCCGGTACAAAAATCTCCTCTTCGCGTTTTGCGATTGAACTGATATGCGGAAGCTTGATGCGAAGCTTGGCTTCTACCGAATCTGGATGAGTTTTGAGAAATTTTTGAATACCCCGATCGATCCCTTCAATCGCGCTCGAGAGTTGTCATTTTCCACCGTCTATGAGAATCATGGTAGGAAAATTGTTCTGCTCGTATCCCTCTATAGTCCGACGCTCCATAATTTCTCGCATGCTTTCAAAGTCATCAATCTTGTCTTCTTCTAGTGATGTAAGTTTATATTTTCGATAGAGGGTATTTTCGGATTTCCCGTTTACGATGACGGAACGGGAAGCTACCGTGAACTGGCCGTTTGTATGAGAATTATCATAGCACTCAAAAGAAATGGCTCATTTTTTGGGGATTTCAAATCCAAGCTCTGAGAGAATATCTTCCATGGTTCCTCGAGTAAGGGTGCGTTTGGTAAGATTTTCCATCTCTTCGCGATAAGCAAAATTGACAAGATTGGTTTTGTTAAAGGTCATAAGTTCGCTTTTCACCCCGTGTTCTGGTATTTCTATCCGTACCGCATGTTGCCTGAGAAATTCCACCATAGCATCGTGTGTCAATGGTTTTTCCAAAAGAAGTAAAATCGGAGAATTTTCTCGTTCTGCGTAGGTTTCTGCGAGATAGTGTTCCAGAATTTCATCAAGAGACTCTTCGAAGGCGGGAGAGGCCTGTGTGTGATATAATCCTTGAATTTCTCAGTTTCGTACTTCGGTCCGTCAGATGAAAATTTTGGAATATTTTTCCAGCACCATGACGATATCACAATCATTTGCAACCGCATCTCGAGCAATCTGCCGATGTTTGAGGATTTCTATTGATTCTATTTGGCTTTTGATTTTTCCAGCCTCCTCGAATTCCAAATTTTTGGCACGCAACATCATTTTTTCACGAAGTTCGGCAATAACTTCGCTCATGTGTCATCGAAGAAACTTTTTCATGTGATCAATATTGGCCTGGTGTTCTTGAATTTTTCATGTTTCTAGCAAACAAGGCGCTGGACAGAGTCCTATGTAGTAATCCATACATGGCGGAGTCTTGCCAGATTTGGAAATAATGATCGGATTTCCAGTTTTTTCGTCAGTTCCAAATTTCATCCGACAAGATCGGACCTTGAAAATCTGTCGCAAATGCCGAAGTGTGAGACCAATGTTCGCCTTGGATGTGTATGGGCCAAAAAATGTTCCCACCTCAGGTCTTTTGCGAGTTCGAAATACTTCTCCCACCACCCCGGTTGCTATGCCTATGTAACTCAGATTCTTATCGTCTTTCATAAGAATATTGTACTTCGGACGGTGTTTTTTGATGAGGTTCGTTTCGAGTACCAGTGCTTCAATCTCGGATGAAGTTTCTATCCACTCGATATTTTCTACCTGACGCACCATTTGCGATTTTGCGGCATTGAGTTTGCTGGTGCCATTGAAGTAGGAGCTGACTCGATTTTTGAGATGAATGGACTTGCCGACATAGAGTATTTTCCCAGATTTTCAGAGCATTTGATAAATACCGGGGCGGGCCGGCAGGAGTCAAAGCAAGTCGGAAATTTTTGTCTTCATGATAGGAGTATATCGGAGTACCCTTTTTTTGTAACTCATTTTCGATATAATCTGCGTATGCCCCATTTTCGATACCGTTCTTCAAAAGGTTCTGCGCTGCTATTGATTATTGTACTTTCTGGTTTTTTACTGGTGAGTTTTATCGCTTTTTCATGAGTGGTTCGGCAGTCGCTTACGATGCAATCAACGGATTTTGCTGATCGCATGATTCAGTTGGATCAGTTTTGAGACCAGTTTGCGGCTACGGGTACGGGCTCGCTCCCAAATGGGTATTTTTTGGATCCGAGCTGACCAATTCGATACGGTAGTTCGACGGTATTTTCTGGCTCTATCCAAACGGTTGAATGGACAAAATCTGGAACTATAACACTTGCTCGTACCGCTTGAGCCCCATTTTGTTATGGTGGATTTGATGGAGCTATCTACCAAGAGGACTGCTTGAGTCAGACAGGTAGTATCAACCTCCTTGCTGCAACGGGAACTCTATCGATTTGGACACTCGGAGGTTTTAGTGGGGTGTCTTTTTCTCCGGTTTCGTCCGTCGTGTCCGAGAATATGGCGCTCAAGATTTTCCGGCAAGTAGGGAATACGGTCTTTCTAGAGCGAATTCTCGTTCCCTAAATACTTCTGTTTCATCGAAAATACCGAGTTCGATATTTTGCTATTTTTGAATATATTACAGATACCATTTATTCTTATTACGAATGACAAAAAAAGATTTTTACACGATTTTGTGAGTTTCAAAACAAGCCACCGAAGCCGAAATCAAAAAAGCTTACCGAAAACTCGCTATGCAGTATCATCCCGATCGCACCAAGGGTGACCTCAGCGCGGAGAAAAAATTTAAGGAAGTGGGTACCGCCTATGAAACCTTATCTGATCCAAAAAAAAGACAACAATATGATATGTTTGGCACTGGAGACAGTTCATTTTCGACGAGTGGGGGAGGTCAGGGATTCGGTGGAAATCAAGGATTTGAAGATATATTTCGAGCTTCAGGGCTTGGAGGTTCAGATGGAGGATTTGATTTTTCCAGTATTTTTGGCGCTTCTTCGGGGTTTGGTGGGCATGATTTTGAAGATCGAGGCTTTCGAGCTGGAAAAACCGCTCAAAAGACCGAGGCGGATCTTCCAGTTTTGGATGTGGAGCAAACTCAGCAGATACACTTGTTTGATTTTTTGCTCGGCACCAAGATTGATGTTACTACGGTGTATGGAAAACATCTCTCTCTTACCATCAAACCCGGAACTCAGCCCGGAACACGATTTAAAATTGCGAGCAAAGGAAGACAGAGTGAAGGTCGAACTGGCGATATGTACGTCAAAGTCGAAGCAAAAATGCCAAAAGAGATTTCCGAGCAGATGCGCACTTTGCTCGAGTCGATCAAGTGACAGATATAGTTTTGAATCTTTTAGCATACCCTATGATACATACTCGTTTTCTCCTGCTCGACAATATCCGTTCTATGCAAAATGTAGGGGCATTGTTTCGTACGGCTGACGGTGCTGGATTTCAAAAAATATACCTGACGGGTATCACGCCAACTCCACCACGCAAAGAAATCTCAAAAACAGCTTTGGGCGCAGAGTTAACCGTGCCATGGGAGTGGTATGAAGATCCTTTGGAGATACTTGGGGCGCTCCAACAGCAATGAGTCCAAATTGTGGCTCTGGAACAATCCTCTCGGAGCATTCCATATACAGAAATTTCTTTGGGAGGCCGATCTGTTTGTTTGGTGCTTGGAAATGAAGTTTCGGGTGTTTCATCTGAAATACTTGATCTTTCTGAAACGGTCATAGAAATTCCCATGCTGGGAAGTAAGCAGTCCTTGAATGTAAGCACGGCAGGGGGAATTTGTATGTATAAATTTCTGGAATTTGCAGAGAAATAGCATTTCTGCTAGTATGCAATTGTTTTAAGATATTCAATTCTACCAATGGAAGCGTCTCAAGAGTCCAAACAAACCGCATTCGTCTCCATGGAGACAGAAGCCGATCTCATAAAGCGAAATAATCTTTATTTGGCAAGTGCATGTATCGGATTTGTATGGATGCTGTTTCATTTTACGGTGGTATTTTTTTTCACGCTGGAGCTTAAATCTACACTTTTGGTAGGACTATTCTTGGGGCTCGGAAATATCGTTGCCATGGGAATCGACGTTCCAGTAAGTATCTTGAGTAAGTTTTTTACCCCCAAAAAGTTATATCTTTTTGCCGCAACTTCCATGCTGGCTTCTGGATTTATCTTTCTCAAGTTCATCTACGCGGCAAGTCTGTTTGACCCACAGGGATCTTCTGGTATCACCACCTTGCTTGCACAATTTTTGGACAGCACTTCCAATCTTTTGCTGCTTGCGGTTGCAGCTTGTCTCTATGGTTTTACCAAAGAGGTGAATGATCTCACTACCCTCAATTATATTCTCAATAATTCGGACCCCTCCGAGTACAGCTCCATTATTTCCAAAAATAATATCTATGCTGGAGCCGGGTCTCTTTTTGGCCTACTTTCATCTGGTTTTATTCTGAGTTTTAGTCCTACCGCTGCTATATTTACCCTTATTATTTTTATTGGCCTGCTGATTTTCTTTATTTTCAGCTATTTCGACTCATCGGAAAAAACCATCTCTATTTCAGATATTTCCAAATTTAAGGTCATCGCACAACGGCCAAATTTGAACTCGCTCAAAGAATATGCGATCGGATATGTGAAAAAAGCTGATTTTGCCAAATTGGCTGCAGAAACAAAATTGATTTTTCTCAAGCCACAAAGTGTCTCTACAAAAAAATTTGATCCAAAGATCATCATCCCAGAAACACTCAAAGAAATTGAAAACATCAAAAAAGTTTTGATGGAATTACCGAGAAACATGAGTTTATACTGGTTTGTTCTTGTGGTTTTGAGTTTTGGGTTTTGGGACACCTTTGCTGCATCGTTTCTCATCGACTATCTCTCCAAACTCCCGGGAGCTTCAGGGTTTGGCTATGCTCTTCTGGGTATATTGGCAATTCCTGCGTTTGTGACTCAGCAGTTCTTTATTAATATGTCCAAAAAGTTTGGCGTATTTTGGGTAGCATCTTTTGGGCTGATGGTTTCGGGAATCTCAATTATGCTCTTTGGTATAGTCGAGGGAATCCCTTTTGTGATACTTTTCGGGATACTTAATAGCCTGGGATACGCCGCTGGTATGGGGCTCGCGCAATGAGGATTTCTTGAGCTCTATAATACGGAATACGCAAAAAAGCAAAATCTGAGCGAAATCGACAGCAATGCTTCAGCAAGTCCGATGAAGATGATTCAGAACGCTGCGAATGTGCTTGGACTAACGCTTGGAGGATTATTTCTTTCTGTTTTGGGATATACGGGATTTTTTGTGGTCTTCGGCCTCTTTCTGCTTGGACTCGCGGTGATGACTTTCAAGAACAAAAGCATGCTCGCGGATGTGCGCTAGATGATTTTTTCTCCACGCACGATAAGCTCCATGTTGCGATTTTTGAGAACCTCTTTTTGTATAGGAGCGAGAATTTGAGAGAGCGTATCGGAGCGTATCATAATGGTATCTATATATTCGCCCGCACGCTTGAGTCGAACCGATCGATCATAGAGTATCTGACTCATGGGTGGATTGATTGTTTCAGACGCTACTTTGAGCTTGTTGTTAATTTTGGCGCACATTTCCTCAAGTACTGCGGTACTTTTGTGGTGTATTCGGATGTAGGCTAGTCCAGAATATGGAGGGTAGTGGTATTTTTTGCGTTCAGCAAGGGTGCGAGTCAAAAATGATTTATAATTCCCGTTGAGCAGGTCTCGTATGAGTGGTAATTTGGGTGTGTGTGTTTCGATAATGCTGGCCTCAGAAACGCTGCAGATGGCACGAAGATTCGCGTATACTCGCTCTTCGATGTCATACTCAGGGATATTGAGCTCAGATTCTGGCAGGAGTGCGATCGCGAGCCCTATGGTACCAAAATGGTGTCGTAGCGCATACTCTGTACCAATAAAAATTCTGGCATGTTGGGAGAGGTGTTTTTGGTCACGGTCCAGTCGGCAGATTTCTATTTCTGGAAATTCTTTTTTGAGAAACATCTCGACGCTTTGCACTGCCATGCCAATCCCGGTAAGCTCATGTCCATCGCATTTTGGGCAAGTTTCCGGAATTTCCTGTGTGGCGTGACAATGATGGCAAAGGAGGAGATTTTTGGGATGAGTGTGCAGAGTCATAGCAACATCACAATGAGCGCATTTCCAAGTATGCGAGCAATCACGACAAATATATGCCTTGTAGGCTCCTCTACGATTGAGATAGATGAGAATGTTGTCGGTGGTTTCTCGAAGGGTTCATTCTATTTGCTCAATGGTTGCAACAGAAAGAATGCCGTGTTTTAAGGGTACGAGGTTGCGATCGACTACGGTGATGCTTTTGGCAATTGTAGAAAAACACCCATCTTTGTTGGAATTTTCCTCTTTTCACTCCACATGATGGTGAACAAGCTCCGCAGATTCTCACATTTGACCTCATATATCCTCTTGTTTTTGTGGTTCCAAAAAATCTCTCATAATACTATATTACTCGAACTCGCTTTTTATAAATTCTGCAAAGTGCTCTACATCCTCGAAGTTATGATATATGGAAGCAAATCGCACATACGCAACCTGGTCCACATCCTTGAGGCGGCGGAGAATATCTTTTCCAATTCGCTTCGAGGTAATAGCTTTTTTGTTGGCAGCCCACTCGCTTTCCAGTTCATTGATGATGTATTCGATCTGTTGCATGTCCACATTTCGCTTGTAGATAGATTTCCCAATGCTTTGTTGGACCTTGGATCGGTCATACATCTCCTGCTCTCCTGAGCTCTTGGTTACGAGAAAGTTGATAAATTCCATCCGCTCAAAGGTGGTAAATCTCGCTTCACATTTTTCACATTCTCGTCGCCTTCGAATAGATTTTCCATCTTCGGCGATTCGTGAATCTATAACCTTGGTATCGAGGGTTTTACACTTTGGACAACGCATGTTATATCCGACTAAAAAATACCTACTCAGTGTACTGTGCTCAATCCTTTTGACAAAACTTTTGTGGGGACTATCGTAGAATTCTCTATTTCTTCAATTTCATTCATGCAAGTTTTCAAGGATTTTAAAGATTTCGCGCTCAAGGGCAATGTTATTGATCTTGCAGTTTGAGTCATTATTGGTACGGCGTTTGGAAAGATCGTGTCTTCACTAGTGGGGGATGTGGTCATGCCACTTATTGGAGGGTTGCTCAAGATGGTTGATCTGACCAAACTTACTTATGTTATACCAGCTCTTACATGAAATCCAGCAGACGATGTCATTGTGGCGTATGGAAAATTTCTCCAGGTCACCTTTGACTTTGTTATTATTGCTATGGTCGTTTTTTTGGTGGTGTCGCTCATGAATAGGGCGTTAAAAAAGCCCAAGAAAGAAGAAAAAAATACCCCCGAAGACATTGCGCTTCTTATGGAAATTCGAGATGCTCTTACGGGAAAAGTCTCAGGAAATGCTTTGGTGCAAACCCTAAAAATGCAAGAAAAGCAGGAAATTCAGCAAAAAAAGCCGAGAGCCCTCAAATAAACCTACAATATCCAATTCTTGCATACAACTACAAATATCACACACTTGTGCTCGTGCCTTTGATGAATCTTCGTTTGAGGGAAAGGATGTTCCTCGAATACCGGCCGCTAATAGACATCCTCTATTTCAGTCCCATTCAAATAGTATTTGATGATTTTTTTGTAATCCCACCCCTTTGTGCTGGCAAAGTAGGTAACCCCTATTCCAGAAATCCCAACCCCATGACCTTTTTGTGGAAAGCCTTCTCCTCCTGGATCGGCTACTGATTGGAGATAGGCAGGATTCTGACATACCGCAGTAGACGGAAGCTCACCTCGTTGCTTTTTCCCTTCGCAATATTCCAACGCCGAGAGCGTTCTACCGCTCGACTGACTAAAATACCAAGGCTTAATGGGCTTTTTGTTCCATGTTATAATTTCACCTTGGGTTTCTTTGGCGTATTGCACGGTCGTTGCGGAGCGTTTTTCGTATCCGTAACCGAGATATTTTTGGAATACATCTGGATCATCTGAGCCATCATAGGGTTTTCACGGAAATTTTCGATTATCTGCGCTGGTATAAAACATAGCATAGCTTCTGGCTGCCACTAATATTGTTTTTGCTTTCTCGACATTTTCACCGCTACTGAATTCTGCGAGACCTCGGAGGTATAATTCTAGGGGAAGTTCATTGATAACGATAAGTTTTCCATCTTCCACCCTGACTTCTAGCTTGCCTCGAAACTCATTGTCGTTGTATTTTTTATCTTTGTCCCAGGCGGGAATGCGTATCCAATTATTGATCCGAACCACATTTGATGCGAGAGATATATGGTCGGTTCGGTATTTTTTGCCCCCCATCCGTGTTTCTACCCTTTTTCCCACTTTTCGTACGGAAATTTTGGAAAATGCGGTCTTTCTGCTGGGTTTGGAGTCCCATCCAAGCTTTGGTTCCCCTTCGATAGCTTCTAGTTCTATCTGTTTGAGATTTGGAACAGAGAGTTTAATCCGAATCATGGGACCAAAATTTTCAGTACTCACCGTTGAGGTAGTATCGGGAGATCGCACCGGGAGATTGAGGGTTTCTGGTCGATATATTGGATTTGCCACGAGCTTATGGTTCCGAGTCGTTTTTTGAAGCTTTGGAATATAGGTATTGGTATGTTCGGCATAGAGATTGGTTCCCGGGCAAGATGTCGCTCAAACATCTCTGTGTCCGATAAGGCTTTTGGTATCAAAATCTCGTGTCAAGCATACCTCGTCTACTCGACAGGCTCGATGTCCCGTTCTCAACTGCTCCGTATCTATACCGTATTTTTTGGCAAGCACATTCATAAATACTCCGATGGCGTGCTGCTGCTCTTTGACCAGATTATCCACTTCAAAATTTCCAATCACACTAATTCCTACGCTCGAGCGATTATTCCAGCTTGCATGAGCCCCCACCGTATAGTCGCCACCAGCCCGTCCTTCGTACACCTGTCATCTTTGTCCAATGACATATTGATATCCGATATCCCCCCAACCTCGGGTAATGGTGTGGTAGTAATATATAGAACGCATGAGTTCCGGATCGGAAAGAGATCTTACATTGTTTTCTGCCGTGTGATGTAGCACAATTTTTTGGACATACTGTGTTTTTTCGATTGGCCAAACGAGACTTCGGCCATTTTCTGTTCGAATAACCTCATTGATTTTTGATTCTTCTGGAAACTTCGTTTGCAGGTAGCTTGCGATAGCCGCATTTTTTTCGAGCTGTTTTTTGCTCGCTTCACTTGGCGTGACTTCAGATTGCTTTTTAAAAATATTTACCCAAATTGGACTGTCGGCATAGCGCAAATTTTCATCCGCTCCCCAGTCAGCCCGAGAGACCACGGGGATGGCATTGATCGCGGCGTGAGATTTTGGTGTAAAAATATCCGGATCGTACTGGAGTTTTTCTTTGGAACTTCGAGTGTCGAGAGCGATGAGCCGAATAACAGGATGTTGAATTGATTCACAACCTTGGCAAGTGACTCGAATTTCCTCGGTAGGTTCAAAATGTACAGGGGCGGTAAGATATCTGTCGAGAATCACTTCATCTCACTTGATATCAAGCCCTGCTTCTTTTGAAATACCACCAGCGCTTACGGTGAATATCACCGCATCTTCATTTTCAATTTCACTTGTGGTCTTGAGCTCGACGACGAAGCTGTTTTTGGGCGATTCGAGCCTGAGGTGTTGTGCGAGTGAAACTTCTCGGTACTCATTGGCATAAGTATACTGGGTTTTCCACTCAAGTGAAAGAAGCACGGGAGAAATATACGGCGCCAAGAGCAAGGCGATACTACATTTGGCTAGCACAGAAGAAAGAGTCGATTTTGACAAACTACGGGCGATACGACTTGGCATAGTGCGTGAAGGTGAAAGGTTTGGTGTGTTTTCTTTCATTTGCAAAGGGTGGGGAGATGAGTACTATGCAGGGCAGTTGTAAATATCGAATTATATGGCTCTTAGGTCCGAAATCAAAGACTTTGTGCGAAAAGTCCTCCTGCTTGGAATCTTGCTTTCTTGTGTAATTAACTTCTTGTTTACGTATTTTTCTGGTTTCTCAACTTCATGAGAAGCATACGCAAACCCGAACGATTTACAATTTCGAAGAGCTGACGTTCCCTATCTTGGCAATGTCGGCGTGGCTCTTTCTTTTAATGTTGGGCTTTCAAAAACGGCTAAGGACAATACTCCAGTTCGATTGTACGCCGACGTTATTCCACTCTCGAGTATTCTCTCCAACAAAACTACGGGTCGAGATAAGGTGATCGCTTCCCACATGATTGCCGCACAAGAATATATCAATGTTTTGCAGATGGACGTGAACAAAACTTTGGACCAGTCCAGTGATCGAGAGGCCATGCTCGAGAGTATCATTGATGGACTCAAATTTCGAGGAAATAAAACCAACGAATATCTCAGCTCGCTTTCCAGTCAAAGAACGGAACTTCAGGCAGCGTTCGACAGCTCTACTCGAAAAATCACCGATCTCAAGGCCCAGCTTTCGACCAGCTACCAGAAGATGGACTTTGATGGCACACAGGACGCACTGGATGCGTACATAGCTGAGAAGAATAACGAAACCTATGCGCGGACATACCTCATTTTTTTGGATAAATTTACCGCCATGTATACGAGTCTGAACGCCTATAATCGTAAGTTACTCGACACCCTCACCAGCAATCGCGAAGCTCTTATAAAAAATGTCACTGTCGTGCTTCCTGATAGTGGAAGTGAGTTTATGAACAAATTAAATTTGTTGAAAAAAGCCAGTGATGCGAGCTTGACTAATTAGGCAAGATTTTCTCCAAATATCAATCCTCGATTTTCGAGGATTTTTTTGAGAATTCCAAAGTCGGGGATATACTACTTTGGGATTCTTGTCTTCTCGCTATGAACCTCTCCAAATACCATCTTCCTGTCACACTTTTCTTGATTCTCAATGTGCTCATTACCTTCGTTTTGTCGGTATGGTATTATTTTGAGTTCGGATTTGATTGGAGTATTTTCATATTCGCGCTCGTATTTGCCGCATTGACCAACCTCAGTGTTACGGTTGGTTACCACCGACTATTTGCACATCGAAGCTATGAGACCAACGCATTCGTGCGTTTTTTGCTACTCCTTTTTGCCACTTCTGCGTGGCAGGGATCAGCGCTTAAGTGGGCCAGTGATCATCGTGTTCATCACCAAAAAATAGACACTGATCTTGATCCATACAATATTCATCGTGGATTTTGGCATGCTCACATGGGGTGGCTGTTTCTTCAAGAAACTGTCAATCTGCCGGTCAATGCACCAGATTTACAGCAAGACGCCATGCTTCGGTTTCAGGACCGATACTATATTACGCTGGCAATTTTTACGGCGTATTTTATGCCGGCGATTATCTGTTGGTTGGCATTTGGTGACTTTTTTGGGGGGCTAATTATTGCTGGAGGGTTGCGTATCGTACTGACACAGCAGAGCACTTTTTTTATCAATTCTCTCTGTCACTATATAGGGTCTCGGCCATATGATACCAACATTTCCGCGAGAGACTCTTGGCTTATGGCGATATTGACACACGGGGAAGGGTATCATAATTTTCATCACGCCTTTCAGTCGGATTATCGAAATGGTATCAAGTGGTATCACTGGGATCCTACCAAATGGACCATATTTCTCTTGGCTTGCATTGGGGCTGCCAAAAATCTCAAAACTATTCCTATGGAAGCCATTCTTCGGGCTCGACTTCAAGTGGATGAAGCCATCATTGCCAAACGGGGGCGTTTCACGGATACTTTGAAACGACTCAAGGTCAATATACTCACCGCTCAAAAGCAACTCGCCAAACTGACAGGAGAGTATGGGCGAATTAAGTCTGAATACCAAGAGAAGAAATCCCAGGTAGAGCGAGACTTTCAGGATCGAAAGCAAGCGCTTGGCGAGGCGTATCAATTCAAGAAGGAAGAATTACAAGCGGAATACCGCAGAATTATTGAGGAAATTACCGATCGTAAAGAGCAGAGAATACTTCAGATTCAACGAGATATAAAAATTACCAAAATCGAGCTGTCGGGAATGTTGGCGCAATGGAAAGCCTACCGATCATTTGCCTAAAATCTGCCAATCGTACTCAAATCACAATTTGTCAAGATTCAAGGTTTGCATTGAAAGAAAATGTGTGATGTAATGGGAACATGAACCTTTGCACATTTGCCC
>JBEICN010000014.1:0-23031 GCA_040383945.1 Candidatus Peribacteria bacterium | reverse complement strand
GAGTCCTACTCCGCTGCAGACATGCTGGCCCATCTGCGCCAGATGGTTGCGTTCGAGGGCGACCTGCTGCTGCAGGACTACGTGGAGGGTCTGCAGATCACCGTGGCGCGGAACTTCTCGTCTGACGGCTGGATCGGCCCCGTGTACGAGGGGTTGACGGAGACGGGCTTCGGCCGCGTGGTGCAGACCTCACGGGTGTTCGACGAGACGCTGGGCAAGATGACCAGCAAGTTCGCAGACAAGAAGTTCCTTGATTTGAAGAAAAAATATGATTTTGTGCCATTTCAAGTTAGGTGCATTACAGACGGCGAAATTCTTCTTGATAGATTTACAAAGCGCTCCAATTCAGACGAGCGTCATCCTGGGCATATTGATAGTGGAAGCTTGGATGAATGGCGGTCAATTTTATTACAAGGAAAAATAGAAGCCCTGAATATCGGAGGTGAAATTTTTGACATTGACACTAGTGATTTTAATAAAGTTAATTTTAATGAATTGGTTAGTGCTATTAAATCGGCGACTAATATCAGATAACACGGCATATCCGGTTCAGGAATTTTTCACATTTATAATTCAAGGTAAGAAAAATTCCTTCTCCCAAATTTTTGTTCCGCTATCGCTACACAAAAACTTCGGATGATGTCGAAACGTTATGTGAAATTCAAAAAATATTTTTCTTTTATTTTAATAATTTTGACAGGCGCTTATGAAAACAATTTTAGTAGATGCCGTTAACGCTTTTGTGATAAAGGGCGAGAGTGTCTTTAATGAAATGTATAAAATGCTTGAGCAATACCCAAACAGGAAAATCATTTTGACTGGTGCTAATGATGAGCAATTGGAGATTTTTGGCTTGAATAAGATGCCCTATGAAGTCTTCACGCTTAAACATGATCCCGAAAAAACAGACCCAAAGTATTTTGAAACTATGCTCAAGCATTTTAATCTTGAAGCAAAAGACACTGTGTACTTTGAACATAATTTAGAAGCAGTAAAGAGCGCTCAGTCTGTCGGCATTGATACATTTCATTACGACCAAAATACTAAAAATGTTGAAGCGTTAAAAAAATTTATAGATGAAAGCCTGTCAAAATAAATAGGAACGAAAAATATTTTTTGAACATCGCACAACACGGCATATCCGGTTCCGCTTTGCTCCACCCAAATTGCTACGCAACTTCGGATGATGCCGAAACGTTAGATGAAATTGCTCAAAACTTTTAATTGTTATTCAAGTTATTATGGAACATTTTCAAAAAGGAAAGTACCAGCACTATAAAGGTAAATTTTACGAGGTGGTTGATATTGTAAGACATAGTGAAACCCTTGAAGAGCTAGTCTTGTATCGTGCTTTGTATGAATCCAATGATTTTGGGAAAGATGCTCTTTGGGTAAGACCAAGAAAAATGTTTTTTGAAAATGTAATAATTGATGGAGTAGAAATTCCACGTTTCAAATACATTTCAGCGTAAAGTTTTGAGCAACTCTCGCTCCTAAGGTCGCTCGCCCTACGGGTCTTTAACAGCTGATATCTGCAAGGGCTAAAGCCACATTTTGCCACACTAAATTAATTTTAAAAGGAAGTGGCAAAACGTCAGATATCAGCAAACATTATATGAAATTGCGATTTTTTAACCCATACGTAACAATAAAAAAATGAAAATTCCAATTATAATAGCAATTTTATCAGGGGTTATGTTTTATTTTGAAATAAGATCCATGTTCTCAATCGGTAAAATAATCAATAAATATTTTCCGTGTAATCAAAGCCCCATGAGCTCATTTCCTTGTTATGGGATTTATGATATATGGTTTATGGTTTTATTAATTGGAATTTTCATGGCATCTTTAATAAGAATTGGTTTTATACTTTATAAAGTATAAAAAATCGCAACATCACATAACACGGTATATCTGGTCCGCTCTTGCCGTCGCTCGACCCACATTTGCCTCTGCCACACCACACCCAAATCCTTCGTAAACTTCTAATATCCTCAAACGCTATATTCAATTCTGACTGTCTCACAAAACATGTAAATCCTTGCAATTTTTACTATAATTATGACTATGAAAATATATTTTGCTGGTTCAATTCGTGGCGGAAGAGATGATAAAGAATTATATCTTCATCTCATCCAACACCTCTCTCGATACGGCCAAGTTTTAACTGAGCATATCGGCGATGGAAACGTAACAGAACTTGGCGAGGATGGACCGTCTGACGAGTGGATTTATAATCGTGACATGGATTGGGTTCGTCAATCAGATGTTGTCATCGCAGAAGTCTCCACGCCGTCGCTCGGTGTTGGTTATGAGATCGGAAAAGCTGAAGATATGAACAAAAAGATGTTATGTTTATACAGGAACCAGCAAGATAAAAGATTATCGGCTATGATTAGTGGAAATTCAAACGTAAAAATTGCAAGATATGAAACATTAAAAGATGCGATTAATCACATTGACGGTTTCTTTAAAGCGCTGAAGTAGTGAGTCAGCCCGAACTCTGAAATTTTCCTTCGGGAAGTTGCACTATATTTCAGCCCTTCGGGGAATATAACGAAGGATATGAGGTTACGAATTTTTGCAGACTTCTCCACCCAAATTACCCCCATAGTCACAACTTCTCATATCCGCAAGTGTTAGATGAAATAATAATAATTTCTAAAGACAGCAATCCACAGCAGGAAGATAATACTTTTTAATAAACTATACATTTACAAAAAGTAATAATTTAACATAATGGTAATGTATATTTTACCATATAGAAATATCTCATGCAACATCTTATAAAAAAATCCCGGGAATTTCTTGAAAGAAATCTAGGTATTATACCTCGAAAAAGGTATCTGGATCAATTAACCTCTCGAATAGATATTGGATTAGTTACAGTGGTTACTGGGATGCGACGAACCGGGAAATCTCTTCTTGTTATCGATTATCTTCAGAAACTTGATACAAGAAAAGTGTTTTATTTTTCAAAGGAATTTGATGTACTCGCTGAGGTAAATACAGTTTCTGATCTCCAAGCACTCTTTGATCTGTATACAAGTATCCATGGAGAACCTACGTATATTGTTATTGACGAAATTCAAGATATCGCTGAATGGGAGAAGTTTATTCGTGCAGTTTTTGCTGAAAAGCGATACAAAATAGTTATTACTGGATCAAATGCTCATCTCCTCTCTGGAGAACTTGCCACATTCCTTTCGGGAAGATATATTCCTGTTCATGTTGCACCGCTCACGTATAATGAGTTTCTCCTCTTTACAAAGAGAAAACATACTGATGATATCGTCCGTGAATATTTGTTTTACGGTGGACTTCCAGAGATTACGAAGATTTCTCTCATGCGAGACAAAGAATCTTATCTTGGAGCTATTACTGATAGTGTCCTGCTGAAGGATATTATCACCAGACATCAAGTACGAGATTCGGCAGTCTTAAGAAGAATTCTCTCTTTCTTTGCGGATAATGTTGGATCGCTCACGACCCTCCGAAATATTTCAAATTACTTTATCGGGCAACATATTACTTTTTCATTTCCTACGATTCTCAATTATGTTTCTTATTTTAAAGAAGCCTGTATTATTGAAGAACTGAGGCGGTACGATATTCGATGAAAGAAAATGCTTGAAATTAATAACAAGTACTATTTTTCAGATACGGGCATGCGAAATTCGATTCTTGGGAGATACGATGGTATAGATATTGCAAAAACTCTTGAAAATGCCGTACTTACTCATCTTCAAGTGGCTGGATATACGGTTTCTGTCTGAAAATACGATGCGACAGAGATTGATTTTATTGCAGAAGATAGTCAGGGGAATAAAAAATACATCCAAGTCAGCTATCTTTTGTCTGAAGAAACTACTTGGCAACGAGAAATTACTCCACTTCTTAAGATACAAGACGCATACCCTCGGTACATCATAACTCTCGATCCGTACCGACGTGGAAATCATGAGTGAATCAATATCATAGGGTTCGAAGAGATGGAAATATACTTTTCTTAATATTTTCCGATCTAAAAAATTCCCGAATTTGTATAGCACTCTATTTGTCTACTTCCTAACTTTTGGCTTATGTAAAGGAAAACCGATGGCACACTGTCAAGTTCCACTTTTTTTCATACACCCGTCTCTCTACTCCAAAGAGGCTACGAACGTCAGTTTAGAGTCTCTTTTCGCAAAAGCATGGTCACATTTTGCACGTTAAATTTATCTTTAATGGAAGTGACAAGGCGTCGGATGGGAAGCGCATATTGTTGAAAAAATAACTTTAGTTATTTTAAGGAATACAAATGATTTGTTATCATTTGATCCATTTACAAGGTGCTATAAAGAGATTTTAAAAGAGCATAAAAAACCTGAATAAGTGATCGTTTGCGTATGACAAAATCCTCATTACCATATGTTATATGAGTGAAACAGCAACTATTGTTGTGTCGAGACATTTCACGAGATAGAATGCATATTTTGTCTTTTTAGAAAGATATCTGGTATGCTCTAATTGCTGAGCCAGCAAAAAGAAGGAAATTCTATAATTTATCCAAATGCGACAGCCGCAATTCATTAAAGTTTTTTCAAAAAGTGAATCACCAGATGAGCGTAGTAAGCTCGCTCAAGAAATTCGAGAAATGCGAATGAAATATTTTGATGATAAAAAATCAATTGAAAGATTGGGAGAGGATTTGTGAACTGCGGCACGACAGCTTCGTGCGCTAAATGGGGAACTTGAAAGATATAATGACGCCACATTTTTTTCGAAAATTAAAGATTTTTTTGCGATCAAAAAAATAAAAAGTGAACTTCATTCGCGTCTCGAAAGGATGGTAACCTTGGAGGAGGAGCTGCGTGAATCCATAGATAATCGACAAGACTTGGATGAAATCAAATGAATAGTTGCAAATTTTTATGCTGGTGAGAGGGAAAAGTGGGCAGTATCTCCGTATACGAAAGAAGATATTTTAGAAAATTTTACAGAGGAACACCTTTCATCTCTTGCAATTGGGGATTATATTGATTTACTCAAGCGTTTCCCTGGCGAAATGCTGACACATGTAATACGGCATGGAGTGCGCGATCACGCAGATTTGGCAAATCACACGAGAGGTATAGGGGAATACTGTGACGCACTGGATACAGTATTACACAAGAAGGAATTACGATCAGCAATTGGCATTGCCTTGCAGGAAGTTGCCAAGGAGGAAGCGATTGCTAAATTCTTAAAATTCGATCATTGTCCAAGTCGAAACGCTGCACTGGGTAGAGTACATGTAAATTTTAAGTCATCAATAATTGGTGATCCTCATGCCTTTGCTGACTGTAGCGCCATTCATTTTGCTGCCGAGGAAGTCGCAGATAGATTTTATGGCTCGGAAAGCGGCAATGAGATATTCTTTGTATTTCCTTCAGCGATGATTGCCTCGCAATATAATTTTTTTGGAAATCTCAGCCACGGAAACGAAGGAAGTGTGCATAATGATCCATTTGTTTGGCCTGAAATTGACAAAGGGATTCCACTTAATGCTGGAATAGTATTTATTCCGAAGGATGCCATGGTAGATCGAGAAAGTTGATCCAAGTATTACCTGGATAATACTAAAAGGACGGTCCCTGCAGAAGGTATAAATGAAATATTGAGGGCAAGATTTGGAGACAAGCCAGGTTTTGTTCAGGATCTAGTGAGATGAGCGGGAACTGGGCATGAGAAAGATCCTCTCAAGCAAATCCAAAAAGTAAAAGAAGTATTCAAAGAGTACGGAATTCGAGACATGAATTCGATAACTTGTTTGGCCGATACATATTTGCAACAAAAATTGTTTGAAATATGGGGGACAGAAGATGAAAAAAGCAAATATCTAACAATTCTCACTGAGTATTTTCAAAATCACAGATTGAATCCCTATAAACTTGCACAAAATCCTATTCCGTCTGAACAATACTGGGAAGATTATTTTTCCAAACACCCAGACTTACGCCCGAATCATATTGTATATTATGAAGGAGGAGATCCAACAAGAGCCTTGTATGAATGGCGAGAAAAAAATGGAATTCACAAAAGCAGTGGTAAGTCCGATCTAGGTTTTTCGGAAAATCAAACTACAAAAGAGACCAAAAACCAAGATGAAACACAAGAACGTTTCCTTTCAATCGCTTACAGGTTGGTCGATATATATTTCCCCTCAACAGATGAGGTCCCAAGTTATAAGTGGAGTTGGCAGGATGAGTAGATGAAAACCAGCGAATGTCTACGACTGAAGTGCTACAAGCTCCAGAACAAGTAGTATCTGAAAATAAAAAAGACATAGTTTCAGAAAATACAAGCATCTCGCATGCTACATTTTTCGTAGAGCCGCAATCATATATCACGTCATCTCTTCCGAAAAACCCAACAGAACAAAAGATTGCAAAAATTATGAAAAAGTATATTACTAAAAAGGTATTTTTTTAATGCAAAGACATGATAAAAAACTTACTGTTCGTTTGACTGGCTTTAATCACTGTGTACTGAATTTTAGCCATATTGACTCTTTGGTTTAATATTTTTGATGCGGAATTGTTCATAAAAATATCTGTAACATTTTGAATATTCGGATGCATCAATTTAGTTGCTATATGAATTTTATATGCGATTAAAGAAGATGAAGATCTCAAGAAATGAAATCATATATGATAGTTTTACAAAAGAATAAAACATATGTGAACATAAAGAGGTATTTTGAGAAATGCTAACCTATTTTCTAATTTTTTTATGAAAGAGTATAAAATATGAATATATCAAGAATGAGCTTTATGAAGCCTGTTTCTATGATGATGAAAGGTTGACCCTTTAAAATTTGCAGAATTCTTAAACGCAAATGCCAGAGAATGATATAGAGTTATAACTATCGAGAGAGAAATACGAAGAATGTTTTTACTTTTCAATAGAGAGGCCATGGTAGTTATTTTCGAAAGAGATCGGGTGTAGTAGCGTCTAATTTATTTTTAAAAATACCACTATGAAAAAAACCATACACATCTCGTCTCTAGGGAATGTAATTCAAAGTGATAGGTTCCCCGACTGGTGGGAGAGTGAAAAAAGCATAGAGGTTCCTTTTTTTGATAGGGCAAACATCAAATTTACCATAACTGCTGAAGAAAATGATATAGATGATGCCTTTAATACGGCGATAGATAATTTTTTACAATTAAAAAGCACTCAAAGATGAGAGATGAGTAAATATGTGTATAAAAATTATAAGGAGTGTCGTGCTGCATTTGGACAAGACGAATCCAATCTAGAGGTAAATAATGAAAATGATATTTGGAAACTCGTACATCCTAAATATATCTTTGTTAGCAGAAGATCTAAGGATCATTTGGTATACATTGAAATTGCCGCTGAATGTGATTGGGAAGAAGAGCATTGACTTCAAATTATCTATAAAAATGGAAATACATTATCAAGAGTAAGTGCACAAGATGGACATTTGACTTATGCGGATGCTTATGGGTTGTCTGAAAGTGAGGATAGGATCTGCTAAATCTTTGACTGCCACCCGTGTACTATAGGGGAAAGTTGCTTTCTGTTGGGAAAAGAGAATCCTCGGTGAGTATCATCACTGATGAAAATAGTAGAGAGTTTGGCGATTGAAAGAGTGAAGCTTGACACAAAGATCGTGAATATCCAGGAAAATCAGTAAGGTAACCCACTCTCTTTTATGAACAAAGTCACCCTATTTAGCTACAAACATCCTGAAATAGAAATACGCATTCAGGCATATTTTAATGAAGAAAATGAACTGATCATTGAGGGGTGCGATATTGGGAATCGTGTAAAAGAGATATAGGGAGAGTCTGATTACGAATATGCGTATCGGATTAAGTCAGATTCGGTTAAACAACTGTATGAGATCTTTGGCCTAAATCATGGTGACAAATTTGCTCTTCTTGAGGCTATTAAAAGTAAGTTCCATGACAATAGCGGTTTTACTACATTTGGTACACTTATGGATGAAAACCGCATACCGTACTCCACTTTCAAATGAAGATAAGAGGCAAACATCTTAAAATTCCATATACAAAAAGCTTTGATAATAATTTTGTGATATCTTCTGACGGTCTATACTACAATAAGTAATCAATTCCATTAAAACCATGCAAAAAGTCGCACTCATCACTGGAGCATCATCTGGAATTGGAAGAGAATTGGCACGAATTCACGCCGAGAAAGGGGGTGATTTGGTAATTATTGCGAGAAATAGAGAGCAGTTAGAACAGTTAAAATCAGAATTGGAAGAAAAATACTTAGTCAATATCAAGGTGATTGTCAAAGATTTAGGTCTTCCCAATTCTCCAAAAGAAATTTATGATGAAGTAACAGATGCAGGAGTAGAAATTGACTATCTTATCAACAATGCTGGATTAGGCAGGCTAGGAAAATTTCATGAACGCGATTTGGCAGAAAATTTGAATATAATTACTGTGAATATCGTCGCACTTACGGCACTAACTAGATTTTTTCTGCCCGACTTTATCAAGAGAAATGCGGGGAAGATTTTGAATGTTTCCTCAACTGCGAGCTTAGTGCCAGGTCCGTTGCAAGCCGTCTATTATGCGAGTAAGGCGTATGTCACATCTTTTAGCAATGCTATCGCCGAAGAATTGAGCGATACAAATATTACTGTTACAGCCCTGCTTCCAGGAGCTACCGAAACTCAATTTGCTCAAATTTCAGGAATGGAAAAATCTAACGGATTTAAAAATATGGCAAGTGCTAGGAGTGTAGCTGAAGACGGGTATGACGCTATGATGAAAGGCAAGCTAGATGTGATTTCGGGTCTAACTTTTACGCAAAAGCTCCTATTGTTGACGGTGCCGTTTTCCCCCAAAAGCCTGGTGCTAAAACAAGCACGAAAGTTTCAGGAGGAAAATAAGAATACGCTCTCATAGTTTTCTCGTAATGCAAATATGTACGATCAAAAAAAGCTATGGCTTGCCAAATGGCAAGACGGTAAAGCCATGGCAGTCAATAACTTTGCCAAAAGATCTTTTTGTGAAATAAAAAAGTACCCTCGTGCGAAAACGCTATTAGATTTGGGTTGTGGAGCGGGACAGGATGCGGTGTATTTTGCTAGCAAGGGCTTACAAGTCACGGCGCTAGATTTTTCTGAGACGAGTATTCAGCGAGTGCCAAAAAATATCAAAAATTTGCAAGTTGCCTGTCTCGACATCTCCACCCTATGTCCAAAACCAAATTCTTTTGATATTATCTACGCCCATCTAAGCCTTCATTATTTTGATGATAACACTACAACTCAAATCTTTGAACGGCTATACTACGCGCTCAAACAAGGTGGTTTGATTTTTATCAAATGTAAGTCAACCGACGATGCCCTTTAGGGGCTTGGCGAAAAGATCGAGGCAGATATGTTTTGCATGGATAATCATGTTCGTCATTTTTTTAGCAAAGCATACATGAAGGAAAAATTATCAATGTTTGATTTGATAAAAATCAGAAAAACTTCTTCAATCTAACGGTTCTACCAATCATCCTATATTGAAGCTATTGCCACCAAAAAATAAAGGATACTACTCTTCTTTTTTGCTTCACCGTGTTTCATTTTCCAAAATTTGAATAGGGAAAACCTCAAAATTTAGTAGAATCTTTCAAAAAATTTGCTACCCCGAATACGTATGGAAGATTTAGGAGTCAAGCTTAATCCAATTACAAAACTGAGACTTTTTCGTGAAGTGAAAAAGGATATTTTTGTCAAAATGGACAGTGATGCTATCACTCCAGAACGAGCAGAAGAAATCTTGGAATATGTAAAAAAATACGTAGTGGATATAGAGGCCCCGGAAGTTGCCAAGCAATTCTATCTCCATCTTGGGGAAAAGTTTACTGAACTGAGTGGGGTGAAGCAAAAATTTGAGATGGAAGAGGAGGAAAAAATAGACCAAGTTTTCACCTTGATCATCGATGAATTTATGCAAAGGGGAAATATGGATTTGGCCAGTGAAATTATGGAGCAAATGAATGAATCGAAGCCTACAAAAATTTTCTTAGAAAAGTTAAAAGCAAATTATCCGATTGAGTTTCAAAAAGTGCTTAAAAAAATAGTCTCGTCGTAAACCTTTGTATTTTATCAAAATCTGTGTTAGGCTGGGAGTGAAATAAGTAGACTTCTTAATTCCAGTGGGCACACCGATGCAAGTATGAGTTTTAATACATACAAATATGTCTAATCCTGAAGGTTCATCCAAAACAGTACATCAATTGGAAACTGGAACGAGTACGCCTCAAACCCCAGAAAATCTAGACCAAGCTGCACGAGTGAAAGCCTTACAAGCTAGTGCTAATGATTTTGAAGCTCAATTATCTCAAAATACATCACCAAACCAGGAAAATACTCCAGAAAACGCTTCAGAAGAAATATTTCAAAAATATGGCTTAACTATACCCTTGGTCGAATCATTAAGAAATCAAGGAATTACAGTAGAAATTTTTGGTTCAGGAAATGACCGCTATCCATACCTTGACACATCAAATGTACACCATGGAGTATTAGACAAAGATGGCAACATACTGAGCGGAAAAATGAGCTCACTTCCAATTGCTGGTGCTCAAATCAACTCCATTCAGCGTTCAAGTGATGGAATTACAGTTTTCCATATTACAGATACTCGTACTGGAGAAAACCGCAGTGATATCTTTTCCAAAACCAGATTTGAAGAACTGCCAAATGCGCATCAATTACCCTTTGGACAAAAAGAAAGAGCAAATGCAATAAGAAGAGATGATGTTGCTCGTCAAATAGAGCATCCTACCCACGGAAGAGATTCATATGGTCTGAATCCATATTTAGTGGGGAGGATGCTCGATCAAGGCATAAATGTAAATTATGTTGCAAAAAATAATCAGAATCATCCATACCTTGACACATCAAATGTACACCATGGAGTATTAGACAAAGATGGCAATATACTGAGCGGAAAAATGAGTTCACTGCCTATTGATGGGCAATACATAAATTCAATCGGCCGATCAAGTGACGGTATTACGATATTTGATGTTGTAGACGTGCAATCTGGAAAGCTTAAAAAATACATTTTTTCAAAAGCTCCATGGGAGAGTGTTGCCCCTTCGACTAAACAATTTTACGAACGGCAACTCAATAACATGTAGTGGTTTCATTAGTCGGTGATAGCCAGTCCAAATATTAAAATCGCTTGCATATGACTTCCTCGCCTTCTCAATTTGTCATGGAAAATACCCACTTACCCATAGAAGTATCAACGTATCTTGGCTCTGAAAGTAGAGATTTTATGGTCAAAGCTGGCCGTGCCCAACCGTTAAAATCTTCGCTTCAAATAATTTTTTTTGGAAGTATCTGGCTCGCATTTACCAGCATATTTTTTGCAGTCTTTCTCGGCCCGTTGTTTCTAGGGAAAGAAGTCCATTTTCTCACAAACGGAGTTCCAACCGTGGCGAGCCCCGACAATCTAGAGCCTATTATTCTCCCAGCAATAATCATTGGTTTTTTTGTGCTGATTGGTATTGCTATGTTGTTTAGCGGTATATTTTCTTTATTCAGACGTGGTGGTTATTTTGTTGGTACACCAAATCGACTCGTGCATTACCGAAATGGAACCATCAAATCCATAGATTGGGAGAGTTTTTCTGGGAATGTACAAGTGAGTGGAAATGCTCAAAAGGGTGATATTTCACTGCAAACGAGAAGCATGAGAATGGATACTATGAAAAATAGCCAAAACCAGTATTTGCCCGATGTAATTCATATCTCGGATATTCAAAATGTATTTGAAATTGAGCAAATTTGCAGAAAGAGAATCAATGAAAGTGTATCTGCGCCAGTAGTATCAGAATTTTGCGACTACCACTGAGAGCTATAGGTTTATACGACATTTCTGGGACTCAGCTTGCATAGATTTCTGATACAAAACTTTGTAGCTTTTGGCATTTTTCAACTTTTGGTATTTGAGTAGCAAAGTCGAGCCTTGCCATACGATACAAATATGTAAGAGTTATAGTTGGTGTCACTCAAAAAAGCACCATTTATATTTTTACATTATCAAAAAAATCATATGATGATACTGAAAATTATCAGAAATATGTTCAAAGTTATCATTGAGTTTCTCAAATTTTCATAGGAAAATTGTGCACACACATTTCCCCAAATTTCTTCATTTACATAGCTGCTCATTCAGCTTAATTTATCTACATTTTATGGCCAATGGAATGTACTATACTCGTGGTTTTCGATCTAAGTCAGAATTTTTAGAACAGTACAACGGGAATCAACTTCCCGAGCAAAAATCAGATTCCTCTGATGAAGCGCTTTCAAAAACAGATTTTTTGAAGAAAATCTTTGATGAAAATGCGCATTATATAAAGGAAGAAAAATGGAATGCCATGATTTTAAGATATATTGAATTGCACTCAAAGCAATTCAAGGAAGTGAAAGAGGACCCATTTATGAAAGGAGCATTTAGTTTTTCGGCTGGGCCTCATGGTTTGGAGGAGGGTATTATTGTTTTATCCGATGTTATTCCAAAAAAATTTGTCAGATATGTAGTTATTCATGAAACTACCATGTTGACTTGGAATAAAAATAATTATGCGGTAGAAGATGAATTTAATGCAGCAAAAGCAGAGCTAAGTAAGTCAGATTTTTGGGAATACTGCATGTTTCGTCTCAATATGCATAGGAACTCTGCAGACATCATTACTGAAATGAAAATGTCGGTATCTGAAGATGTTCAAAAAATTTTGAAACAGGCTCAGTTGCAATCAGGAATTGTAATTATGGAAAAGAGGGTTGCAGTGTCTTTCCCTAAGACATTTACAAAAAAATAAATTCCTGCTATCATAAATTTCCCTTTTGCCTTGCGTACAATCGGATATTTTCCTCCTTTGCACATACTCGCTACGGTGATTTGAGTGGTGCCATAATAGTGGTTTGTCTTTCTCCAAATAGTTGTAGAATAGCTATGTAATCTCTACCGATGAAAAAACAAACTCCCGTTAATCCGTCCGAAGCACAAAAAGAAGATTCTGCCCGAGCCCTCTATATAAAGGAAATACTTCTAGCTATTTTCCTGATAGTACTTTTTTTGGGAGGATATTTTATGTATGAAAAATTTTTTGCATATGATTCAACTTCATATGAAGCAAGCTATTCATTATCAGAAAACTGACAATACCGCAATTACTCGAGCGATAGCTATGATCAACTTCTTGGAAAAAAGCCTTTCGCACTCTTCTTTCATGCAAATTGGTGTTCTAGTTGCAGAAATCAAGAAAAAATTATTCAACAAAATCTTGCCTCGCTTCCAGTCGATTTTACGATATTGAGAGTAAATTTTGACACAGAAACAGAGCTTAAGAAGAAGTACAGTGTTGCTATGCAATCGATTGTAGTAGTGTTTGACGAGACAGGAAAGGAAGTAGGAAGAATGTGAGATTTTTCTTCGATTCAAAAATTTATCGACTTGCTCTCTAAAAAATAACATCATGACACAACTGGTTCTTTCATTTCTAGCAGGCGTACTTACGGTACTTGCCCCCTGTATTTTCGTGCTACTCCCCGTTATTTTGGGAGGGAGTGCTGGTGAAAAAAATGTAAAGACTCCTTTCATTATCATCGCCTCGCTTGCTACATCGGTTTTTATGTTTAGCTTGTTGCTCAAGGGAACAACTATTTTTCTCTCCATTCCACAATCGTTTTGGACGTTTCTTTCCGGGGGAATCCTTTTTTTCTATGGACTGATTATGGTCTTTCCAAATTTATGGAGTTGGATAAACATTACATTTGGCTTACATAAGGCAAAGAGCTTGATGCACATGAGCGGGGATTGAAAAAGTACAAAAAGTGCCATTTTGCTTGGAGCATCACTTGGTCCAGTATTTACTACTTGTTCCCCAACCTATGCACTTATTCTCGCCGTTATACTTCCTGCTAATTTTTTTTTCGGAATATTACATCTTCTCGCATATGTTATAGGACTTGCCCTCATTTTGCTTCTGATTGCTTTTGGTGGTCAGTCAGTGGTGAAAAAGTTGAAGTTTGCCGTAAATCCAAATGGTTGGTTCAAAAGATCCCTTGGAATAGTCCTTCTTTTCACAGGAGCAGTAATTATTACTGGTTTTGATAAGATGCTTGAATCTGCAATTTTGGATGCAGGATATCTTGGACCAATTCAGATTGAAGAAAACATCAAAAGTTTTTTTTCTCGCTTTTTTAGTCTTAATGGTTGAGATTTGCACTAAGCGATGGAGATTCTCCGCCATTTTTTATCAGCCTGTATTTTTCCATACTCGCTGTCACAAGACATATTACCGAGGAAATGTCGTAAACTTTTAAATTGACATCAATATACTGTTGTTTGCATTTTGATAAATATACACTACACTCCTCTGCACATCCCGAGAGAACGCGAGAGATCAGGCTCGTTTGAAGCGTTCCGGCAACCAACTATAAGTATCCAGTGTCTGGATTTGGAAAATCGGTGCCAATTCCTGCTCCTAGTTTTAGGGGACAGATGTTCGACGTATGAATTTTCATATCACTCAAGCAAAATCCCTTTTCTCAGGAAAGGGATTTTTTATTAAATTACTTTTTTTACAATATGAGCGAATACTTGTTTTCTTCCGAATCTGTGTCCGAGGGGCATCCCGATAAAGTCGCGGACCAGATTTCTGATGCTATCTTGGATGCTATTTTGGAGCAAGATCCCCGAGCTCGCGTGGCTGCCGAAACCCTCGTCAATACTGGGCTCTGTGTGCTCGCTGGGGAAATCACCACCACGGCGAACATCGACTATATCGGCATTGCCCGCAAGACCATAACGGACATCGGATATAATTCTTCCGACCTCTGCTACGACGGCAATACCCTCGCCGTCATGGTCTGCTACGACAAGCAATCGCCCGATATCGCGCAGGGCGTTGACGAAGGCCGGGGGCTCGACCTCGACCAGGGAGCGGGCGACCAGTGACTTATGTTCGGGTACGCCTGCAACGAGACGGAAACGCTCATGCCGGCGCCGATATATTATGCGCACCGTATCATGGAACAGCAGGCAAAAGTCCGCAAAGAAAATATTTTGCCTTTCCTCCGGCCCGATGCCAAGAGCCAGATTACCTTCCGGTACGTAGATGGGAAGCCAGTGGATATTGATACTATCGTCGTATCGACCCAGCACCACCCTGAAGTAAGTCACAAGGATTTGACTGAGGCGGTGATCGAAACGATTATCAAGCCGGTGGTTCCGACTTCTATGATTACTGCCAAGACGAAGTTCCTCGTGAATCCTACGGGGCGGTTCGTTATCGGTGGACCAATGGGGGACTGTGGACTTACCGGGCGAAAAATAATTGTTGACACCTATGGGGGTTCCGCGCCGCATGGCGGAGGAGCCTTCTCCGGAAAGGACCCATCGAAAGTGGACCGTAGCGCAGCGTACGCGCTCCGCTATGTCGCGAAAAATATCGTGGCAGCTGGACTCGCAGAGAAGTGCCTGATACAGGTGGCGTACGCGATCGGGGTGGCACGACCAGTGTCGCTCATGGTGGATACCTTTGGAACAGGGAAGATTTCGAACGAGAAGATTGAGAAGCTCGTGATGGAGCATTTTGATTTGCGGCCGAAGGGAATTGTGCGGATGCTTGACCTACTCGTGCCGAGGTACAAGAAGAGTGCTTCGTATGGGCATTTTGGGAGGGAAGAGGAGGCGTTTACGTGGGAGAGAGTGGATAGGGTGGAGGCGCTCCGGGGAGCTTTGTAGAAACTTAAATTTTCCAATGCAAATTTAAGTTTCAAAAAAGATTTTATATTAGCGTAAAGTCTTTTTTGAATTTGGGTAGATTAGCTGTTGGAGCGGAGATGCATATAAAAATTATTCATAGAATGGTCATAGTTTGAAAAGCTGTTTTTTATAAAATAGCACGGAGATGGTTTGGTGTTATACTGAATTTGAAATCCATGTAAAAATAAAAAACGCTAAAATAAAAGTAGTAAAAACTATTTTATACTAAAATCTATCCCGCAATTTCATCTATTTTTACCACCACCCCCTCACCCACACCCCCTCAAACTTCACATCATAATCCGCTAACCCTGACTTGAACTGCGTATACCCCAAGTACGAATCAGGATCGTAGCGATCATGCATATGGTCGAAATCCAAGAACTCGAACCCCTTCCCGAGCGATTCTTCGAACCATCGGTCGATAATAGCAAGCCCGAGGTGGAGTGGTTTGGCGCTCGCGTCCTGGAATGCTATGAGGTAGGTGCTCGTCGGCCCGTCGTCGAGGAATACTGCTCCGGCAAGGATTTTTCCGTTTGCTGAGGCGAGGTAGGTACGGAGATGACTGCGCTTTTGTGCAAAAAGTCGCTTGTGCCGGTGGATGAGAAAATTCTTCCAGCCGTGGGGGAGTTTTGTCTTGCGGTAGATGGCGAGAAAATCTTCGATCGTGGCCTCCGTATCTATGCAAATATCTCCAGATTCGAGGGATTTACGTATAGCTTTGCGATGCCCGCGAGGTCCGGGCGACCATTTTTTCCAATATTCGGGAATGAGTACAGAGAAAGCTGAACGGGTAGAGTGGTGGTAGATCCAGGCGAAGTAGTCCGGAAGGCGGTACCAGCCGGGTCCGGGCGATTCGCGCCTCCAGCCCGACCAGAACGCGAGACCTCGGTGGAAGCCGTACTTCTGGAGTGAGGTAGAATCGGGGACATAGTCGCACTTCTCAAAGTAAGCGATGGAAAAGAGCTGGAACCAAAAATGACGGATGAAGCCATAGAAACCTCCCTCGTGGACCGTTGAAAATCCTTCGTCGTTTTCCCATTCTACGACCGATGAAAAATATGCTTCCGAGTGAGAGCGGTAGTAGTAGTAATCACCCGGTATATCCGATCGGACCAGTCGTTTCATAGTCAGATTGTATGGGAAATGCGGGAGTTGTAAAACGAAGGTGATGGTGAGAACTTCAAAAAATAGTCTCGAAGTTCCTCCTAAAAAAATCCTCTTCCGAACCGATTTGAAAGAGGATTTTAAAATGAAGAGAGAAAGCTATTAGGCTATACCTAAGGTATGTAACTGTTTTTGATGGATGAGGCTCCCGATTTTTTGCATCTGAGCTTGAGTGAGTTCAGGGTACCCACTTTTTGCGAGGAGTTGTAGCATGGTATCGATCACGGGAACACTTTGTTTTTTCTCTATTTTCAGAGCGTAACGAATCATTCCCTTGAGGATAGAAATCTCGATTTCGAATACTCCGTGCATAGAGCTGACTACCCCGTCGTATGTATGGAGAAATGTATCAAGATATTGAATATAATTCTCGACATGTTTTCCGTCGAGCCTCCGAATCATGTTTTGTCCGACTCCGAGTTCGTAGAGTTGTTTTCTGCACTTTTTGAGGTCGGCTTCAAGCTCGCCTTTGAGATCATCATCAAAACTAGAAAGGTGAGCGACCGCTTGATAACGATTGATGGCTTCCATAATTTGTGGAAGGTTTTTTAATTCGGAGTTTTTTGCACGATCTAGAGCCTGTTGTGCATATTTTTTCTTGCTTGGATCGAGTTGGAATTCTATTTCTCCTATAGCATTTACTCCAACCTTACATACATACTTAGTGTCTTCAAGCGAGTCAAGAAAATAGTCGGGAATCCCATTTTCAAATACATCCTCTACTCGCAATTTGAATTGTCGACTGAGAAATCTCGCCCCACTTTCTGGGTTAACTTTACTCACGAGTGATTTTACCATCGCTGGGGTATCGGTTACCACTTCGATTCTATCGCCAAAACTCGCACACATGGAACGCTTCCATTTGTTGATCATGAGGGTGGCGACAGCACGGGTATCTTCGGTAGTATGTGCTCGAGCCCGTTCGATATAGTCGATACGACCGAGAAATTCTGGGCTAAATTCGCGCTTGAGTTCTTTGAGAAAATGTTTTTCACGTTCACGCTCCTGAATAACAGAGGGCTCCTGAAATCCTATACTTGCCCTGTCGTTAAGTAGAGTAAAATTATGCTCCCCAACATTTGAAGTAAATATGATAATCGTATTATGAAGCGGTGTCTCACAAGAGTGTGCCACATGAACCCGAGAATCTGAATTGATTTCTTTTCAGGACGTGAGTCGGAATATTCCCGTACTCATCCCAGTCAAGAGTCCTTGTCGTACCATCGAATGTGCTTTTTCAATCTCGTCGTACATAAGAATGGCAGATCCGGAACGACCCATGACGAGCTCATGTAGACATCTTGCTTCTCGAGCTTCTTCGTATCCTTTGAACAACATCGTATCAGCCAATGGAGTGGCATCACCATTGTTGATGTATCATGGCGGGGAGCCTGTCAGTCGCGAGAGAGAGTGTGACTCTTGGAGGGTATCACAAGGGATATATGTGAGTCGATCGCGGGAACCATAGAGAATTTTCGCGAGCGCATGACCGATTTCCGTTTTCCCCACCCCTGTTGGCCCGGCAATCATGACAACTCCAAGTGGCCCGCCACTATTTTGAATGAGGGGAATTTTTGGTTTGGCGAGGATCCTTGCAAGAGCTTTTTTTGCACCTTCTAGACCGTGAATTTCAAGATCAAGCAGGCTAACGAGTTCTTTGGAATAGGTCTCGACGCTACTTTCGTTAAAGCGGATTCACATAGTAAAGAGGAAATGAATAAGACCTTCGGGGAAGTACACTTGTGAGGGGAGGAAACCCTTTGGTATGTGTAGCGTTAGAAGTAGTTATATTTTATAAATTGCAAAAGTCAAATAAGCGGAAAAAAAGAATTATTCAATCTCAAACCGCACGGTTGCGACGTCGGATTTTTTATCTGAAACCCCTTCTACTCGGACGGTGTAATTCCCTGGTGGGAGTTGTCCGATAGGGAGTTTTCCATGTGTAATTGGGATATTTTTTGTGGGTGCTCCATCGGACACGAGTGTTATGATAACTCGGTCGTATTTTGCTTGGCTCCAGTATTTGACGGTGACAGTTTGACGGTCGGTGGGAATATCGGAGTCCTTACGGTATTTTGTACCAGGAAGCGGGGAAGAAATCGTGAGAGGTTCTTCCGAAAACGGTTTTTTGGCAGTGGGTTTCATGGTGCTAATATCGGATTCGCGAGCGGATTCCGAGATGACCTGACCTTCGGATTCCCCGAGTTCGTTCACGATAGCGGCAAAGATTTCTCCGGCTCCAGTCGCTCCCGAAACACCGCGCATGTTGGATCCATCCTTGTTGCCAGTCCAAATTCCAATCATATATCGCTCGGTGAAACCGACCGCATAGTTATCTCGAAAATTCCGGCTCGTACCAGTTTTGACGAATACTTTCCCTTCCCCGAAGTCGAGCGCGCTGCCCGTTGGGAATTCTTCGGATTTGTATATGTGGCTTGAAAGTGTGTCCACGATTTGGGCAATCGACTCGGGTTTGGCAATCGATTTTCCGGTTTCGGATATAGTATTTTCTACCAGGGAAAAATCATGCAGTCGACCTTCGTCCGCAAAAATCGTATAGGCTCGGAGTAATTCCCAGAGGCTGATTTCCCCGACACCGAGCGTGAGCGCGAGTCCGTAATGATCGGCAGACTCTTTCAAGCTCGTGACCCCGAGTGATTGCACAAAAGCGAGGAGGTTTTCTGCTCCGACCTCCTGGGCTATTTTGACCGCTGGCACATTCACGCTACCGGCGAGGGCTTCTGAGAGAGAAATATTGCCACGGTAGCTAAGCGTATAATTCTTTGGCTCATAGGGATTTCCGTCCGCCGTGAGGTAGCTCGCGGGCGCGTCGAGGATGGTGTCCGACATCGAGTGTCCGCGAGTTTCAATCCCGAGGAGGTAGGTGAATGGCTTCATCGTTGAGCCCACCTGCCGTGGAGCAAATACCGCATTGACCTGACCAGCTTTCCCGGCATAGTCGGCTCCACCGATGAGAACGCGGACCTTCATCGTAGCGCGGTCGACCACAAGAATGCCATAATCCGAGACGTTGCGATATTGGAGGCCCGTGCGAATGGAATCCGCGATGGCTTCGATACGGCGAGTGAGCCCAGAGTCGATGGAGGTGATGAGATTGGTGCCGTTTGCCAGGTTTTTGGCGATTTCCGAGGTTTCGGATGAGCTGAGAATCCCGGATTTTTCTCCTTTTGCGATGGACTTGACGAAGTCGGCGACGTAGGGGAGTTCCGGTTTGGGGCGAGTCCAGACGAGGGGTTCTTGACGGATGATTTCGGCCTGTTCATGAGTGAGAACATGGTTCGTTTCGAGCATATTTGTTACGAGTTCCATCCGCACGAGAAAGGCTTCTGGCTCGCGGACGGGGTCGTAGCGGGACGGGTTACGGATAAGGGCGAGCAGAGCGATGTTCTCGGCGGGCGTGAGCGAGCGGAGTGGTTTACCAAAATACGCCTCGCTCGCCGCTCCGATACCAGTGGAGAGCCGACCAAAGCTCACTCGGTTGAGGTATTCGATCAGGATTTCCTGCTTGGAATAGCGGGATTCGATGCGGAGGGCGAGCAGGATTTCCCTGATTTTCCCAGCAATAGTACGCTCGCGGTTGATACCGAGAATATTTCTTGCGAGTCCCATGGTGATAGTGGAGGCTCACTGCATACCACTCTCGGAGAGATCGAGAAGAACTTTTGTATTATGGTACATGCTCCGTGCTACCGCGCTTGGACTTACACCGTAATGCGAGTAAAAATGGCGGTCTTCGAGCGATACGAGCCCGGCGACAAGCACGGGGGAAAGGTCGGAATCTGAAATTGGGATATACCGCTGTCCGTCGGAATTGAGAATTTCTCCGATGGAGTTGGAGTTGCGGTCGAGGATCTGGGGAGAAGGTTGTGGGGAGGGAAGGTTGAGAGAAGATCACCAGAGGTGGAAGAGTGCCGCGGAAAAGGCGAGGAGAAGAAGGGCGGACGCGATGAAAAAGGCGTGGCGTTTGGGGAAGCGGGGGTGGGGGAGGTTGTGGAGCATCGGAGTTGGTATTTTTCTATTTTATGCCAAAGCTTTGATTTTCCATATCAATTTGCCCAGTAGTATGTATTTGATAACCTCTATTTTTTTGGGGAGAGATTCTGAGAGTATCGGCTCGTCAAGTCGATGGCTTCAGAGTATTCGCAGGTGTTGCGGTGCAAATCACTCAGGATTATAGTCGAAATACCTCTTTGCTAAAATTCACCAAATAGATTTTTTTCACGGAGTGATTTGTATTTTCCTCAAAAAATGAAGAGATTGCCAAGTGGGTGATGGCGTTGATTTGATTTTCGTTGTTGGGCATATAATTCTCTGAGATCGCGGAAAGCGCCATTTCAGAGATTCATAGAGTGTTGGCAATTTTGAGACTGTTTCTGATGACAGACTCTACTCCCAGTATCGTCATTTGTCGTAGTCGATAATCAAATGGTCTTCCAAAGAATAAGTCATACCCTTCCATATGAATATGTCGAACCTCCCATTTGGCAATCGGAGCCATGGCGAGTAATTTTTCTTGGAGCTTCGGTCAAAATTTTTCTCCAACCGCCTTTGCTGTGGCTCACTGAAGTATGCCGTTTTCTCAGATAGAGATAACGATAGCTTTGCAGGGGGCATCGAGAATGCTTCCGTGGAAAATTTCGAGGGTGGGCATGAGGCTACCTGTAAAAGTGTACTTTATTTTGAAGTGATTTTATTCGACCACGAGTTTTTGGTCTAGATTGCCTATTGTAGTTGAACTGTAATTTTCAAATACTGAATCAACAATTGTTTATTATTTTATCTTCCATTTTTAAATCACCCATAGTTTTAGATGTATTTGTTTCAGGCGTGTACTCAGTTTTAGATGTATTTGTTTCAGGCGTGTAGTCAGAATATCTTCTAGATATTCTTTTTCGTTCAGCTATATGTTCAGCTATGTAGCTTTTATAATAACTATCAAGTTCTTGCATAGATTTTTTTAATTTATAAAATTATATGAAAGTAGTGATATAAAACAATTTCACTTTCAGTCGTCTTTATTGGATTTTGATACTGTCTTCAGAAGTTTTGAGGTGAATTCAGTTCGACCAGGTTTCACAAAATTGTCCTAGAGTTTCTAATCCCAGTTCCAATTTTAATTTGAACCCCATTAATTCACCTTAAAGTAACCTAAATCGATACTTTATTTGTATCTAATCCACCCTCATTTCCATATTGTATATTCCCTATAATCCTGTATGATTTCACGGTTAAACAATATGCCGCTTTCGTTTTAAACAGTCATGATTCAAAATTTCAACAATAAGACTCAAAAGGTTTGAGAAGACCTTCAGGGGAATATAAAAAGAGGAGCACGACTCAATGTGGCTGCGGCCATTTTTTCGATTTACGGATTCGATAGCCTCAGGAACGAATTGAGCGGAATAGAGAAACTCCGATTCATCTTTACCGATTCGGCTTTTTTGGAAAAGGAATCACAGAAGAAACAACAACGGATGTTTGAAATCAATACGAACGCCATCAAAAAAGCCATAAACGGTTCCGAATTCGAAATCAATCTGAAGAACGAATTAAAATGACGTGCGATAGCGAAAGAATGCCGAAAATGGATTGAGGCGAAAGTGGAATTCAAATCGAACAAATCGAATCGATTCATACAGCCTCAGTTTATCCTTGAGAATGTAAACGAGACTTTCGCGTACCAATGAATCGATGAATTCAGCAGTGCCGGATTCGGATTCGAAAACGATAATTCCATCATCCGGAACATCATCAAATTCGACGATTACGAAACGACGAAATATTTTTTGAGTACCTTTGAACAGGTTTGGCAGGACAGCGAATCCCTTCAGGACATTACCCGGGAGGTAGCCGATTATATTTCGAACCTCTACAAGGAGAATTCGCCTGAATTCATCTACTATCTCACGCTCTATAATATCTTCGACGAATTTTTGGAGGATATTACGGAAGATGAACTTGCGAACGAAAAAACCGGATTCAAAGAATCCGTGATTTGGAACAAGATGTACGATTTCCAAAAAGACGCCGT
>JBEICN010000013.1:0-23362 GCA_040383945.1 Candidatus Peribacteria bacterium | reverse complement strand
TGGACTCTTTGCTCTTGCTGCGGGTATATCTGGAAAAATGATTACTGAAAGCTGCAGCAAATACAAAGAAGTTATTACCAAGATTCGAGTATAATCTTTTGTATATCATTCAGATAAAAGCTTGCAGTTTGGTGGCAAGCTTTTTGTGAAGATAGCAAATCCTACTGCCTGTCGCCTTGGATGCTGGTTTCACAAACATCCTATGAACACCGGCGCTCAAATCCGAGCAAATGGAGTATGGCTCACTTTTTTGTGCAGTTTATGACTTCATCCATAATTTTCTCATTTTGCAACTCTCAGTCGTTGCAACATACCAAACTTTTGGTACAATGTAACCTTGTGAATAATAAACCATTTATGTACAATAATTTTTCCGACGAATATAAGAAACTTATGATCGATACCGAAAACACGGTAAAGAGTGGGAATTTTCCAGAGATACTGCCGGAAGATGTTTTTTTGGAAGCCATGAAGTCAACATCTGGAGCCGTCTTTGAAATTTTTTCAAGCTATGGAATCAACAAAAAAATCGTTGCCGACGTATTTCTTAAGCGCCCCTTTGTAGACTACCGCAATAAGGCAAGCGGGCCGTATATCGGACTTTCTACCCGAGTCAAGGATTTGATTCTCATGTCAGTCAAGATAGCCGCGAGTTTTGAGAAACAAAAAGCAGGAATTGAAGATTTTCTTCTCGCACTCCTTCGAACTCCCAAAGAGACTTGGTTGATTCAATTCTTTGATTTTGTCGGAGTAAGTCCCAAAGACTTTGAAGCCGAACTCGTAAAGCTTTCTCGCGATGCAGGAAAAAATAAAGGAACTGGCATGTTCGCGCCACTCGATGGAATTCTTAATGCTTTGGAAAGTAATATGAATGAGGCGCAGGACATGAATAATCCGTTTTTTGCCAACAAGAAACAGGAAGGAAAAAAATCCGAAAGCACCACTCCCGCGCTCGATTTCTTTGGAAATGATCTTACCGAGCAAGCAAAACAAGGGAAAATCGACCCAATCATCGGGCGAGAAAGCGAAATAGAACGCCTCATCAGTATCCTCAACCGAAAAACCAAAAATAATCCATGCCTCGTGTGAGAGCCCGGAGTTGGAAAGACTGCCGTCATCGAAGGGCTCGCTCGTCGAATTATAGAGTGACAAGTGCCTCTAGCCATGCAGAACAAACGAGTAGTCGCACTCGATCTCTCTGGACTCGTTGCCGGTACCAAATATCGAGGTGAATTTGAAGCTCGGATCAAGCAAATTATCGATGAAGCCAGCAAACTTGAGAACGAAATCATTCTTTTTATTGACGAAATACACACTATTATCGGGGCTGGCTCCTGAGAAGGAACGCTTGATGCAGCAAATATACTTAAACCAGCAATGGGGCGAGGGAAAATTTGCGTGATTTGAGCTACCACCCTGACGGAGTACCAAAAGTATATTGAGAAAGATTCTGCGCTAGAACGAAGATTCCAAAAAATTGAGGTAGATGAACCAAATCCAGAACTTGCGGCAGCTATCATACGAGGGCTCGCTCCAAGCTTTGAAGATTTTCATAATCTCATTATCGATGAAGATGCGATTCTGGATGCGGTCAATCTCTCCACTCGCTATGTTACCGATCGATTTCTTCCAGATAAGGCTATCGACCTCATCGACGAGGCCTGCTCGAGCAAGTCCATGAAATACAACTTCGACGAGGATGAAATCAAAAAAATGAAGGAACAAATAGAATCGATCACCAAAGAGAAAGAAGGTTTTTTGATGAGTCAACAATATCACAAGGCGATTAAAGCCAAAGAAAAACAAGAAGAACTGGAGGCAAAAATTCAAGAACGTCGGTCCAAAAAGAACATTCCACGAACCAAGAGAATGCACATTACGGGTTCTGACATACAAAAAATCGTAGAACAAATGACCGGAGTTCCAGAGAGCAATCTCGACACTCAGGACATTATTCAACTCGGACAACTCGGATCCAAGCTCAAGAAGCGTATCATTGATCAAAACGAAGCTATTGACTCCGTCGTAAATGCTATCAAGCGGTCGAGAACAGGAATTTCGGACGTCAATCGACCTATGGGAAGTTTTCTCTTCTTGGGGCCTACTGGAGTAGGAAAAACCGAACTGGTAAAAGTGCTCGCAGAAGAATTCTATGGTGATCCAAAAGCGCTTATAAAAATTGACATGTCAGAGTTCAACGAGCGCTCCAGCGCGAGCAAGCTCATCGGGACGACGGCGGGATATGTCGGATACGAGGAAGGTGGAATGCTCACAGAAAAAGTACGAAGAAAGCCCTATTCAGTGGTACTTTTTGATGAAATTGAAAAAGGGAATTTTGAGGTATTCAATCTACTCTTGCAAATATTGGAAGATGGAGTAATTACTGATGGGAAAGGGCGTAAAGTCAACTTCAAGAACACGATTATCATCATGACCTCCAATCTTGGCGCGGAAGAATTCACCAACAAAGCCGCGCAAATTGGTTTCAATTTGGACGAAAAAGAGGAAAACAAGATCATCAAGGACTTTGAGGCGATTAAAACGCGTATTATTGGTGACCTAGATGAATTTTTTGCACCAGAATTTATTAATCGTATCGATAAAATTCTCGTTTTTGCACCACTTGATACAAAGTCTTTGGGGAAAATCATAAAAATCCAGCTCGAACGGCTGGTAGATCGACTTCAAAAAGTCGGGGTAACATTGACCTATGATCCCAAAGTAATCCCGTACATTCAAAAGGAAACCTACGATCCTGCTTATGGAGCACGACCAGTTCGGCGGTTTATACAGGAAAAAATAGAAGATTCACTTGCAGAGTTGTTGCTCTCCAAGCAAAAACCTGATACAATAGCCATACATTCGTCCAAAAATGGCCTCAAATTTACCCCTACTCGTTCGTAGTATCCTCATCATTACCCTGCTCTTCCCAATTATCGTACATGGAGAAGGGTATATTGGTGAAGATCTCGGGACCGATTTGTATAAAAAAATCGATGCTGGACAAGGCGTGGCCAGAAAAACCCTGGTCGGAAAGCGTATTACTGGTTCCAATGCTCGAATCAATGCAGCCATCAAGTCGAAATGCTTTCAGTGAGATGAAACAGCAAAACCATTTCTCACGCCGGGTCAGGAATTCACATCAGAAGATCTCACGCTCATTGAATCTGGGATATATTCTCCGATTTTTTCTAGAATCAATAGTAGCTCCGCAAGTGATCCTATTGCAATAGGGACCGACTTGCTTACTTGCGTTCAGGAAGTCATCAAGACCGACTTTGCTCGGCTCAAATCCGAAGTCGCACGAGAGCAAAAAACTCTCTCACGCATTGGAAATACTGCCATTTATTCAGATGGGTCACTAGAAAATTCTAGTTTTGACTTGATGAAAGATTTGGAGCACATCCATAATGTTATTTTTTCTCGGGAAGTTCCGTATGAGGGAACTCCAAACCTTAGCGCCCAAAGTGCAAAAAACTTTCTATCAAATCCATTGGCAGGAATTGATCCTCTACGCCGTGATTTTGTGCTGACCGATCGGCTCTCAAAAGATTTGGCAGATTCTGGATGGAAACTGGTGCAAGAAGCATCCTGAGAAACTACAATCCTACCAGAAAATACCACCTCTACCGGAGCGCTCTGTGCCACCCAGGAAAACACCATTCAAGGACTCGATGCAGGACTGATTGCCGACCTTGCCACGCAATCATATCTCGGCACGAGCACTGAGAGTCAAGGAGAAATCGGTGCGAGCAGTTCCAGTGGATACATAGCGTCTACTGGCTCCACAAAGTTTGTTACCACACGAAACCCCGTCAAATCAAAAAACAATTACCATCGTGGATTTCGATGTAGTGGATTTTTTTGTATTGATGTAGATTTTGTAAAATATGAAGCTACCCTACTTGGAGGTGGGAAAAGTTATTCCATACAATCCATACTCGAACAAAATTTCAAAATCGTAAATACTTTTGCGGGATCTAGCTTCATACAAGCAAAACATACGAATAATTTTTTTCAACTGCTTCTCAAAAATATGGACCTGCCGAGCATGGCTCACATTGGAGTCGTGGTTACGAGCCTGCCCGCACCCATACTCAATCTTCCGGGAGAAAATACCCCTCGAGGAAAACCTGCTCAAAGTGAGGCTGAAAAAGAATATACTGAATTAGTTTCTGGAGTATTTGCGGATTATGGCCTTGATGTAAGACGTAGCAACTCCCTCTCCGTCATTGCTAAAAATGAAAAAGACTACGGTGTTACCCTCCTTCAAGAACTCACGACTGATGCTACCGCTTCAAAACTTCGCCCAGGCCGAGAGTTTCGAAGCGAATATGTGACACTAAAAGAAGCTCAAATAAAAAACGAGTACTTCGATAGCTTCACGGAAAACCTCAATCAATTCGAAGCATTCAGCAGAGCCTTTGTAGACCATTTAGGAAATTTTTCTTCACTTGTACAAAAAATCGATGAAATTCCACAAAAATAAGGCCCTTTGGCTGATAATCGTTCTCATTTGCTCAAGTCTATCCGGAGTAGAAGTTTTTGCCGCGGGAAGCTGTACGCTGAATTCGTGACCAGCTCCAGAACTGAATAGCTATATTTCCAAACTCGGAGCGAGCATCAATAAAATGCAAAATGCCAGTTCAAACTCTACCTGCAGAACCAGTGCTACTACTAAAGAAACGACGAGTGAGAATATCAATGAAACTGCTGCTGCGATTATTCGTGGCATAAACACCTCACTTATACAAGATTCTTATTTGGACGCTGCTGCATTCACGACCGAACTTAGTCTCAAGTCTGAAGTGCCACCACCATTACGTCAACATCTCAATCTGCTCTTGAAAAATCAAGAAAATATCAGTCGAGCTATCGAAATAGTGTATCAAAATTGTGCCCAAGACCAAGAAGTTCCTGGTGAAAACATTATTGAAGGATTAGGGCCGACGCCGGTACGGCTTGGGAAACTTGGAGAAATGCTCCTCACAAACCACATCGACATCCTCAGTGTGTATCGATCCAGCGTGCTTGGTCGAACTGCCATCAAGAAGAACCTCTTATTAGTGCCTGCAGATTTTGAAAACAAATTATATACTTCATATGGTCCCGATGCTCAGCAGCAGTGTCGCAAAGAGGGTGATGTCTTCAAGAAAATACGCGATGGAATAAATAACATTGGCAGAACCGCTCAAAACATATCCAGAAGTATGGCAATTTGGCAATCAAGCGATCTCAAAACCGAATCTTCTCAAGAAGCGTCTATCCGTCAAAAGCGTGAGAACGAAATGGTTCCAAAACTCAAAAAAGCAGGACTACTCTCCGATATTTCCGAAGTGAATAAAAGAAATCAGTCCAACTATACTACTCCAGACCATGACACTGGAATATCTGGCTATATTCAAGAGGTTTGAACTCGGGCTGCGGCAGTGTTTGAAAAAGTGAAAAACCACTATACCTTTGTGCCAAAAATAGAAGAAGCAAAGAGCACCGATGATTGGGTTGCTCGATATAAAAATATTCAATCCCTTCAAACTGATGTAGGCAAAGAGGTAGTAGAAAAATATGCAAAACTCATGAGCCAAATCGGCGATGCTCAAGAAAGTAAGGATATTTATGAAGGAAAACTTGCCCGTATTTACATCGAGCTTGAAACCGGAAAAAAATTCCTAGAACAATATCGAAAGGTTGCTCAAAAAATCTGTCAGCAGGGGCAGACACAAAATGTCCCAGCAAGTTGATGTGTGCCAAGTGGACAATAATTTACTCTGAGAGTGTTTGAGTATAAGAGGATACTTGCTCGCTTAGTACTCTCCTTGATACTCCAAATTGGTAGTAATATCGTAGAACTTCTGAAACTTCTTTTCAAATTTAAGATCTGCCTGCCCCACAGGTCCGTTTCGATTTTTTCTGATAAAAATATTCGTCACTCCCTTGTTTTCGGTAAATTCATCATAGTAATCCTCTCGATAGATCATCATTACCACATCAGCATCTTGCTCAATGGATCCGGATTCACGAAGGTCGGAAAGGATAGGTTCTTTGGTGGTACGAGACTCCACCGCACGGGATAATTGTGAACCGATAACAATAGGCACCTGAAGTTCTCGAGCAAGAGCCTTGATTCCTCGTGATATATCAGAAATTTCTTGTACGCGGTTCATGGGATTGCCCCCAGACATAAGTTGGAGATAGTCGATAATGACAAGATCTACTCCAGATTCGATTTTAAGTCGTCGAGCCTTGGATTTTATTTCGAGCAGATTCCCCATGGGAGAATCATCGATGTAAATGTTGGCTCGGGAGAGTTTTTCAAGTGCATCCCCCATTCTGGCAAATTCGTCATCTTCAAGGAGCCCTTTTTGAAGCTTCCAACTGTCGATTCCCATAGAGGAGCATATGAGTCGATCGGTAAGCTGCTCTTTGCTCATTTCAAGAGAAAATACCGCAACATTCTTGCGCTGCTCTGCAACATTTTGAGCGATATTCAGCATGAGCGCGGTCTTACCCATAGAAGGCCGAGCTGCGATAATAATCATATCCCCCGGTTTAAACCCTCCGACCTTTCCATCAATATTAGCAAATCATGAAGCCACCGATCCGGCATTTGCATGCTCAGGATTTGCGTGAATTTCTGCAAATTCTTCGTATCTGAGATTGATGATATCTTTGATGTGAATCAGTTTATTCTGAATAAAGGTTTGTGTAACAGAAAAAAGAGCCTGCTCAGACTTTTCTAGCAGTCGCTTAATTTCTGATTCTTCATCATATCCGTACAACAATATCTCATTCCCTGCCTTAATGAGCCTGCGAAGCACAGACTTGGTTTTGATTATTTGTCCGTATTGAAATATATTCGCACTCGTAAAAATAGAATTCGTAAGTCCGATGAGATACTGATTTCCTCCAACTTCTTCCAATTTTTTGCGGTCGTCAAGCACTTCTCGTACCGTCAAAATATCAATAGGGCGATTTTTGAGAAACAAATCCAGCATCGCCGAATATATGCAAGCATTTTTTGCGTCATAAAAATCCTCGGCGGTTATCAAGGAGGAAACTTGAAGAATACCATCTTTATCGAGCAAAATAGAACCTAGAACGCCCTGTTCGGCCTCTATAGAATGTGGTGGAATTTTTGGAAGCATGGTGTACGGAGGAAAATGGAAAATGGAAACAGAATCACGGGGTTATTTTTCTTCTATGGCATCAGTATCTTTTGGCACATCCGCAGCAAATTTTTGACCAAGCTCGATTTCTAATTCGAGTTTTTCTTTCATTTCTCGAACTCGTGGGTTATAGGGATCCAAATTTTTGAGTTTACCGAGTGCGTCCAAAGCCTCTTCTTTTTTTCCAAGTTCGATAAGACTTACGGAGAGCACCGTCAGCATGTCAGCATTTCTAGGATACGCTTTGAGAAACATTTTTGAGTACTCGATAGCCTGCTCGTGTCGCTCGAGCTCATAAGCGATATTTGCGAGCATTTCTGCAGCCTCTATGTGAGAATCCGAAAGTTCCAACAGTTTTTTGTAGATTTCGTATGCGATCTCATATTTTCCTTGAATAGAAAGGGAGAAGCCGAGCTTCATGTAAATTTCGGGGTCGGTATTATGGACCAAAATCAAATCCTTATAGATAAATTCTGCCTTTCGGTATTCATTATCCCTCTCGTAGAGCGAAGCGAGCAAACAATTCAATTCTTTGTGCCACTTATCTATGGCGAGACCTTCAATAATTTTTGATCGAGCTTCTGTAAGTTCTCCGCGGGCTATCTTGGTTCGAATCAGTTTTGCAAGTTCGGTTATTTCCGATCTTCGCTCAGGAGAAAGAACATTCGAATCATCCTGCTCCACTTCAAATTCAGTTACGGGTACAGGCTCAACCAGATCGGTTGTCACCCGCGGTAATTCCGCAGGAATATCCTCAGCAAGAATTCGCGCCGAAGGAAACAAGATACTGGAAAGTCGTCTGAGGCGAGATACGATTTCATACGTACCATATATTCAGATAAAAGTCAGACAGAGCCATATAAGATAAAGCTCAAATCGTACAAAAGCTGGGGAAAGGAAAAAATCCATGGCCCGAAGTATATAGAACTCCAGAGATTTTTCAATTTTTATGAAGAATTCTTTGACATATTTTTTTTGATGTGGCTAAATGGTAACTATGAACGGAACCAGTGTTGTAGGCTATATTGCCTTGCTTATGATTTGCGGTTCGATCCTCGGAGGTGAGGGTCGGGCGAACTTTGGCAATCTTCGTGCAGATGCGTTGAGTGCGAGCAATTTGCTGAGCATGCCAAATGAGTCACTTGTAATCCCCATAAGCAACCGAACACAAAAAAACGAACGGCGTATTCGCATTACTATTGACGGAATTCCTTACGAAGGGACGATTTACCCAAAGGATGTAGAGCTGCTGATGTCAACTCCGCGATAACATTTCAAGCTCGTTCTACTGAACAGCTTCGTTTTTGCTAGGCTATTTGATTTTGTTGAATTTCTTTCGCCACTCTTTGTACCACCTGAACATCGGACCAAGGCTCTGGACCTGAATTTCTTACAATCACCTCTTCCGCCCCCTTGCCAGCTAGAAGAATAATATCATTGGGTTGTACCATGAGAAGTGCGGTACGGATAGCATCTTCACGATGAAAGATAATCCAGAAGTCTGAGCCCTCTTTTCGAGGTATCCCCCGAGACACCTCAGTCATA
Organism: Candidatus Peribacteria bacterium; assembly: GCA_040383945.1. Classification (GTDB taxonomy): domain Bacteria; phylum Patescibacteriota; class Gracilibacteria; order BD1-5; family UBA2023; genus CAIVSN01. The sequence goes on along the minus strand of JBEICN010000013.1, from coordinate 14,651 downwards.
ATGCGAAATTGGTCCTCATGGTAATTATCATCTTCGGTCAACAAGATGACATCGCTATATTTGTGAACGACCGCTCCCATTTTTGGGCGTTTATCACGGTCACGGTCGCCAGTAGCTCAAAAAATAGTAATAATTCTACCACCAGTGTTCAAATCTTTGAGAGTGGATAACACCTGCTTAAGTGATTCTTCCGTATGAGCATAATCCACAAATACGGTGCCCGGCAATGGGGTTGGTACGATTTGCATCCTTCCATCTACTTCTGCTATAGCTTCGATAGCATTCTGAATGTCTTTGATATCGATTTTCTGAGAATGCAGCACACCAATAGCAGCAATGATGTTGCTCACATTGAATTTACCAAGCAGTTGCGTGCGTATCTGGTAGGTGTGTGCGGGCATTTTTATCTGAAACGTAGTTCCCAGGCCGTCGGATTCGATATTCAAAGCCCGAATCTGTGCATTCGCTGAATTACCGAATGTGATAAGCGTGTCCACAGTTGCTTGAAGAAACATGTCAGAATATGGGTCGTCGATATTTACTACTCCCACCTTTCGTACTCATTTTTTTCTTCGGGCGTATTTGAGTCCGGTGAAGAGTCTGAGTTTCGTTGCAGCATAAGCCTCCATAGTTCCATGAAGATCGAGGTGGTCTTGGGACAAATTTGTAAAAACCGCCACATCAAAATCTATTCCGTGAACTCTGTGGTAATACAGAGCATGACTGGAAACTTCAATTACTGCATATTCAGCCCCCGCAGCACGAGCTTCAGAAAGGAATTTGTTGAGAACAAAGGGGTCTGGACTGGTCATCTTATGAGTATTCTTTGCCCAAACACCGTTGATAGCCAGGTTGACTGTCGAAAACATGCACACTTTCTTTCCAGCAGCTTCGAGTCAACGAGCGACGATATTGGTGGTAGTGGACTTCCCTTTAGTTCCGGTAATCCCAATTACTATCATGTCTTTGGCAGGATCTCTGTAATAAAAATTGGCCAAAACCCCTCGAAGGTAATGATAAAATACACGAATAGAGCTATCAAGTCAGATAGCATTTTTGAGAAAATGAAACATACAAATTGATTTTAATGAAATGCTCATAAAATCAAAGTATGAAACTCACAATTCAAACAGGAAATACCAACGCCATTCTCAGAGCTACCTCAACCGAAGTGACTCAATCTCAAATAAAAGAAGTTGTACCAACCGGAAAAGAAATGTTAAAATGGCTCAAATCAAAACAGAATGGGGCTGGATTAGCAGCTCCCCAAGTTGGCCTCAACAAGCGTATGATTGTCGTGAATCTCTATGAAGAAGAAGATGGGGAGTTACACGTCTACAAAACTCTATTAATGATCAATCCAGTAATTTCCTGGAAATCTGATAGTGTCGTACTCGATGAGGAATGATGCTTCAGTTGTCCAGAACAGTATGGCAATGTCCTTCGAAGCGATGAAATTCAGGTCGAATTTCGGGATGAGCGGTTCTTATTAAAAAAACTCCACCTCAAAGGCTTTAGTGCTCGCGTGGTGCAACATGAAATCGATCATTTAGATGGTATTTTATTTTTGGATAAAGTACAAGGGGAGATTGTGCGAGAAAAATAATATAATTTACTGATTAAAAAAATGATCAACAGACGAGACTCTAACTTTACCACATGCATCACGAGCGATGCTCGTCTAGATGAGCTTTACTGAGTAGGAGTGGCAAAAAAACTTCACTGAATCGGTCGAATGAAAATTGATGTCAGAGCACTTTTGGACGATTATTTATGAAACGAATCGGCCGCGCTGGAATTGAATCCAAAAAATATGCCCCAAATTCGAAAAGAAGAATTTGCGAGCGTGTGCAGTTTGATTCAAAAAAAGACGGTAGAAGATATTTGCAATATATTGGGTGAGCACGGGAAGAAGGTAAATACCGTGGGGACATGTTCCAATAGAGAGTTTATCTTGAAACAGTTCAATCTCTGGTCAGGATCCTAATACTCAAGGGCTTCTCATTCGATTCGATACCTTGAGAGCCACTTGGATATCGGTTGACGAGATATGGAGAGAAGATATGTCACCACTCCAACAGTGCTACTAACAGAAACGATTTCTTGCAAAAATTTATGCTCATTTGAATCATAGAAAAACAGAGGTATTTGGGGTGCTAGGATAGTATAGGTACAGGAAATGAGCGCACCTCTGTGCTACATCTTTTTCATTTCATGCCTCAAAGTAGACGATGTAACCTCATTGCTGCAATGGTAACCATAGGCTTATGGTTTTGTCTTGCTTTTGTCCGTTTTGTTATATTCGATTTTTCATAACCTTTGTGCCTGATTCTACATTATGAAGTCATGCACCTATTTATTATTTATGAAAAACACTTCCCTACTACTACCGCTAACCGCTCAGGAGGAGAACATTCACTTACCCAAAAAAGCCTTTTCTGAAAAAATTACTAAACTCGCAAACCACGATACTTATGGCTTGAGCTGTATGGAGGAACGACTCTTTTTTATAAAAACTCAGGAGCTTATTAATGAGTTCACCTATATTTTACTTTTCTTTGAAGAATTAGAAAAAAATGGGATCGGAAATTCTGAAATACTTGAAGACATTCGCCATATTCACAGCGAACTTTGTGCTTCTGGAAAAAACGACCGACATGTCAAAATAGTAAATGTTCTCTCGCGATATTTGCGAGATGTATGGCATATTTCCATTAAAGAAAAAGATAAGGGAATTTGATTTTACCGAACCTTATTTGAGTCTATTCTCGTTTCTATAAAAAGGGAGCTTGAAGCAAGCAAAAGCTCAACATTCTAGCTTCCAATCTTTGAAATAATACCTATTCGAATGGATGGATCTCTCTCAAGACGCAAATAATAATCCGTGATTCATCCGGAGCAGGTAAGGAGCAGTTTTTTGTCAAAATACTCCTTTGTGAGTCGCTTAATAGGAAGGATTACTTTGCTTAATATTTCATTTTTATTCTGGGAATAGGTGGAAATAGGAAGTTCTTGGTTGGATACCGTTTCGCCCATATGCTTCATGACCAGTGTCATCATATCGATAGTGGTATTCTGCGAGTGAATATCTTTTGAAGTAAGTTTGGTACCCCGCATATATATTCTTCTCTTTATAGTATCAAGAAGAATTCCATCAGTTTCAGTTTCTAATATTTCCTTATAATCTCAGCAGTATCTTACCCCATTTGAATCGGAAAATTGCACATTACTATTGGAAGTATATTTTGAAAAAAGATTCTTAGATATAAACTGCTCCACCATAACCCCATCAGAAGCTGACCCATCTCTCCAAGAAGTATAATCTAGAGAGACCGGATGGCCTTGATCTCTCAGTCGTGTCAGAACTTTTTCCAATGTGGCGCGACTATTGCGATGCTTTATAACAAACAGGAAGCTTCCTCATAATTTTCCAATATTAAAGGGGAGCATTCCTAATTCTTCCTCTTCAAAGCCACGAAACTCGTAAAAAAGATGTTGGATGCTTTGGAAAAATTGATTCTGCTCTTGGTACGAAAAGCTCGCATATCCGGTACTTTGTATCGTACCTATAAAAGCAGAGATAGATCGGTCATTGAATCCATTTGCATACATGCGGTCGAATCCCTCCAATATTCTCATATTCATTCCGTCAATGTGGTTTTGAAACATGTGAGTTTCGTCAAGATTCAATATATGTTGAAGCGTGGCATTTTGAGACTGTGTCTCACTGATTGGCAAAGCACTGATAGTGCGTCGAATAAATTCCTGTAACTGATTTTTTTGGTTCTCGATAGTTCCTCGAACGGATTCCATATCGTCAAACACATATTCTACCCCCGTAAAAATCACCCCATAATCGATAGGAATTTTTGAATCTTCTATACAAGAAATTCCAAGGAATTCTGTCAATCCGCCTCGGTACAATGTTTCGCTTGGCGAGCTCCATTGACTGGAGCCATGCATTTCATTTTGTTGGATTTCAGAAGGCACTTCTTGATGTAGACCATTTTTTTCGGTAATACATATCACTGGGGCGGGAGAGTTTGGTAGCATGGCCACATAATTGCTAGCACCGCTACTTTTACCTTCAGATATACAATTGGAAAGTTCAATAGAAAAGACATATATTTCTTCAAAAAGCGGGTGATCTTTGGGGAGTCATCCATCTTGTAAGCTTCCGCCCTCGATTTTTCAAATCACAATATAGATAAGATGCGCAAGGAGTACTGATATAACGCCCGAAAATGCAAATCCATGCCCTCTTGGGGCTTCTGTGAGAAAATCAATGTCCAGGCCTCAGTAGTATCGATTTTTCATCAAAAAATCGTGTATAAATCTTTCTATTCTTTCAAAATCATCCAAATACATAGAACGAAATGTCTCGTTTTCAAAACCGCCTATTTCTATGGAGTACTTACTTACTGAGTGAAACGCTATCTTTCCTGAAGGATTAAAATTGACTCAGCAAAAAGTATGAACTGGAACTTTTTGCTTTATTTTTATAGCACTGACTCAATGAGAAATATCAGGACCCCAGGTTAAAACAGCATTACTACTCAAAATCAAATCGTGCGAATTGAAATACTTTTTGTAATCTTCTGAAAAAATATGTTGCAATTCTGTGGGATGAATTTTTAACGTATCAACCATATTGCGATAACTTAAAAATTGGCTTTATGGCAACACTTCGGAGGGATATACTACTTTCTTTGTGCCAAAAGTAAAAAAAATCGTAGATCCTATTGTGACTGGTGCAAATATTTTGTGCATGTATCGTAATTCCTATATAGCAAATACGAAAGGGGATTATTTGTCTTACCTTTGTCTTATTTTTTGAAGATCTTATCTTTATACTGTGATTCGTCCTTTGCGGCATGTGCATCTATCCCTTGTCTTTCTCTACAATATTTTTTGCAATCTCGGTCTAACAGGCATGGATGTATCATATTTTTATCACCTGCCATTCTGATCAAACAGTATTCGTTCATCGTTACTGACTTCTGCAACAAAAGAGAATCCATTGAGGTACAACGGCCTCCAAAGGACGCTTTTCACAATTTACCCCCCCTCCTATGGAAAACTACTCGAGTATTATGGCTACACTTCGGGAATTGAAGAAGCTTCATCTCGATACCGCAAGTAGTCGCGAAGGCATGTCACGCTCCGAAAAAGTTGCCAACATGGTGGCAAAAATTCTATCTTTGCAAAATCCAGTAAACAACATTTACCTTCATGTAACTGGACAATGAAATGCGCGTACTCAAAATTTTAACAAAAAAATAGGCGAAGTAGACTTTTGTGAATCATACAATCTGATGAATGCTCTGGAGTCATTTTTTTTATATCAATATCATACGAGCATAGGAGTTTACGAAATAGATGCTCAGAGCAAAGGAGAGTTGGTGGTCGGAAATATCAACCGATTCAGGCGGAATCTTGATCTTGGGACACATCAGGAAACATGAATTTTGGAACATGCAATGGAAAGAAAGTGCATGCAATCGGAAGAATTCGAAATAAGCCAACACATACGCGGAGCTGGGGGCATGGGAGCTATGAGTCTTGGGAAGATTTGAAATAAACATGCCCTACTGTCTATTTGAAATCTCAATTCCCCTTTCCATGAGATACAAATGATTCAACACGAATTCAAACAGCGTAGATTTGGTCAAATACTCCGATCAAAGCTCGACAATATTGATTCGATGTACCGAGATACTATCACGGGCCTCTACAATCAGAAGTATTTTAATCGAATGATATATAGGCATCCATATTTATTTATACGCATTCAAATACCGCATCTTAAAAAGATAAATGAGACTTTTGGTCAAGGAGCATGAAACCATGTACTCCAAATAACCGCACGCATTTTGGAGAATTCGATTCGAAAAAATGATAGAGCAGTTCGACTTTGATGAAATGAATTTTATCTGCTAATTGACACCCATGAAAATTCCATATTGGAGCGTATTATCCATGTGGTACAATCCAAATTCTATGAACACGAGGGCATTTGAGATTACGATAAAAAATTGGGGCACACTTGAAGATTGGGATTAGATTTTGACACTTTTGGGCAAGGAAATTTATCCAAAGAAGATATCGTATAGTGTGTTCTTGTATTTGCAACAAAACGCTGCCGCATTCTGGAGTCCGTATTTTGGAGTCCATGAAAAAGCTTGGATCAACAATGACAAGCGGGCAAATTATCATTTTTTTCGATTACTTCACTTCGATGAGTTTGCCGGCGGTCTGTCCGAAGACTTCCGGAGTATTGAACTCAGAGATTCTCGTTGATGGAATCATAAATACCCCCGCATGGGTACATCTCAGAACATACGAACCCGAGTGTTCTCCGGAATCCAGCACGAGGCTGTATCCAAAATATCGGTCATCCATGAGTTCTTCGCGATCGAAGAAGGTATCGGAAGTTACTATTTTCGTTTCGGTGGCAAGTCGGGTATTCACGAGTTCAGAGCCTGCGGGAATGAATGACTCGAATACTACTTTGTCTCGGGTTTCTCCAAGTATAACCCGATATTCTACCCGCACTAATTGTCCGATTTTTGCCTGAGAAATAGGTTTCACGTATTCCCGGATTTCCTTTGGATATTTCATCTCAGAGAGCCGGATTTTTCCGATTTCGTAATTTTTTTGCTCTTCCGCTTTGGCTACTTCTACTTTTTGGTATTCCAAATAGTCGTAGAACTCGGTTTGAACGAAGAATCCTTCGTCACGAGGGAGGATCGTATCAGCGGAGACTGGATATTTGAGAGTGAGATCATAATACAGTTTACCGCGCCCGGTAACTCCGACATTTACCGCTTCTCGATCCGTAAGATTGCGGATATCAAAGGTGTTCGTAGTCGTTTTGAGGAGATTCTTGCTATCGAAGCTTTGGGTATATACTTCCGTACCGCCGAGGGTTACCCGTGCTTGGAAGTTCGCATTGACGAGATCTTTGTCACGGGAAGTCCGATCCGCGAAAGCTTGAAGTACTCAGGCTGTTTCTTGAGTAGAACCATAACTTCCGTCAGATTTTTTGGCTCGGGAAAGGAAACGGCTCATGTTATCGAGCAACTGGCTATTTGACTCAGAATCTTCGCCAAGCAAGGCAAGGGAGCGCAAGAATTTTGCGGTTGCCTCTGTCCTGGAATTACCCATATCCGGAGCGATGTACGCTCCTCGTGGATCGTATACGAGATTTGCCTTGAGAATGGTATCAATAGCCGATTTTGCTGCGGCTTTGATCTGGGTTTTTTCCATGTCTGAGATTTTTGCATGGGCGAGCAATCGTGATTGGAGTAAGAGGGTATCGAGTTTGTTCGCAAGGCTTGCATCGGTCTTGCCAAGTGCTTTGTAGGCCTTGAGCGCATCCACTCCGTCGACGCTCCAGCTCGCGATGGCAGATATGGCTTGTATTTTTTCTCCCATAGTATATTTGCATTCTTCTTCGGTTCCACGGCATCCTTCGCGAACTCCCTTTTCCAATCGGAGTTTCAGATAGCTTACTGCTCCTTTGATGAGGGACTGATCCACTGGAACTCCGAGTTTTTGAATATCGGCAAGTGTATTCAACGCATACGCGGTCAACTCAAACTCTGCGTATTCAACATCGGAATTCCAAAATCCAAATCCTCCGGAGCTCAGTCGAAATCCCATGAGCCGTACGACATAATCCCCCATCATGTCATAGACGGTACGGTACTCCCAGTTTCGATTCGTGCTATCGTAATATTTGATTTTAACCGTTTTGATATCGTAGGGCGATTTGAGGGCGTCATGGATATTCTTGACAGCGATATGAGGTATTACGGCCGAAGTAATTTGCTCCAAGCATCCGTAGGGATATTCTAGAAGATTGCCAAGACCCGTAAGCACATTCCCGATGAGAGAAGGCGCAGCGGAAAACGTCAGAATTCCCTGGTCTCGAATACCGGTCAAGTTGAGATGTTCGTCCAGACTGACTCCGCTCGAAGTTCCGATAAATGCGGTAGTTTCATAGGATTCTCCGCGACCGATCATGAGTGTTTTTTGGATACCATCTTCGGATCCATCCTCCGCCTTCGCGACTACGCTCAGCTCGACTGGACCCATATTCAACTGGTCGTCGAGCACTCCCTTCACGGTAAAGCGAACCGTAGCAGAAGTTCCGTCATCGAGCGCTATCTCCTGTTGAGAAGGAGTGATGTCAGCGCCCTTAGCCTGCATTTCCACAGTGAATCGCTGTCGTTTTCCCGTTCGATTGAAAACTACCGGAGCGAACTCTGTACGGTCTCCCGTCCTAAGAAATCTCGGGAAATTCTCTTGGATCATCACCTTCTGTTCGGTGGTGATCGATGTGGTTCCAGCACCGATTTGGGTCGTGTCTGTAGCGATGACGGCTTCGATTTTCCAGGTAGTGAGGTTATCAGGAAGTTTTCCGGTGTCGATGACAGCATTTCCATTTGCATCTGTGGTGAATTTTCCGGTCCAAAAGGCGGTATCCTTGAATACGCCGCGTTTCTTTTTGGTATCACCCCCTTTGTTCCCTTCTCCGGCACCTCCTTTTTCCCCATTACCAGCATTCTTAATCTCAAGCTTTTCAACGAGATTCATGAGAGAAAGTGATACGGTCGTCCCCAGGTATCGCTTCATATCATAGAAAAAAGCGAACGGATTTTTCACAGGATTCCCAAGAAGCGCGAGGACGGATTCGTCGACCACCGAGAGGGCTCCGATAGCTCCGGAAACTGGTTTTCCAGCCGCATCTTTGACTTGGACATTCACCTTGAGAGTTTCTCCTGGCAGATATTTTACTTTTTCAGCTTTCACCTCTACGCTAAGTTTTTTGGAATCTGGAAGTACTCGAATCTGGGAAAGCGCCCGCTTGAACACCGGCAATCCTGTCGGATCGTTCCGACCAATGAGATAGGCGCGCAGATAGACATTTGGAATATACGTGGCAAGTACGGGGATCTCGATTTTCTGGCCGTACCCCGTGATATCCACCACCTTGGCATCCAAAATCGTGTTATCCTTTTCTACGGAGTAGAATATTTTACCACGAGAAATGGGAGATTTGAGCGTGAAAATCGCGGTTTCTCCAGGTTGCATCATGGTTTTTTCGGCGGTAAGATCGGTCACGGTATTGTTCCCAGAATTCCACATCGAATACGAATCAGTTGCGACATAACTATAGCTGTCGGAAACGAAGGTAGCTCCATTTTTGCCGGTATAACTCGCGCGGACCAGGTATTCCCCGCCGAGTTTTGGTGTGAGTTCCGTCTTGAATTTTCCATCGTTGGAACTCGATACCGTCTCAGTTGCTTCAAGCGTTTTTTTGAGCTCATATTCGTCGTAGAAGACTCCGTCAACCCCGAGTTTCTTGACCATATTCCATTGGATTTGGATCAATTCCAATTTTACCTTGGCACTTCGGACATTGGCATCCACGTCGAGCGTGACTCCACTGACGGGAATCTTCGCTCCCTTGTCTACCCAGTAGGGAGAAGTGATTCCGACGTAGCCATCGGTCACGTGGATGATATGAGAATTTGTACCGGATACGGTTTTGCCAGTATTCGGATCGACCACCTCCGCCACAAACGTGACAAGTCGTTCTTTTTTTGCGTCAGGCGTTCCTACAGTTTCGGCTCCGGCTTCCGTTTCTGGCTTTGGTAATTCTGCCGTATATTTGATGGTGTTGGTTCCGGAACTATCGAGACGATTGCGGAAGTCACCAATATAGTCGTCATTGTTGTCGCAGTCCCCCCAATACCGGCACTGCAAAAAGCTTGTATCGGTACCAAAGCGATACTCCGAATAATTCTTCGGATCAAAATAATAATTTTGTGCCCGGATCGACCAATTAACTTCCGAATTCGCGACCCGTCCACCAAAATAGTAGGTTGCGGTGGCGGTAGATTCAATTACATCTCCCTCATATTGGTGGCGTTGTCCTCCAGTAACCTCTGTTTTGAAAGCTGGTTTGCTGTACTGTTCGACGTAAAAATTCCCGTCGTTTATTACGTAACTCCCCTGTCCATCGGTCGTTTTTGCGGCATATGCCATGATTTCAAATGAATACCGCCCCGTATTCATGCCAGTCGTAAGTGGGAAGCTTCCCTCAAAATTGGAGTGTGCGTCGACATCGAGCGCGATCTCTTTGAACAGCTCGCTCTGGTTGTTGAGAATGCGTATTTTTACCTTTTTGGCAGCAGATTTTACATATCCCGTAGCAGCAAAACTCCGGAGTATTCCCTGGAAATTGACGGTATCTCCCGCCCGGTAGATCGGTCGGTCCGTATGAAGGTACACATAATCCCGATCAGAGCTATCAGCTCCTCCATACTGTCCAAAATCGTAGTTGGACGTCATGTCAGTACTCGGCGAGACGATTCCGTAATACATATCATTTTGGGCAACCATTACCCCGACACATCCCTTTCCATTGGAAGTTTCGTAATATTGTTTTTGGGCATTAAATTTGAGGTCTTTTACCCAGTCACCATTACATCCGGGAGTCGTACCGAAGGATTGAAACCGGAGATCTGACGGAATAGTTTTCCCGTCAAAATCCGTAGCAAAAACGATGGTTTTCCCCTCGGATTGCTCGAGCATCAGTGAGAGATTGGTGCGCAGGTAGGTCACCTGGAAGTCCCGCTGTTCTGGCCATTCGTGTTTCCAACTTGAGTCAGCACTTCCGCGAACCAAGAGGATATTTCCGGGAAGTTTGTCACCGAGCACATCCGTGGCAAGGTCGATTTTTTGCGTCGTGAGATTCCATTTTCCATTTTTCAAAGACACCTTTTTGGTGGTCTCAGTTTCGCATTTTGGCTGATAGGCATTTTCATAATTCCGATTCAAAAAGTCCGCGTACGAAGCTGGGGTCATGGAACATACTTGGATTCTCATCGATTCAAGATTGATCGTTTGAAGTGGAAGTACAATCGGAGCATTGAGCGGAATAACTTGCTGAAGTTTGCCTGGCATAAAGTACAGATATTCATCCTGCTTTTGAAGCGAAGGAGAAGTAATACCCTTCTTGGAATACGCCGTTTTGAGAGGACTTCCAAAATAATCTCGAAGTTCGCTGTCAAAAGCAATATCGTATTTGGTTTTTCCGTTCAATCGAACTTCGGCCACACTCGCGATTTGATCGGCTCGATCTGGACAGGTTTTTACGGAAGTATTGGTACGATAATTGTAGTTTTCGGAGTTATATCCGATGCTGCGGACTTTTGCCTGCGGAGAAATCGTCACCCCACTTCCCGTATAATCGATATTCGCCGATGCGTAAATACACATTTCGGTCGCCTTCTGCAGGACGATATCGTAGATTTCAAATGGCTTCGAAGTTTGGTACTCTATTCGTACTGGTTCGGAGAGTGAGGGGGTAAGGCTTGGATCGAATACCAGCTCGAATTTGGTAGAGAATGGCAGAGTTCCGTTGATCTGGCAGTCCAATCGTTGTTGGTCCGGTTTCATTACCATTTTGAGGCTGTCTGGAAACTCCGGTACCGAAGTTTGGGGTTGACTCAATAGACAAATGTACTCCTTCCCTCCTATTTTTTCCCGGATTTTGACGGCTTGTGCGGCGCTTTTCCCAAGTCCTGCCAAATCGATAGGCTCATCGAGATAGATGCTCAGCAATGGTTTGGTGGGGGGGATCAAAAATTCGCCCGTGATATCATAGGTGCCAACGAGACTTCCCGTCGCGGACCAGTCGGTGCGGTACAGACTTACCTGGGAAACAAACGCGTTGGATCTTGCGTTAAAATTGATAGCTTCCTTGAGAGGCATATTTCCTGGCTTTGGCATAAGACCCGCTGCAATCGACACGGAAAAATTGGTCGAGAACGGAAGTGTTCCTTTTGCGGCAGTTATCGTGAACGTATTCGAAACCGTTTCTCCACTAATGCTTGGAACGATTCGATGCGGGATAATATTTCCCTGCTCGTTTTTGAGCACGAGAACTTTGGAGAGATTTTCCAGCTCTACCGGAGCGGTGAATACGAGGGGAATTCCATTTTTGGGAGAAAACCGCTGAATCCCGGATTCGTCGAACGATCCCTGGAGCATTTGGAGTGGCGTGGTAGAAAAAGAACCGGTAAAAGTTTTTTGTAAAGGATATAAAAATTCAGATCCGAGAGCTACTTGTACTTGATATTTGGTAGCTGCATCGAGATTTCCATCGAGACGGTATTCCAAAATATTACCAGAGGGCCAGGTACATCGACCTTTGACAGCGGGCTCGAAGGTTACGGGACACGGAAGAGCATCTCGCACTTCCACGCTACTCAACTGCACTACCGGGATATTGAAAATAAAAATCGGATTTTTGGAAAGCGATTTGGTATCACCGTCGGGAATCATCTTATTGATCGTGACACCTCCGATGGCCTCTATTTCGTAGGAAATCTCGCTGTCGAGATTCTTCCCTTGCGTGGTCGCTATATCGGTCGTGAATTGGAGGAGATAGGTCGTGCCGATATTCAACTTGGAACCAAGTGTGTAGCTGATAGTTCTTGGAGTTTTGAGGGTGGCACTACCCGCGACGAATGGGTATATCCGGACACTATTGGCATTGACGGTATTCGGATCGATATCTCGGGAAAAGGTAATATCGATAGATGGGACATCGTAAGGAATTTTCTTGTATTCGAGAGAAAAATTCCCCGCGACGACGGTTGGGGCCAGATTCAACATTTTCGCAATGAACGAGGGGGTGATATTGGCAAAATTCGGATTTTTATAGACGAAGAATCCTCCTGTAAGAAGCAGGACTGCTACCACGAAGGCAGCTATCGATTTTTTTAATCAGAATTTCTGGATGGATGCGAATACTCGGGAAAATCCGGAGTTCAGAGATGCGGTAGATGAAGATGTTTCGGGAGTTGTATCTTTTGGTAGTGAGATATTTGAGATTTCGACAGGTGTCGAAATATCGATAGGTAACGGCGATGTTTTTGGGGAATTTTTGGAATTTTTCTTGGACATACGCAGAGAGTGAGTGGTTTAGCTCTAATAGTATCTTTTGTAGACAAAAAGCAATGTCGAATCAAAGACAAAGCGAGGAGGACTATGGCTATCGGGGATTTATATAAGAACACCTCTCTGACCTTGAAGTCCGTGTTTTTGAATTTGCATACCTTTGGAGGGAGTTTGGGGAATTACCGGGATTCCGCTCCGATTTTCCAGACACCTTTCTCCAAAAACGCTTCGATACTCTGGCGATGGGCTTTGTTGATGAGGTTGGAGTGGGAAAGTTTGTGGGCTTTGGCATATTGGGCTAATGTCATGATTTTCTTGCCCTCCAAGTATGCGAGCCGTTTGTGATAGCTGTTCGTTAGAGCTTTTGCTACGATTTCTTCCATGATACCCGTCGTACCTTTGGTATCGAATTCCCGGAACGCGTCATAATATTTGGCGCGATCGATGAATTTGATATTGATGGGAACGAATCCTTCTCGAATCAAGAGGTAATTATTGATAATCCGACCGATACGACCGTTGCCATCGACGAATGGGTGAATATTCTCAAAGGTAAGATGCAATCGCGCGATACGCCGTACTATACTTTCATGGCTGGACGCGTGATATTCCGCGAGCATATCCTGCATGAGTCAGAGCACTTCCTGCGGAGCCGGTGCAATATGGCTCGCGACACGTACATATTCTCCGGTTTCCCGGAACCTGCCAGCGATATCGTCGCGAATGTTCGAAATGAGCATCTTATGGAGTAACAAAATCGTTTCGAGATCCAATTCCCGCTCCCGTGCTCGCTGCTGGATATATAAAACGACGCGCGCCAGATTTTTCGCCTCAAAAATTTCTCGCTCGTTGATATATCGGTCCAGGTCAATCTGGCGGAGAATTTTTTCGGTTTCGTCGAGGGAAAGGGTGCTGTTTTCGATCGCGTTCGAATTATATACCTGCTCGGCGACTTCGGTATCGGCAATGAGCGCAATGAGCGATTCTTTTCCGACGGATACGCGATAGTAGCGTTCCCGGAGAGATTGGATTTGGCGGGTGAACAACGTGATTTTTGCCATGGAAAGCGTGAAATATAGCGACAGTATACTAAATTTTCACGAATTTGGAAAGAAATTCGTGAAAAAGTTGTGAAAAATAGTAGTTTTTCACGAGTTTTGGAGGAAATACGTGAAATGGATATGACAAATAAAGTAATACCATTACTAAATTACGGATATCACAGAAATAACGCTCTACTTTTAACGAAACTTGATTTATTTGAGGACCTTATTCATCAAATCGCCATAACTCGTCAAGACGTCATACTTCACCTCACCATTTCAAATAGCTTCAAAATGTTTTCTCGCGTATCGAATTTTCAACTCTTCTGTACCTTTGAGGCTCAATGTATCCAAACTGCCCTTCGTTTCGGCAATGAAATAAATATGTTTCACATCCTGCCTATCGAATACAATAGCCCAATCCGGATTGTAATTGCCAATCGGCGTTGAAATCTTGAATCCGGAAGGGAGCTTCGCGTACACCGATATATTTCACAATTCCAAATCAGCAGCAAATTTTCTCTCTACCTGGGAATCGGTTTTCACATAGTCGTAGATATGCTTTTTTACTTGGAGAACGTTTTCCTTGAGCGATCCACGAAAATTATTTATCGTGAACAAATCTGTATT
>JBEICN010000012.1:0-23364 GCA_040383945.1 Candidatus Peribacteria bacterium | reverse complement strand
CCCTTGAACTTTTGGGAAATCTCGTACGAAAGCTCGTGAGTCCACGAACACCAACAGAACGCAGCGAGGCTACACAAAGCCTATCCGGGCCAATTTGAATCGGAAATGTTTTTGTGAATATGGTGGAAGAGCAAGTTCCAGTAGCAGTGATTCTGGCAATTGCGGCACTCATTAGTATCAACCTCGGAGTATTTAATCTTCTTCCATTTCCAGCATTGGACGGAGGTCGTTTTGCCTTCCTCACTATTCACACGCTTCTTTCCAAAGTTTCCAGGGGAAAATATGGCACTGCTTGGATCGAGGCAAGGGCAAACCTGATTGGATTTGCACTTCTTATGCTGATGAGTATCTTTGTGGCCTACCAAGACATCGTTCGTATCGTTACCAAATAGATTTTTATTCTGTATAGTTCCATGATTCCAGGATTCTCTTATGCCGTTGAAGCGAGTGACGGTTTTGCTCGCGCGGGTACCCTTGTTACACCACACGGAACCGTCAAAACCCCCATTTTTATGCCAGTGGGAACTCAGGCAACCGTCAAGGGAATTACTCGTGAGCAGATTATGGAAATCGGGAGTCAAATTATTTTGGCAAATACCTATCATCTAGAAATGCGCCCTGGTTCAGAAGTGGTCAAAGAATTTGGTGGAGTTCATGGTTTTGCGAATGTATCATTGCCAATTCTCACGGATAGTGGCGGATTTCAGGTATTCTCACTTTGACAAGCTGGAGTTGGGGAGGGAGCTCGTCGTAAAGAGAATCTGGTAAAGATCAATGAAGAAGGCGTGCGTTTTCATTCGCATCTTGATGGAACGCGTTATATGTTCACGCCAGAGTCAGTCATGCAGATAGAATCCAATCTTGGGGGAGATATCATCATGGCATTCGATGAATGTTCCCCCGGAACTTCCAGTCGAGCTTATGCAAAAAAAGCCATGGATCTCACGCACCGCTGGGCGCTCCGTTGCGTGTCGGCGCATGAAAAAATTCAAAATGAACGCAGAGAGCAGGGGCAAAATACGCAGGCGTTATTTCCTATTGCTCAGTGAGTAATCTACGAAGATCTTCGGATAGAGTCAGTGAAGTTTATTCGCGATCTTCCGACTTTGGGGATGGCAATCGGTGGACTTTCGGTTGGTGAATCCAAAGAGGATATGCTTCGTATTCTTGATGTTATAGCACCGGAGCTTCCCCATGCAAAACCTCGGTATCTTATGGGGGTGGGTACGCCAGAAGATCTCGTCGAGGGAATGTATCGAGGTATCGATATGTTTGACTGCGTGTTACCAACTCGACTTGGAAGGCATGGAGTAGCGTTTACGAGCTTTGGAAATCTTAAAATTCCTATTGCCAAGCACATTCATGAAAAGGAGGGTATTCCCATGAAACCTGGATTTGAGACGATGGTTTCCAAAAACTACTCACTTGGATATTTGCGACATCTCATCAAGGCTGATGAGAGTCTTGGCGGCCAGCTGCTCTCCCTGCATAATTTGGAATATCTCATCAAGATTTCTCAAAGCGCTCGAGCGGCCATACTCTCTGGTGCTTATGAAAAATTCAGAAAGGACTTTTGGGAAGGGTATGTCACGAAGTAGGACTTTTTAAGGAGCTGAGTTCGTATATATTCACAAAAATACCCCACGAATTTTCGAAGGGTATTTTTTGCTTCACTGAGGCACTAATCTCCTCGATGTACGGTTTCTAGGATTTTCAAAAGCATCGGATCTTCCATATTTCCTCGAAGCCTAATAGTACCATTCCCGAGCTTGAGGTAGGTCATGTTCGTGCTAGGGTCTTGGTAGAAGCTATTTTCTCCATTTTTGAGCTCTGGGAAAAGTTTGTTGGGGTAGTACCAAAGTTGTATAGGTGCCTCTTCAAAACTTGTGACGCCAGTTCCACTGGCAAAGCCCATAGTATGGGCTGCTCCATCTTGTCATCCATATCCAGCGTAATACGATCCCTTTGGAAGACTGAGTCCATAATCCAAATAGTTGTTGTAATAGGAGATAGTTCATGAAGCCATACTCCCTGTTTGTGTATCAGAGGAAGTAGTATCTCCTGGAATAGCGGAAAGGGAGGTGCTAGCAGGAGAGGGATTCGGAGGAGTTGCCCCATTTATATCTTCTACTTCATTTGTATTTTCCATTTTAGGTTCTGCGGGTGGGGGAGTCTGAGTATTCGTGGCACTTCAGGAAGTGGTAGTTAATGTAGTGGGGGTATTTGATTCCTGAGAGGAAGTTTTTTGAGGAGCCATTACTCCCGTGGAGCTTTTACTCGCGACGGTCCTGTCGAGTGGAGGTTTGGGAGTTTGTTCTGTT
Organism: Candidatus Peribacteria bacterium; assembly: GCA_040383945.1. Lineage (GTDB taxonomy): Bacteria > Patescibacteriota > Gracilibacteria > BD1-5 > UBA2023 > CAIVSN01. Next base: position 21,043 of record JBEICN010000012.1, on the reverse strand, counting down.
TTCCAAATATACACCAGGGCTACAGTGATAAGAACCACGGCAATGAAATTACTTTTTTTGATTCAAGAGTTTTCTTTGTGATTCTGTGACATAGAATGGAAAATAAAAGAAGGGATAGATATCCCTTCAAGTATAGTCTCTTTTTGAAAAAATCGAATTAATTGATAGTTTCGAATGTTTCGGGGGTTTTGATTTCTTGAGCCGTTTTACTTGTTTGAGCGGCGCCTTCTCCATTGAGACGGAATTGTCCGATTCCTAGAATTGAGTCAAATGTGAAGTTCATTGAGAAGTCAAGACTATTCTCTCCCGATTTGACGGAGAGATTTCCAAATTGTTTGGAATTTTCCATGAACTTGAGATCCATATTACCGGTCCAAATATCGAGAGCCCCCTGCGCTTCATAGGTGGTAGTTTGAGCGTTTACTGAATTTGTGAATTTTGCATTGAGTTGATTATTTTTCCAAGTCAAATCAATCCAATTTGAAGAATAGGAATCTATCAGTGCGGTCTTCATAGTCATAGAATCTTTGCTCATTTGCATCTGAATATACTCCCGTGTTTTGAGTCGGCGGTTTACTTCCGAAGATACCATATCCATAGAATATTCCCCGTTTTCACTCGAAATTTGCATATAATTTTGCTTGTTTTTTCTTTCGGTTAACTTGAATATACCTCCAGTAGTTGTTTTTTGATAGGTAAGTCCCATTTTTTTGTCATCGAGCATCATTTGGTTCATGCTGGCATTTTTCTTTCTTCCAAGTGCAAGGTTGATCGCTTGAATCGTAGATTTTTTGATTCACAAACGGTGTGTATCACCTTTTGTGGACTCTACTTCAAAAAGAGATTTATTTTCGAGAACTTGAAACACTGCCTCTAGTTGCTTCATGAGCAAGGTAGGATTTTCAAAACCTGCATAACTTCCCGGTACCTTGTAAGTCACTCCTACATATCTTTGAATTTCTCGAAAACTTTCGTCAAATGCTGTAACTTCAGCATCAGTTCCGGAACGATCTACCTTAAATTCTGAAATAGTAACATACATGTCATTTCCAATCAGCTTTACATTAAAGTCGAAGTCAATCGTTGCAGTGAGATTCCAGTTGTTTTTTGGATAAACATTGAGTCCATCAGCATTTTTTGTTGGCTGAGATTCATAATCAAATCTTGTTCCAGAGCTATCGAGTTGCACCTTTCCTTTTGCTCAGAACTCTTGCTTACCTTGAAGGTAGCTTATGATGTTGATGTATTTTTCAATATCCGTATTTACCTGGAACTCATAGTCGCTATCTTTTGCGGAAGATTCCCATTTCATGTTCCCACTTTCTGTGGCTTCGGATTTGAGATAGGTTTGTATAAGAGATCGTACCATTCCAATAGCATCTTTTTGCATCTTGATAAGATCAGCTTCTACGAGCATGCGAGCTTCTTTGTTTTTTGGGGTGACTTTTGTACTTGTTTCAGCCGAGCTGTTTGGTGCCGCAAGGGTGCTAGATATGCTGGTGAAGCTTAGGGCAACTATCGTGAGACAACTTAGAATTTTTTTCATATTTTTGAAAGATAATAATAGCGGCAGTATAATCTACTTGGATTATCGGGTCAAATGAATTCTTACGGTAATTTGGAATAGATTGGCACTTCTAGGTTATGTAGAAATGTTTTGCGACTATTTTGAGAAATATGCTGAAGAACGAAAGGGGTACATGTAAAACTGATGTAGAGTTTGCGGGAAGCAAGCTAGTTACTGACAAATTGGACTTCAGTAGTAAAGCGAACACCACCCTGCCCAGAGCTATAATCTTCAGAACGCACTCGAAGATTGGTCACAGTGCCCGTCGTATTGACAGTGAGCCATAATCTATTGCGTCAATTGCTCACATAGTCCCAAACGAAATGTTCTTGATTGAAGGCGAGCTCTCCGGGACCGCTCCCAAATACGTAGGTAGTGCCGATATCTGGCCAATCTCAAGCATCCCTAGCTGTAACTCTCAAAATCACTCGAGCCGGAGGCTGTCATATCATTTGACCTCAAGCACAATCCGGAGCGAGGGTAACTGAGCTAATGAGCTCATCAGGGGAACAATACCACTCTGTACCTTCTGCATTCGAGCCACAACTACCCGGCTGCGTATTTCCTACTAATATCGCACCCCCTGCCTTATGGCAAGAAATCGTAACGGTGTTATCTAAGGTTTCCCACCAATATGTAGTTCTCCAAGCTCCAAAAAAAGTAACAGGGTTCGCTCACGTAGAAACACATGTTACGGTACCATCGGCAGCAATTGATTGGATGGCTTTTCCAGTGGGACAACTTCCAGTGATTCGATTTTGAGCCGTCGAAACATTTGAGAGTTTTGTTTCTACGGTTGTCATTTTGGTATTGAGATTCGCAATCTTGCCGTTAACATCAGGTAATGAATTTGTTTCAATATTCGTTACTTTAGCGACAAGATTCGCAATCTTACTATTCACATCATTAAACCAAGCCGCACTCATGATGTCATTGTTTACGACGGTTTGAGAGGTGCTCGTGATGGTGGTGGCAGCGTAGGCGAGACCACTCACGATGAGGGTGGTGGCGATAAGTGAAGCTACCATTTTGGTGTTAAATTGGTATTTCATATTGTGAGGGGTAAAACAAATTTCTTGAGTTAAGAATATACTACATTTCGAGGTTTGCAAACTTTACTCGTGAAAGATGTTACTCTTTCATCCCAAATCAAAATATCCACTTAGTCTCAAGCACAATTACTGTAGCAGTCAAGCTTTGTACAGATGCATCTCTCTAGTTGTATATTTTCCTCGGCACGACTACAGCAAGTACGTTACTTCGTGATGAAGGGGAGAGAGCAGGAAAGAAAATAATTAATACTGGAGCGTTCTTGCGTATTCAAGCTGATTATCCACTCCTTGACGATACTTTTCCGCATCGAATTCTACTGTAAAATCTGGTACAATACCCGTGCTGTTTACGGAGCGGTTATTTTTTCCGCTGTACCATTTGGCCACCGTGTACTTGAGGCTTGAACCATCAAAGTAGTTGAAGAATTGCTGTGCAGAACCTTTTCCATAACTTGTCTCTCAGATGACTTTGGTTTGAACGGGGAGATAGTCTTGGATAGCAGTTACCATGATTTCGCTTGCGGATGCTGTTCCTTTGTTGATCAAGATAACTATTTCTTTATTTTTGAAGTGCTCGTCAAGTCCAGTTGAGAGTGAGACTTCTGTGCTTGCGAGTGTTTTCATGGAGAATTTATTTTGGCTCATAGGCACAAAGTAATCCAGAATATCAGACACTTCGCGCACATTTCCTCCACCATCATTTCGGAGGTCGATAATGATACGCTTTACAGCATCTGCCTTCATTTGCTCCACCGCTTTTCGAAATCCGGCAATCGTCCCATCTCAAAAACTTGCAATCGTGATAAGCGAGGTATTTGAATCAAGTTTTTTGTATCCGACCATTTCCATCTTTATTTTTGCGCGGATTATTTTGATATCCATCTTGGTTCCATTTCTCAGAATAGTGAGTGTGACCGAGGTTCCGGCAGGGCCCTTGATACGAGAAATGACATTTTCTATAGAACTTGTTTTGATGATTTCATAATCATCGACCTTGAGAATACGATCTCCACCTCTGGCACCTGATTTTTCTGCCGGGCTTCCCATAAGTACTGAAGTAATCAGTAATTCACCCGGATTTGACATATCGAGTATGGCTCAGATACCTTCGAATTCTCCATTGATGCTTTCCTCGAATTCTTGAGTTGCTGCTGGTGGAAAAAATACAGTAAATTGATCTCCCGTTGCCTTTGCCATTCCTTCTATCGCTCCGTACATAAGATCTCGTTGAGAGAATTTTGCATTATCGATATGTTCCGTCATGAGTCGTTGGTAGGCGTCAGCGAGTATTTCGAATCCAGCCGCATTCTGTATTGGCTCCTCAGTAGATTTGGAATTCAGATAGTTATTTGCGTACAGCACAAGATCGTCATACGTGAGCTTCTTTTTGATAGCCCTAAGTTCGGTTCCATTCACCAGTATTACACCATTCTTTTTTTCTCAGAAGAACAAATTGGTGTAATTGATCATTTTTTGGTGTGTTGCCTGCCCTTGGAATGTCAGAGGAATCTGTGATGGCTTGAGAATATCAAGGTACACCGCTTTTTGGTACGCTTTGTAGAGTCTCGTGTTTTCTGGTGTATTGGTATTTTGGAGTTTGATATATTTGTAGCTTGATGGAATTTCTCCGTATTCCGCAACAACATCCACCATTACCATAAAAAGCTCTTGATCAGAGAGAATTTGCTTTTTGGGTTTTTGGCTCAGCTCGAGAACTACATTGCTTCGTGCCTTAGTTGGTTTTGCATAGACCGGCAGTGCCGTATTTGCTCCAATCAATACGAGAGCGAGTATCAGAGAAAAAAATTTGATCATGTGTGCGAGTGTAAAATTATTGTGTCACATTCTGTTGTAATTGAGGTGAGGCTCGGTGGTCGGCGCCAAGATCAAGTTTGCCGAAGAATTTTACCACCCCTAGACCGATCATGAGGCAAGCAATCAGACACAGGGCGGTCATAGTCCCTCATCTTCCGAGATAATGTTCTGCCCATCACCACCCACCCGTCCATTCGTGAATCGTTCTACGGTATTTGAGAATGACAATTCCTCCACCACTGAGCAGGAGTCAGAAAAAAATATTTGCAATCATATGGTTATAATACAAGTTTTCTTGCTCAAAAAAAGAATAAATGATATAATCTTATTGTTTAATATATTTTTATGAACTGAAACATTGCATCGCAAGTGAATATGAGCGATGGAAGTATGGCAAATCGAGTTACACAAAATCAGGGGCAATTTCCTCCAATTAGAGATGTTGTACGGTCTTCAGCGACAAAAATTTCTGAAGACGAATTCATTGCTTTTGAAGATTTTTTAAACCGCCCAGATACGAATGACCGAATTGAAATTGCAGCAGAGCGACACCTTTTCTCTGGTTCTGAATTTGCGTATGATACTGCTATTCAAGAAGTGGCCTACAGAGATTTTCACTATCCAAATGCAAATTCACATGTCAAGGAGCTTTTGCGCATGCATAAGTTGAGATATGCTTTGTATAAAAAATCAGAAATCGAAGCTCGAGTGAAAAAGATTTTGAAGCCGTCGTCAGATGCTCGAGTCGCCGAAATTGAACTGTCTGATTCGCAAGCCATCGATTTCGAATTGCCCGATCTCACTCATACTATCGATCAATTTCCTCCATTCGGCGTGAGTCCTGCTTTGCTTGACCTGCTTGCTGATATAGAATCGATGCATGTGAAAGAATTATCCGAGGAAGATGAGGCTCAGTATTCAACACTTGATGTACTAGGTCGGCTTGATATGTGGGAGAATCACCTGTTCAAGAACGACCCTCTTTATGCACAACTTCGGGCTTTGCGAACTCGTGAAAACACTCAAGAGCAGTAGATGAATTTGTGATAGATTATTTTGGTTGCACAAGTATGTAGTGTATTCGAGCGGTTTTGCTTGGCTGTTTTTGTTTTCTAGATTCTTTGCTCCTAAATATTTGCCAATACGCATATTTTTACTATTATCTGCCCCATCTATTTTGGGAATTCGCCAAGTGGTAAGGCTCCGGACTCTGAATCCGGCATCGGGGGTTCGAATCCCTCATTCCCAACCAAAATATCATAAAAAATCCGGGCCCTTGCGGTCCGTTTTTTTATGATCGGCGTTGTAGGAATGAGGGATTCGAAACCGCAGCCTTCCGACTCGTCCGCAACGCGGCGAGACGGTAAAAAGCCACCAAGTGTATTTGTGGAAAAGTGGAGAAACTGAGAGATTTTAAGAGGAAAATAGATCAAAGAATTGTTGTCCGAAAAAAGGGGACTTGATAGAACGAAAAGATATAAAATTCTCAATCACTCCGTGATAGCTCATTTCAAAAGGAACTTTTTCTACTCGAGCTCCAAATACTCATCTATCCTTACTTGCCATACGAACTCATCATCACAATGATTTTTTACTAAGATATATCTGTATTTAAGTGCAATTATATATAATAAATCTGCATAACGAATGCAGATTTCTATAAAATATGCTATGATAACTCGTAAAATTACCAAAGAACTCGAATCATATATGTTCCAGGGGAAGGTTTTGATGGTCGTCTGACCTCGCCAAGTAGGAAAAACAACTCTGATCGAACAAATCCTCGCGAAACATGCGAACGAGAGGGAAGTGATCCGTCTCTCCTGAGAACGTATTGCTGATTATGATCTGCTCGATTCCCGAGACTTTCCGAGACTCATAGGAGCTATCGGGGACCGGAAATGGATATTTATCGACGAGTGACAGAAAGTTCCGAATATCGCTATAACACTGAAAATACTCATCGATCACTATAAAGATACGAAGACCATATTTGTGACAGGATCCTCGAGTTTTCACCTGCTTTCTCATACATCTGAGGCTCTGACAGGGAGGAAGAGAGTGTTTATGCTCTATCCTATTTCGTACTCTGAACTTGTGGATAGTCACGGACGACATGAGACCGATACCAGACTCGCAGGATTTCTCAGCTATGGTATGTATCCTGCGGTGATATCTTCGACCGATACACGAGAAAAAATGAAGACACTTCTCGAGCTCGCATCATCAGGACTGTATCGAGATATACTTGAGTTCCAAGAAGTAAAGAATCCAAATATCCTTTCGAAACTCCTGAAGCTCCTCGCTCTCCAGGTCGGATCTGAGGTTTCTCTTTCTCGTCTCGGGGCTGAACTCGGTATGGATAGTCGTACGATCGAGCGGTATATCGACCTCCTCGAGAAGAGTTATATTATCTATCGGCTCCCTCCTTTTTATACCAATAAACGCAAAGAAATCACAAAAATGCAGAAAGTTTATTTTTATGATATCGGTATACGAAATGCTTTTCTCGATCAGTTCTCTGATATAGAGAATCGTGTCGACAAATGAAGTATCTGGGAGAATTGGTTCATCACAGAACGTAGAAAATATATCGAATATGATTTTATCCTCGGAGATCTTCACTTCTGGCGAGGGTCCAATCAGCAGGAGATCGATCTCGTGCAGGACGGGGAAGGACGAGTTCAGGCTTTCGAAATCGAATGGAGATCACAGAATTCTCGCGCACCATCACTCTTCTCTGAGCTCTATCCGAGTGTCGAATATAGTGAAGTGAATCGGGAGAATTATGGAGAGTTTCTGATCTAGTGACCAGTTCCTCTAAAATCCTCCACATGATTCTTTCATTTCGAGGATTTTCTTATGGGTTGACTTTGGTATACAACTCATGAAAAGATGTCGTTAAATTTTGTTTGTCAAACCAAAATAGAAAGTGCACACTTCTTCCAAAATAGAAAGTGCACACTAAGGAGGACTTGACACTTCGAAGCTAATCTTGGTTTTCTGAAAAAGAAATATGGCAAAAACTTCTGGATTCTTGATTTCCACAGTTTATTGTGGAATCTTTTGAGATGGAATGGAAAAAAATGCGAATTTTTTTCTAAATGGAATTTCTAAAGAGAAATCCTTTTTTTACTATCCAATTTCCCCGTTCATTGCGTTGCTCGAACCACTCATTTCAGAAACTCACAGTGGTCTTGAACGAGCAAGTTAGATTATTGGCATGCAATATGAGCCTAAGACGCTTTCTCGAGATTTTTATAACATTTCTTCAACCTTATTCACCTTCCCCTAAATTTCAGGAGAATCATCTACCACCTCTACCCCGATTTTAAATTCAATAATGCCCTCCAATTCGGTCAAAAGCTTATTCTTCACAAAACTCTTCTGCTTCGCATCAAGCACCTCTCCCAGCCCTTGAAGAAGATTAGTCTTTTTTACATTTTTTCGAAGAAACTCTAAAAGAGAAATCAAGTATTCGTGCAAACTCTTTTCTGTCCGCTCTTCAATTACCGCTTCATTGATCGGAAAGAGATGTTTAAATAAATAATAGACATCGTAGATATCTCTATTTGCCAGCTGAGTTCGATCCATTACCGTCACGAGCTTATTTGCGAAAATGGTCGATTTCTCCATGGCAAGAATACTGGTACCGAAGAAGTTCACTACCTCGTATTTGTTTGCCTTCCAGATTCTTGTATTTATTTCGATTTTAATATTCATATCCTCAGTACCATAGCTGAGTAGGAAGAAATATGTGGACCGTTTTTTCAATTGTTCCTTGAGAGTTCCGTGTTTCTGGAGAATTTTTGTGAACTCTAGAAAGAAGGCGCTCTCATTCTCGATTGGGAGTACCAAGTCGAAATCCAAATCCGTCGAAAAACGGTCCAGTTTGTAGAGAAAATAACAGAGAGTTCCTCCTTTAAAGGCGAGATTTTTTGCGTATTTGGAAGCAAAGATGTCTCGTAGAATGAAGTACATGACTTCTCGGTGTTTATCGGCTCGAAGCATCTTGGATGAGATTTTTAACATGTAAAATGGTCGTTTTGTTGTAGATCTTTGAAATCTCCACCAATTTTACAAAATCAACAGAGTGGAGGCTATCGAGATGCTGTTTTCCTGAGAGATAGATTCTGTCGCAGATGGCTCGTTCCCTCGATGCAATGAGATATTTCCCGTTATATTCGATTCCAAGGGGATTGAGGAGGATGGAAGTTTTGATTTTGGAGAATCGAATGTGTTTTCCTCCGATTTCTCGCTCAAGGGTATTATCAGAAACGAGCGTTATGGTATTGGAGTAATCCTGAAAAACGATTCATTCTTTCTGTAGAACCGTTTCGAGGGAAATGTATGAGTTTTTTCTAAGACTGGCTGCCAGTTCTAGGGAATCGTATTTCTGGAAACCATATATTCCATTCGCAACTTTCTTGAGGAGATTACCCATGACCGCTCTTCGGGTGAATCATTTGAGAGTATTGAGGTTTTCTATTTCAAGAAAAAGACGGATATCCGAGTATCGGAATACTGTTTTTCCTGAATTAAGAAGTTTATCGAAGTTCTTCATATCATATAAATAGATGTATTTATGTATCTATATTAACGATAAAATAAATAAGTGCAATTTTATGTGGTATCGAAGTATCTCTTTTATGCTATCCAATTTCCCCGTTCATTGCGTTGCTCGAACCACTCATTTTAAGAATCCGCTGTGGGTTGTACTATCACGAGCTGGAGGATCACCCTTTTCAGTCAAAATATCCAAACCCCTCCGAAATGGGGGGCTATGGGCAGTCATGGAATAGGAGAGGCTTGAAAGTTGGAGAATATAAATTATTTTAGTGTGACCGGTACCCATAAAATCAGTCGTGCGAGTCTCTACCCCCACGGCTGATTTTCGAACTGGAAAACCATCGGAAACCAGTATCGTTGGAGCCAGTAGTTCGCCCTATCCATAATCCGCGAAACCATGCCATCGAATTTCAGGGTCATTCCCCCACAAAAGCTGGAGAAAATATATGTTTTCTATAAATTATGTAGTATATTTGACCAAAATGAAAATTTCCTCAGAGTTGAGTTGAACCTATGCGCCAAAAAGATATACATGTACTGATTCAGTCAAAGGAGGCAGGAGAAGCATTTCTGCACCAGCGTTATGATATTCTTAAGCGGTGAATTTTTGAAAATCTTGCTATCACCGAAGAGGAAAGAAAACGACTTAAAAAACGAGGAAAATCTCCAAAGACCATACCAGAAATCCTCTGATTAAAATTTGACCAGATTGAGGCGATACTCCGTCATCCGAGCATGGTGCCAACTCGCGCCAAGGAAGAGATAGATATGTGCCTGCAAGAATATATACACGCCGCATCTATCAATCCGGAAGATCAAGAACAGCTCGAATCCCTCGCCCAGGATCTCTACAGATCTGAAAGAAATATCGCAATAGATCGTTGATTGGGGAATGAAGTGCAAGAACTTTCCGCCCCCCAAGTACTACATAAGTACCGCGAAGCCATAAGAGAAAAATCTGAAGTACAGAAAAACTCCCTTGGCATATGGGTGAACTATCTTCGAGATCCTACCAATAGGTATCCAATTTGGTTTCGATGCTATGTGCTCTATTCGCTGCAAAAAATGGGCGAATTTCGTCGATGAGAAAAGAAATATACAAAACGCACCCCTCGCACTACTGCTTCGTTTCCAGAATTTAATGCGGAATCTCTTGCATGGGTATATGATACGATAACGAATGGAGTAGATGAGACCGTATTTGTTGGAAAATATAATAAAACAGTTTTGGTAGGTCTCGCAAATGCACTGCTTTGAGCAAAGCGATTCTCAGAGCTCTATGCTTTTGCGCAGACTGAAGCTATAGGATCGATTGATCGTAGTACCACCATGGGAAAGTGGGTAAAATATGAAAAATGATCAAGTGCATTCATATTGAAAAATGCGATTCGATGAAAATGAACTTGATGGTGTACGGCTGAGAGAGCATTCGCACTTCATCAGCTCTTGATCTGAGACTTCTATGTCTACTATACGCTAAACGCTCAGGGTAATGCCACAGAGCCTCGCATTGCCATAAGTATGACTGATACGGTAATTACTGAAATTCGTGGCATAGATACAGGTCAAGAGCTTGAGTCAGTCCTCATAGATATCATGGATCAACATGAAAACATCTCGGAGGATATGAGAAATACCAAAAGACTACCAAAGACATGAAAGAAGTGACTCGGCTCTATGAGAAATGTTTTATTCTTGATCTTAAAACAAGAGAAATTAAGGGAAGGCAAGAATATAACTTGAGCGCATCAGATATATATTTTATTACCAGTGATATAACTTCGTTTAGGAGTGAAGCCGATCCTCGAGTCGCCCAAATCAGAGAAATTTTTACTCAGATTCCAGATGGGATTATTTTTGAAAAAGATGTGAGTTTTTCTCGGTGTCAACATCTTAAGAAGATAGGGAAGTGAGTTCAGTTTTTGGGAAGTGTGGATTTTAGGCAGTCATGACTTCAGGAAATTCCTGACGATCAACCTTACTGGATTCAAGTACTTGCAGAAGTACAAACTGGCAAACGGTCAGATATTCCAGATGGCACAGTTTTTGAGAAGGATGTAAACTTTCAATCTTGTAGAACGCTCAAGAGCATCGGAGCACGAGTAAGATGCATGGGAAATGCGAGCTTTGAATATTCTTGACTTGAAATGATTGAGTGAGGCGTGATTTTTGAAAAAGATGTCAGCTTTTTTGCATGCAAAAGTCTAGAGAAGCTTGCAAACTGAATACAGTTTTGAGGCAGGGTAGATTTTAGTCGAGCCTGACGACTTCAGGAAATTCCTGACGATCAACCTTACTGGATTCAAGTACTTGCAGAAGTACAAACTGGCAAAAGGTCAGATATTCCAGATGGCACAGTTTTTGAGAAGGATATTATTTTTTTTGATTGTAAAACACTCAAGAAAATTGGAACATGAGTAAGATTTATAGGAAGTGTGAACTTTGCACAATCATGAATAGTGGAGATAGAAGACGGAGTGATCTTTGAAAAAGATGTCAGCTTTCAAAAAAGTAAAAACCTCGAAAAGATCGGCACATGAGCCATATTTCGAGGAAATGCAAGTTTTCTGGGCACGGGCATTCGCTCCAAGCCTGAGTGAGTGATTTTTGAAAAAGATGTAATTTTTTAGTCGAGCTACTGTGCCACGCGCGTGTTGGTTTTTGAAGTCTGCATATGTAGTCCGATGCTTTGTTGTGATATTCAAAACATTCAAAAATCCTGCTTTTTCTACCTATTCTTGGTCTCAAATTGTTGTTTATTCTTGTTCATAAACAGTGGATGAGTATAATATGTCAACAGAAATCTGAGATACCAGAAAAGAGTAATTTTATGTGGCTTGTGCATGGGCCAAATAAGAAATGTGAGATCTAGGGAATGGTAGATGGGAGAAAATATTGAGAAGTGTTATGAGAAAGAGGCAGACAAGTTTGCTCCTTGGTTATTTGATATTCCCGGAAGATTCTTACGTCAATTCATAAATCTTCCACCATATGATTTCGTTTTCTAGTGAATATTGAAAACGCTTGCATCATCCAAATAGATCTTTGGAAGCAAGCTGAGTGAGTTCTAGTAAAAGATTTTTTTCCGATCCTTGTCTGATTCAAACCTGATTGATACATAGATTAATAGTAGATGTTAAAAATAAGATACAAAAGCTCCAGAAGAATGCGCTTGATAGCAACACGAGTTGAGAGAATCCAGAAAAATTTGTTTCCTGAAGAAACAACCGTATCAAAGAAGCACTCAGAGAAACATGACTTGAAGTAGACGATTATTTACATCCTTCTACATGAGCTCCGTATCTACTCAGAAATGATTTGCAGAACTCGGTACTGCACGAGGAGATTCGAAATTTCTTTTTAGCGCCTGGAAACTTATTGCAGACTTGAAGCAGAATTGTTACATGAAGAGGAAAACACTATTACTTTCAATTTCCAGGGATTGGTGTTTCGGGAAATCCTTTGTCACTAAAAGATGCTTCTATTTTTCAACAATCTGGTATACCAGAGCATAATCATCAATTATTTTGTCAGTCCCTTGTAGATCACTATAACAATATTGAAAGATTAAGAAATGTTTGGTTCAATCGCCATGAAGATATCATTGAAGCTCCACCAAGCGCGAATTCGAAAGCGGTAAAAAGAAGCATTTTGGTGATATTGGATCATGAAAAAAATATACTTCTCTTTTTGATAAACGCTCTCACTATCCTTTTGGATTCAAATTTTTTGAACCCAGAAGCAAAAGGAAAACTGGTTTTCAATAGAGAACAATCAAGATCTTTTTGCATTAAAAATCCTCAATGATATCTTGAATTTAAGACACTTCAGGATGAGCTGCTCGGTAAAAAGCATTACCTCATCGAAGCATTATGCAAAAGCATCTCATCGGTTGAGAAAAACTTTGTAGGTATTCTAGTGCATTCCCAGTGTATCGTTTGATCTCTGAGCATAGATGCCGAAGTACAGAAAATTATCGAGCTCATTGAAATATATTTCAATTTTCTTGCTGGAGTAATTCACCATGGAAAGAAAACCGGTAAAAAAAAGAATGTTGCATGGGACACATACTGGCAAATTGGCATTTCGAGAGTAATGAGATTTTCTCGAGAAGAAGATGATATTCGAGCGATGCTGATTTCTGCAAGCTCACTCGCACATCAAATTATGAATGCTCATGGAAGATATGCGGACTTGGAGATATTTTGAATACTCTACGGCGGAGTAGAATTTCCATTTATCCTAGAAAATACACTCCGCTCAATGGGATTTAGATGACAGAGTTCCATCCGGTTGTCCACCTACTCTATGTATGATGTCAAAAATATAACCGGGGGTTTAACACTCTCGGATTATCCTGATGTCACCATGTTTGATGCAGAATGGTGACCACCAAAAAAAGGTATAACAGTCGGAAGTGCATGAACTTGAGCTTGATACGCTCCGGGGACAAAAGAAGCGCCTTCAGCTGGAAAAATTGCCGTCATACTCGATGATAATATTTTTTCTGGCGATACACTTCTTGGATTTGAGAAACTCTTACAAAAAACTTGAAATTACGACCATATAATTTCCCAAGTGAGTACGATAATGTTGGATGTTCGCAACAAAAATCGTATTCAACAAGATAGTAGATTTTTACACAATCAAATAGTGCATACTGGAAGTGTGCTACCAGTGTGAACCACAAATACCGGGAAGTACATAAATCCTTTGACGGCTATGATTGGTAAGAGAGTTCAGCGAGTAAGTATGTAGGCTATCGAGTCCTCTCAGTGACATTTTGAATATTTCAATGTGCTGATTATGTCAAATACCATATACTCAATACAGAATATTCAATGATCTTCGTATGCCACAACTTGATTTTCTCTTCCTGCTCCAAGTGCTTCCTTCCATTGTTATCGGATTGACATTGCACGAGTTTTTTCATGCCTATGCTGCATATCTTTGTGGCGATCGCACTGCCAAAGAAATGGGAAGAATTTCACTCAATCCGGTGCGACATATCGATCCGCTCGGCTTTTTCTTTATCATTCTTGCGGGTTTTTGATGGGCCAAGCCAGTGGTATTTGATCACCGAAAGCTTCATCATTCTTTTGATGCTATAAAAATCGCGATAGCCGGTCCTTTGGCAAACGCTCTGCTCGCCCTACTTTTTTCTGGTATATTTGCGTATATCGTACTCAATATTAGCAAAAGTTCGTATGATACCTACAAAGTTTTTATCGACGTAATCTACTATGGCATTTATGTGAATTGGGGATTGTTTGTATTTAATATGCTTCCTATTCCTCCGCTGGATTGATCCCACATTTTTTTTAGTCGATACATGGATCATCCGTGGTATAGTAGTATTTACAAATACGGAACTGTGACGCTATTTCTTATCCTACTCATAGAATGGCAGGCCCGTATAACGATTTTACCGATTCGTCCAGCGGTTACATTTTTGAGCGAATTTTTTTTGAGGGTTTTTGGGTTTGAATAACTTTCCATTGATCGTAGCAGATATGTTTATATCTGGTGAACTTCTTCTACAAGTCGTTTCATGATTCGTCGATATGCGAGCATGGGCACGCTACTGTTTCGAAATCGCATTGGTTCGTCTGGAAGAAATATCCATTCCGTAAACTCGTTTCGTATCTCGAGATATTCAGACTCAAATTTGTGTCCAGCGGAAAAAATCTCGGTCTCATCCTTGGTGATATACTCAGCCCCCTCCTTATGTTGGAGAACATAGCCTTTTACTGGTTGCCCAAGCGTATTTGAGAGATGGGTGGCGGTATTTTTGAGTCGAATCCCGGAAACCATGTATTCATCAAACACAGCGATCTTCCCCATTCCAGAAAAGTCTTTGGCTATAGATTCGAGCGTCTCGTTTCACTCGAGTGTATGTCCAAAAGGGTTTAACCCGGGATCAAACGATTTCCAAACAGGAAAGGGAAGGCCATGTTTTTTGTATAGTGCTTGTAGTACTGGCAAAAACACTCGTCCAGTGCGTTCCAAGAGGAGGATGCCCCCGACCCGGTCTTGGATCATCTCACAAACGACCGCATGACTATCTCGTATAAGTCGATATCGGCCAACCTTACTTCCAAGCAGGGAAACTCTCATAGATATAATATCATCCATGTGAGATACTTTGATTCAGCGAATATATGAACGAACAGAATCACTTATGCGCATATTCTCGAATGTATTGATAGGGGAAGTAGGCAGTTTCTATGTTTTTGAAAATTTGCTTCTATGTATTTTTATTGGTGAGACCATGTTTTGGGGTATTCTTCATTGACATACTCACAATCTTATTTACTATGAATTTTAATACAAATATATTTCGTGATTATACAAATTTTGGGGGTGTTTTACTCGTTTTTTTTAAGTAATATATTTCGATTATGTCAAAATTGCCAAAGTTTCCCAATATATTTACTTCGGCTCCAAATTCACGCAGCAGTATTCGTGCGTATCGTACTGGAGCACTTCGAGATTATACCAAGGAACGCACCTTTCCCTTGCTTACAACCAATGCTATCAAGCACCCCAAGAGTATTCCCTACGCGTTGCAGGTGGCATCGATTTTGGAATTAGGAAAGCTTCGAGGTCCGGTACTGGATTCACAATTTTTTCTAGACCGTACAGCTATCGAAACAAGAATTCGAGAAATTGAATCCTACCCAACTCAGTATGGTCCAAACTTCTTGGATGTGTATTACAACGAATTTGTTACATATCAAAACAATGTAGAGAATAAGTGGACTACAGAATCCATCATTGAAGAAATTTTGCATGGAAAAATGATCCACACCGGTGCTATCTGTATCGGGAAAGTAGTGATTAACAAGGTAGTCTACTTGATCGTCGGGCATGACAAAAATCATTCAGGATGAAGAGCTGCGACGGCAGATCACCAAGGGGTGATACGCGCGCTTCAGTCGGAAAATTTTGATAGGGTAGTGTATTGGGTGGATACGCCTGGAGCAGACTCTGGCATGAGTGCTAATGCTACTCACCAGGCAGCGTGTATGTCAGAAGTTATTACCACCGTGAGTACACTTGGAAAACCAAGCGTTACCGTGCTTGCAGGAGAGGGTGGATCCGGTGGGGCGGAAGTATTTTTTGGTAGCGATTTGCGCATCGCGCTTTCTCGTTCATATTTTTCGACCATTCATCCGATCGGACACTCGGCAATTTCCAAAGGGACTCACTCTCCAAAAGAATTAGCTTGGATGCTATGAGTCGATGCTTTTCATCTCGCAAAAAAAGGCGTAGTTGACGCAGTATCTTCGCTTTCGATTGAAAAAAATACTGGAGACTTGAATATGGGCGCAAAAAAAATGGCACAAGATCTCGCTCGAATGTTTGAGGCCTGCTTTGCACATGTAGAAAAACAGATACAGTTTGGGGCTCACATTGTTCCCGGAGATGCGGAGCAAGCTCGATTATTTCTTCGCGGACTCACCCTCAGGGCAAAGACTGCAGGAATGCTGGTTCAACGCCCAGAAGAAATTAAAAAAATTCAAAATTCTTTAGCCTTGAGTAAGCGGTATGAGTACGGCGATATCACACAGGATTTTGTGCTCAAATTGCTCGATCGTGATAGAAACATGATTCTCGATTTTGATACGCTTCGGCAAGTCATACTTGGATTTTTTATTCTTGCATTTGAGCGAGGGGATCTTACCAAATTCAATGTGGTTACTGGTGCAGAAACCCTGCTAAAGCATATCAGCAAACTGGACGACTACTCATTTATCGTCCCCGAAAAAGAGCGAAATAATGCGATAGGTTTTTTGAAGAGCGAATTGTATAATTACCAATTTCTCTTTGAAACGATGAGTTTTCTTATTGACCCATCTCACTATGATCGATTTTTTTCTGTCAATGGAAAAAGTTTGGATTCGGTGGTTTCCAAGGATAAAGGATTGCATTATGAAAAACATCGCATTGATTCGTTTCTCAGACTCATTTTTGATGCATCAAAACCCAGGTATGTATATATGGATTATGCATCGTGGAAACAACACCGATTTCAGTGGCTAAGATTTATATTGGATCATCATCTTGAAGAGCTCATCAAACTTACAAAAGAATTCAAAAGTGTTCATTATAACCTTCCTGATACCATAGTACCGCTCGCAATCTTGCTTTTGGAAAAATTTTGTGAAGCCTCGATTGGTGAGGTATATTTGCCAAATTTACTTTCCAGTGAAGCTTTGCATATTGACTATCAACAAAAGGCACAATACGAGCTTATTCGGTATTATGAGCAAGTGAGGAGTGCCATTTTTCGAAAGGTGGGAAACGAAGAGTTAGAGCGGAAATTTTTTGAAAGTTTTGAGCCAATATATCCTAATTTCAAGCGCACTCAAATTACTCCACTTCAAGAAATTGATAGATTGCAAAAAAATCCGAATTCCGCCGTTCATTCTGGATTTGGTCGTATGCGAGAAGTGGAAGGTCAGTTCGGGGTGATTATGTTGAATTTTTCCGTCGAATGAGGGGCTATTGATGCCGCAGCAGCAGCAAATATCATTCGAATTATCGAGCTTTCTGCAGACAAACGCCTACCAGTGATTATGTTTTTGCAATCGGCAGGAATGTTTGTGGATGCTGGACCAGAGTCGGTATCTTCCATGTCAGCGATAAATTTTGCCATTTCTCAATATTTCAAAAAAACCGCTGGCATTGACGCATGTCGAATATTTTCTGTACCGTTTGGAGTTTGTACTTGAGGTACGGCCGCATCGTTTGCTCAAGCCCCTGGTGTTATCGTAGTTCCGATAGGTCTTTCTGAAATTCCGTTTGCTGGACGCATCGTAACTCTCGAGCAGCTACCGCTTGAGTCTACTATCGTTGATATGCAGGTGGGAAAGTGAGTCATCCAGGCTGTGGTTCAAAATCCGTTTCTTCCAAGAGAAAAAGCCATGGAAATCTATGACACCCTCAAACATTCTTGACTTGGAGAAATCGTTGAGCCAACTCAGACGCTTGCTGAGTTTTTGGGAAAAATTCTCCATGCAGAAACCCAAGCTGAAACTGGAAAATTTCTCACAGTCGAACGTATACCTCATAGCAAAAACACTCTATTTCGTCCCTTTGAGCGTGTGGCAGTTTTGAATCGCGGTGTGATCGCAAACAAAGCCATGCAAGCTATGAAAAAAATGGGAATCGATTACCGAATGATGTTTACCGATGCTGATGCGAATTTGCCATATATCATGGATGCTACTGAAATCGGGAAAGCCCTCTGGATTAATGATTACATGATGAACGGCCATGCCATTATTCGATCTATGAAGGACTCGGGTTGTGATGCAGTATATCTGGGATATGGTTTTTATTCAGAGCGAGACGACTTTATTGCTTTGTGTGAAACCCATGGAATCGTAGTTATTGGACCCACATCTGATAATGTTGAACGCATGGGCGACAAAATTCGAGCGCGCACTACCTTTAAGGAAGTGCTTCGAAAGATGGATATTTCCAATCAGGATAATTTTGCTCCCGCAAAAGGTTCAGATGATATTCTCGGAGGCGATGGTATTGTTGGTACAGAAGAATTAGCAATCCGGGTCGCGGAAGAGATAGGATTTCCGGTGATGATTAAGGCGGTTTACGGTGGTGGCGGTAAGGGTATACGCAAAATATACAGCGTAGAAGAACTCAAAAACAATTTTACGCTCATGTCCGAGGAGGCATTGGTAAATTTTTGAAATGCTTCTATGTATATCGAAAAGGCCTTGGAAAATCAACGACATATTGAGGTGCAGATTTTTAGTGATGTTGCTGGACGGGGGATATCTCTGGGGGTTCGTGATTGTACGACTCAGCGAAAACGACAGAAGTTTATCGAAGAGACCGGAGACTTGTGAATCCCAAAACCACTTACTCAGGAACTTCAAGAACTTTGCACATCTGTTGCCAAATCTATTGAGTACGTTGGTGCTGGTACTTTTGAGTTTCTGTATGATCCTGAATCTCAGAAGTTCACCTTCATGGAAATGAATACTCGAATTCAGGTAGAACACACCATTACGGAACGATTGGTGCAGGAGTCACATGATAGAAAAATCAATCTCGTTGAGCTTCAGTTTCTCCTGGCTTCTGGTCAGACTCATAAAATATTGGAAGAAGGAGATAAGTTACAAAAGAATTTGGAAAGACACGGAGGACACGCGCTTGAAATACGAATTTGTGCGGAAGATCCAACCCGAAATTTCACTGGAAAAGAAATGGCAGGAATCACCAATTGGACACTTAATTTGCCGAAATCGCTCAAGAAGTTGACTCGGTTTGAAACCTTCCTCACCCGTAGTGGAAACGGGAAAAATCATACTTCAAAGTATGACTCCATGATCGGTCAGCTTATCGTTTCTGGTAATAATCGCAGGCAGGCAGTAACAAATGCAATTGCAGCTCTAACGGCTTTGGAAATCGAAGGAATTCCTACCAACAAAGAATTAGCGTTGCGGATTTTGAAAAGTGGGGATTTTCAAAATTTCAAACTCAGGATTGACACCCTCGATAAAAAGCCAGATCAGTATTTTGAAGGACTTACTCCATTTGAAGGAAAGGTGGAGTACATATCTTCTATCAAAGAAGATATCGTGATTCTTACGCCAGGAGAACTTGTTATACGAACCAACCAAGCCACCAAAGTATCTCGCGCCCCAGATTTGGGGGCAATGATTATGGGTAATGAAACTCTCGGGAAAGACGGCAAGCCTACTGGACGACTCTTCGAGCTCGTTCTTGCAAAAAACAACACACAAATTACTCCAGAAATGCTACGAGGTGAAATTTTTTATTTGAAAAACAGCACCGGAGAAGTGGTATCTTTCGAAGAAGATATTTCCTACACCATTACCCGGGTAATGGCACAAGCCAATCAGCAGATCGGACGAGGACAAGCTATTTTTACCATAAAACCAACCAATGAAATTATATAACGAAATACCTCGAAGTGAGCTGCAAAACTCGATTTTGCCAATACCAGCGTATAGTGAAACACCTCGAATTGACCTGCAAAACACCAGCTTACCAATGAGATTGTTTGGCGAGTCTCGTGAATTATTTGACCATTTTGGAGTACCATATTCTGACATTTCAGTGCGTGGAAGGATGATTTGTGGCGGTACCGTATGGGAAATGTACGGTGATTGAATTCCGTACGACTGAGATGGGCTGATGCTTCTCGAAGGACGAAGTACTTTGTACACGTATACTCTTGCAGAAATTGATGCATTTAGAAAATCGATCAGAGCCAAAACATTAGGGATTATCTGTGAGCGACTCCATATGCCTCGAGGTAGTGGGAAACGGCGTTGGGTGAATGTGCAGGATTGACAATCAAATTTCAATGCCAATATCTTTCTTGAAATAGAAAAACCCGTACTTTCAAATAAAGAAACTTTCTCATTGCAAGAGAAAATTTCCGTGGGTATCGCTCGCACACTTAAGTCCTACGTCAAAAATGATCAAATAGCTATTCAGTACCCGTTTCACTTTTTACTGAACGGAGGTAAGGTTGCCGGTCATCTGTTGCAGTCGCGAAAACTAGCAGATGCCATGATCTTGCGCATTGGAGTAGGAATAAACAGTGATTTTGCTCCAGAACTCCCGAGAAACGATGAGCTCGTGCGTCGTCTGTATGATATTCCCACTTCACTTGGCCTTTCTTCGATGGAATGGGTGGAATTATATCGAAGATTAAAAACCAATATTCAAGCATGTATGAATTTGGAATCCTGCCATTCTGAATATCTTGATTTGTTACATTTGAAAAAAGGGGATATAATACAGGTTTTCAAAGATAATGGCACGATTCACTTGGGCACACCTGTATATAAGGGGCCAGTGTATGAGGTGACTGAAGCAGGAGATCTCGTCTGTGATGATGGAAAAATATTTGGACCAAACTATCATGTCCAAACGGTGAATTCGAGCAACTCGTAAGCTTTTCCCCGCGGTGAATGCTATGGCGAGATACTCGTTGAGACACCGGCATAGCAGGACTTATGCTCGAATTACAACT
>JBEICN010000011.1:0-25365 GCA_040383945.1 Candidatus Peribacteria bacterium | reverse complement strand
TTGTAACAAACACCAATATCACGAGTCTTCTTGCTACCAACGGAACCTCAGCTGTACAAAACCTCGGTACTGCCATCATCTCCAATCAACTCGGAGGAAAGATGACTACGGCGGTTGCGAGTAGTGGTGGAGGAGGAGGGGGAGGTGGAGGTGGAGGAGGAAGCTACCCTGGATGTGACACCCCAGATATCACGCTTGCAAATGGCCAAGTGTGGGCAGCTTGTAATGTTGGGGCTACCAAAGCTTATACAGGTGCTACACTCACAAACTGCAGTGGATCTGCAAGTGACTGTGTTTTAGCATACCGTGACTCTATCGGAGGATACTTTCAGTGGGGGCGCAATGACAACATCGCTCCTCAGGGGTCTCCAACTACCACGCTCGCGAGTGCCGGAGCTACCGCGAGTACCGCAGGTACTACTCAATTCATTCAAAATCCTAACTCCCCATCTGACTGGATCACAACGCAAAATGACAACCTCTGGGGAGGGTCAACTACTACCACTTCTGCCGGTATATATTCGAATCAGACCGCTCCGAACCAAGCTCTGATGCAGTGACCATGTGCAGCAGGTTATCATGTACCTACCATCAAAGAATGGTGTGATGCCGCCGCTTCCATAGCTCCTGCTATCACCTGCACGAGCTCGTGGCAAAACAACACCTCGATCGTCTCTACCCTCAAGCTCAGCCTCGCAGGTTACCGCCACAACTCGAATTCCGCGTACTACCTTCAGGGCGTGAGCGGTTTCTACTGGGCTTCTTCCCCGGGTACTACCCTCGGTGGCTACAGTCTGATCGTGTCGTCCACGCAGGCGTACCCCGTGAATAGCACTTCCCGCGCGATCGGGTTTAGCGTCCGGTGTCTCAAGAACTAGGAAGGAAGGGAGAAAAGCGGTTTTAGCCACGGAATTCCGGTTTTGATCCTTTGCCCCTTTGACCCTTCGTCTCTTCGCTTTGGAAAACCTCACTTTTTCCATTCTCACAAAACACAAACCGATACTTTGGTACAGGCGAACTCCTTGCCCATTTTCCATCTTCCTCTGAGTTCTCTTTGACTCATAGGTTGAGTGCAGTCAAGTAAAACCGAGTAAGCGAGGAGGTATTTCTTAAGTGTACAGTATTTCGTCATACTCTTCTTCAGTCTGTGACATTTCTATTATTGGAATGACAAAACTTTTAATATTTTTTGACATACTTTTCATACATATTATACTTTTGTGCCGATATACTTATTATATATTCATGTATGGATTGAGAGAATACGAATCAAAAGAACTTCCCAGTAAATCACACTGATGAGAAGTGCATTGGTGTAAAAATGCATGGATCAGTAGTGGTTGGCACCAAGGGGCAGATCGTGATACCAAGTGATGTTCGTAAGCTCTTATGCCTCACTCCGGGGGACTCCATGACGGTCATTACCAAGCATGGAATGGCAGTATGTCTTATAAAAATGGATGATCTCGATACCTTCATGGAATATATGCAACAAGAAATCAACATGATTAAGTCCACTCGACAGACGCTGTCAAATACCAAATAATTATAGATACACTCAGATTTTGCCACTACCCGTATACTCTTTTTTATGAAAAAAATCATTTCTCTTTCGCTTCTCTCTCTTTTTCTAGCTTCTTGTTGAGCTCCTGCGGTTGAAGTTCAAAAACCTGAGCCTGAAAAAATACCATTTTCTATAAAAGTCCAAAAGTACGGAGAGTTTCCTCAGGAGTATACTCTACAAAAAACCGGTCGTCTTGTCGGGAGCTCTAGTATTAGCATGTCCGCTCTTGGCTCTGGTCGAGTCGATGCCATCTTGGTAAAAGAGGGGGCAAAAGTAAAAAAGGGTCAAATTCTCGTCCGACTCAAAGATACTACTGCCAACTATGATCTTCGTCTTTCACAGGCCTCCAATAGCCTTTTGAATATCAAAAATAGCGCCGAAAGCACACGCATTGCTTTGGACAAAGCCGTACAAGATGCAAAAATAGCGGTGGAACGAGCACAGCTCGACTATGATACCACTTTGTCTACCACTCAGAATAATCTTGATAAAGCCAAGCGCGATGCCGAAAAGTCCAATCTTGAGGCGTCCACTTCCGATGCAAATATTACGCTCAAACAATTAGAAGCAAGTCTCGAAAAGGCTAAGCTCGATTATCAGAATCTTATAGTAGCCAATCGTCAAACCCTTCTCAACTACGATACGAGTTTTCAAAATACCCTTTCTGACCTTCGGAAATTTTATACCAAAATCGTATTCGAATGAGACCGACTCTATGGTATTTCACCCAAGTACCAATCTGAAAACAATGATATTCGACCATTTGTTTGAGGTGGAAAGACGAGCTATTATTCTACATTAGAATTTGCTTTTTTTGATTTGGATAATGCTTTGAAGCAACTTGATTCCAGGCCAGCAACCTCTATAAATGAAGGAAATCTCATACTCCAGCTTGATGAAATCGCAAAAAATTATAAAACAGCCAAAACTTACCTCGATGTTTCAGGAAAATATTTGCAAGACTCCACCCTGAGCTCCACCTTTACGCAATCTCGAATGGATGGACTGATAGCATTAAATAATGGCTATAAAACTGAGCTTTCTGGCATGGAAGCTGCTTGGGTGGGACTTCGCAATGGTGCTTCGACATTTTTGGCAAATTATAAGAATAACGAATCTAGCGCTGCGGCTGGCCTCGTAGTTCAGGAGCAGAATATAGAAGTGCAAAAGCGCCAACTTACTTCTTCTCAGTTTGATACTTCGCTCAATCTTGACAAAACTACGACTACTGGGATCCAGCAAGCTACCACTGCCAAACTGGCACTTGAAACAGCAAAATTGAATTTGGCTACTGCAGAAAAAAACAGGTCAATTACCCTGGATCAATTAAAAATATCAGAAACTGATGCGAATCTTAGTCTAGCGCAGGCAGAGAGAGAATACGAAAAACTCATCATTCGAGCACCGATTGATGGAAGCATTACTCGTGTGACTGCGAGTATTGGAGCAGATGTGAGTCCTGGAACGCCAATGGTTGAGCTTGCCAATCAATCACCAGAAATATTGTTTGATGTTGAAGCAAATATTGCAAAACTTCTTGAAGTCGGAACATCGCAAAATGTCCTGTATCAAGAGAAAACATATTCTGGTGTTGTGGTAGGTGTTTCTACAGTTGCGACAGAAACTCTTCTGTATACGGCACGAATAAAAATCCAAGAACCTGTGGCCCAGCTTGGTCAAGTTGCTACAATACGCCTCCAAATACCAAGTAAGCACCGAGTAATCTCGACTGACCTTATCAAAATACTTTCCGAAAGATACGGTGAAATTCAAACAATGAAAGATGATCGCATTGAGCCGGTCGAAGTGCAACTGGGTCGTATTTTTGGATCAAGCGTAGAAATTTTGAGTGATGTTCCAGATGATACGCTTGTAATACTCAACAATGTCTCAAATTTTGATGAAAAAAAATCAAAACTTCAGATAGAACAATAAAACGCTACCATTTCGTTATTTAGAATTTCCCATGTCAAAAACAATTCCCAAATCGCTTCAAAAAGTCTATGAAGAACTTGAGGCTGGCTTCCTCGGTTTTTGGGTGCGGAAGTACCGAATCAGTTTTTTGATCGTTATTGCCATTATCGTTCTCGGTCTTGGTGCATCATTTTCGATTCCAAAAGAGTCATCACCGAGCATAAAATTTTGAACGGTAGTCATTTCGACGGTTTTTCCAGGAGCGAATCCTATCGATATCGACAGTCTCATTACAGAAAAAATATATAAGGAGATCAAAGATATTGAGGGGGTAAAAAAAATTACTTCTTCCTCTTCGCTTGGATCTTCGTCGGTAGTGATCGAACTTAATCCTGAAACCGATACTGCCAAGTATATCAATGATGTACGCAACAAAATTGGCCGAGTTACTTTGCCAAAAGATGCCAAAACCCCGAATGTTACCGAAATTACCACTCGAGGGAATCTGGTACTTTCGGCTATCTTGTACTCTCCAGATAACTCGGTTTGAATTGAAAAATTGCGAATTCTTTGATCAGATCTCAAAGAAAAATTGGAGTTGGCCCCGAATGTGCAGAAAGTGGACTATGGATCTGTGCAAAAATACGACATACGATTTGTTATAGACAAAGAAGTTCTCAAAGGTTTGGGAATCACTATCGAGGAAGTTGCTCAAACCATCCGATCGTATCACCAAGATAGTCCCATCGGTAATTATGGGATTGGAAACAAAAACTACGATTTCCGAATTCAAGGAAAATTTGCAGATGCACAGCAAATACTGGGTGCTCCCTTAGTTTTGGAAGGTTCTCGAACGATCAAAGTTGGTGATATAGTCAGCTTGGAACGATCATATGATGATAAGTCCATCCAGAGAATTTGATTTCCTGGAGTAGATGCTCAAAAATCAGTTGCCCTAACCTTGAGCAAGAACGAGAGTGCGGGAATTTTTGCTGCAGCAAAGAGTATTAAAGACACCATTGATGCAGAGCTTTCTCAGTCCAAGTACAAAGGGGTTGCAGTTGCGTATGCCAATGACCAATCCGATATTATCTCAGATGATTATCGAGATCTTGCCACAGAGGCTATAGTAACCTTGACCCTCGTATTTATTGTAATGTGGTTATTCATAGGATTTCAAGATTCGCTTTTTGCGACTCTTGCACTTCCTCTCGCGTTCCTCTGCACCTTCATGTTCCTGAACGCCTTCGGATACTCATTGAACTTTCTTACGAATTTCTCGCTCATACTATCCTTTGGAATTGCCGTAGATACCATTATCGTAATTGTCCAAGCTGCCTCAGCAAAAGTCAGAATCGGATATGAGCCAAAAACAGCGATATTCCTCGCATTGCGTGAATATAGTATTCCGATTTTGTCAGGTGTAATGACCACCATCGTGGCTTTTATTCCAATGATGGTACTGCCTGGTATTCTTGGAAAATTCCTTGCGTACATTCCTATTACCATTTTTGGAGTGCTTGCGAGTGGTTTGGTGTTAGCGCTTACGGTCAATAGTGCTCTGTATCTCTTCTTTATTCGGCCAAAGAAAACATATGTGCGGGACACCACCGCATTGGAATACGCTACCGATGAAGAAAAGGCAGTGCTTGAATTTGAACGGATTGGTAAGGAGGCTGTGGTAGACGCTTCGGTACCGCTTCGTATAAAGGTCATTCATTCGGTTACGGCATGGTACAAAAGGGTGCTGACGGCATACCTTACCAACAAAAAAATGCGGATAACTGGAATTTTTCTTCCGTTTGCACTTCTGATACTTTCTTTTGTTCCAATTATTGGCGGAAAATCGTTAGCTGGACATGTTGGATTTG
Organism: Candidatus Peribacteria bacterium; assembly: GCA_040383945.1. Taxonomy (GTDB): domain Bacteria; phylum Patescibacteriota; class Gracilibacteria; order BD1-5; family UBA2023; genus CAIVSN01. The sequence goes on along the minus strand of JBEICN010000011.1, from coordinate 20,016 downwards.
ATCTTTTCCCGGCAAGCGACAACGGGTTTGTAGAGTATGTTATCAAAGGTTCTGTTGGAGAACGAGTAGACTCACTCGATTCGCTTACGCCAAAAATTGTCGATATCCTCAATAAATATCCTGAAATCAAGTTTTATGAAATTCAGACGAATGATGCAAAAACGAGTACTGATGCAGGCATATCTATCAGCGTGACCATGCTCAAGCTTAAGGAGCGACAAAAAAACTGACAAAAAACGGTGTTCGAACTTGACGCCTCCTTGCTGAAAGACTTCAACGCGATTCGAGGTCTTGGATATGATGTCTCATCAAAAGTACAAGAAGGGGGGCCTCCCCCTACCAAGGCGGTCGCCATAAAACTTCAGGCAAATTCTCCAAAATTACTCAGTGAACTTACTCGAGTTTCCTCTGACTTTGAGCGAGAAATTCGGGCTTATAATGGAATAAAGAATATAGAGAATTCTGCAGGTGAAACCCCATGACAATTTGTTTTTGTACTCAAAAAGGAAGTGCTTTCAGAGCTTGGAATCCCCCCTTCCGTCATAACAGATCAGGTCACCACACTGATCAACGGTCAAAATATCGGAACCATAGCTTCACGCGGAGAAGACATAAATTTGATAGTAAAATATGCGCAGTTTGTCAACGAAGTAGATCCTGATCTTCTTCTTTCTCACATATTCAAGTATGCAGGAAAAGATTACCGGCTTGGCGATTTTATTGATGCAAAGGTAACAAATGCGGTTGCGAGCATTAAGCGGGAAGCTGGTCTTACCACTATATCTATCGGAGGGGATGTGGAAGAGGGGATATCTGCGACAGAATTGCAGTCAAAGTTCCTCGGATTTGCTGAAAAATATGATTTTCCATCTGGAATTAGCTATTCAGCAGGCTGAGAAAATCAGGAAAATGCGAGTCTTATCATTGCTATTTTAACCGCTTTTTTTATCGCCGTACTTGCGATATTTGGCATCCTTACCCTGCAGTTCAACAGCTATAAACAGCCAATAATTGTACTTTTTTCAGTAGTAATGTCTATTCCTTTCGTGCTTCTCGGGCTACTTCTTACTGGCAACCCACTCTCGCTTACTTTTGGGATAGGATTCATTGCGTTTACTGGTATTGCAGTAAATCACGGTATCATTTTGATAGATGCTATTAATATAAATCTTAGCAAGGGAATGAAGAGCTTTACGGCTCTTGTGGAAGCAGGTTCGAGTCGATTGGAGCCTATGATTCTTACGACACTCACCACCTGTTTGGGGATTTTGCCTCTCGCTTTGAGGGATGCATTTTGGGCTGGACTCGGATATACGATTATATTTTGACTGCTTGCCTGCACGCTCTTGACACTTTTTATTGTAAAAGGTTTGTATTACGAGGCATTTATGGTGGAGCATGATTGGTTTGGGAAAATCAAGCGCCTATTTTTGAAAAATACCAGACGAAAATTGGCTAATTTGAACTCCAAATAAGTCTTCAAGTTCCCGATATTTTCTCTCGTGCTATGACACATACTATTATTCGATCATTTGAGCGCTGATGCTCGCAATATGATGGAATCCTCAGTCGATTTAGTTTTAGTTTTGCTGATTATTATAACCCAAATCGTCTTTGATTTGGGGCCTTGCGTGTCATCAATGATGATATAATTGACCCGAATTCTGGTTTTGGTATGCACCAACATCGAGATATGGAAATTATTACTCTCGTATTTTCGGGAGAGTTGACTCATAAGGACAGCATGGGCAACATGAAAACTATTCAAGCGGGTGAAGTTCAAATTATGAGTGCGGGCACCGGTATTTTTCACTCTGAAATCAATCAGAGCCAGAGCGAGGCAGTGCACTTGCTTCAAATTTGGATAACTCCATTTGTGCGCGGAATATCTCCAAGGTATGGGCAAATGAAATATACACTTTCTCCGAACACTTTTGTGGAAGTAGTGACATGAGCATCAAGACCCGATGAGAGTTCCATTCCTCAAACATATCAGCCCCTTGTAATAATGCAGCAAGCAAAGTTATTTTTGGGCAAATTTGATGAGGGAAGGTCTTTCTCCAATACAGTATCCGAGTCAAGTGGGGTCTATGTCATGGTAGTTGAAGGCACATTTGAGCTGAATGGTCAGGTGCTTCAAGCACGTGACGCCATAGAAATGACCGAGCCAATAAAGTACACCGGCACTTGTCTTACTCATGGATTGCTTCTTGTGATCGAGGTGCCAATCTATACATAAACCACAACTCCCATATTTTTTGGGGTTGAGCGTTTTTTCACTATACTTTCCTTGTGAATACACGCACCTCCAAAAACTTTCAACGCACCTCCAAAAACTTTTGAGGATGACGGTTTACTCGTATCGTAAGCTTTCGCAGGTATGTTCCGTATTTTTTGATCGCAATATTTTTTTTGATCATCAGCACTACGGTGATGAACGCTTGGATTACTCTGTATTCTAGCTCGCTGAGATATCATGATCCTTCTGATATTCCAAAGCGTCAGGTAGGGCTGGTGCTTGGAACTTCCAGGTATACCTCCGAGGGTGGGTCCAATGTATTTTATGAGGCGCGGATACTTGCCGCTAAAGAGCTCTATGAAACAAAAAAAATAGATTGTCTTCTGTTGAGTGGTGACAATACTACGCTCAATTATAATGAGCCTATTGCAATGCAGAATTCTCTACTGGAACTCGGTATTCCTCCTGAGAGAATGTATCTGGACTATGCATGAGTTCGTACGCTCGATAGTATAGTTCGTGCAAGCGATATTTTCGGACTGAAAGGTTTTGTTATTATTTCTCAGCCATTCCATATTGACCGAGCTATATTCATTGCAAAAAACAATGGGATCGATGCCATTGGCTATGAAGCAGAATCAGTATCTTTTTGGAAAGCCCCCCGAATTTATATTCGGGAATATGTTTCTAGAATCATGGTATTTTATGATATTTTTATCGGAACGAAGCCACGTTTTTGAGGAGAAAAGGTCCAAATTATTACCGATCAAAATCTTCGCCCCGTTCCCAAGAAAATATGTACCCCTCGCGACACGCCCGCAGAGTTGTAGTTGAATCATAGAAGGAGAAAAGTATACTTTGGCCAAAAGTTCGCATGAGACAGCCCCTTTTTTTAATTTATAAACTTATAATTATGAGGCAATACATCATTGATGGCAACAACTTCAGCGAAGTAGAAAGCTTTTATAAAGAAGTTTCTCAAGTTTTTTCACTCCCAGACTATTTTGGAAATAATTTGGACGCTCTGTATGATGTGCTTTCAGATATTGAAGGGCCGATAGAAGTGATTTGGAAAAATAGTCAAAAATCCAAAATAGACTTTTCGAAAAGCAAAGACCGCCCCACATTTTTTGTGCAAGTTGCATCTACTCTGCAAGAAGTCCCCAACCTTACGCTTATTCTAAAATAGGATGTCGTATTTGCTTGCGGCGATTTTTTTGGTCGTTCCACTGGCCTTTTCTCACTTTTTGCTGCTGTTCTCAGTCCCGGTAACTTTTGAGTATTTTGGTGTATATGAGGGATTAAAATTGGCGGTTGTGACTTTTCTACTGTTGATGGCCATGGTGTACCGTGGTTTTTTTGCTCAATCTGGCAGATTTTTTGATGGGCAAAGTGGACTGTTCGTGGCCTGAGGAAGTATGGCTGTTGTGTATTTGGTTCATGTCTTACAGTGAGCACAATTTTCTTTTGAATTTTTTGGAACACCACCTTTTCTATCAGGCTTCTTCTGAATGTTCCTCTTGTTATTTCTGCTCGCACTTGCTTCACAACTGCCCAAAAAATCCTTGCTTCCGCTGGAAATAGCAGGAGCTACAGCACTCATTCTTGTGGTAGCTTACGCGTGAGTTCAATGGGCCTGATATGATCCGATCTCGTATGATATTCCGTTTGAATCAGACAGAATTTTTTCTACGCTCTGAAATCCAAATAGCTATGCCATATATTGCCTACTGTTTTTACCATATATTCTTCTAGGAAGTGCTTCACGATGGAAATGGCTTATAGCGCTGGTGCTTTTTGCCGCCATTGCTATAAGTGGGTCATTTTCGATATTTTTTCTAGCTGGAGCGTGTATTGCTTGGTGTTTGTGCTATGAGGCGGGAGCGCCGAAATGGTGGTATATTTTTTGCTTCGTCGCATTGGGTGTGAGTGGAGCTGAGTGGTGATTGCTTCAACTAGAAGGAGGGAACAAATTCCTTTCACTTATGACGAGGTTTGCGATATGGGGCGAGGGGATAAAATTTTTTATCACACATCCGCTTGCCTTGATTTGGTGAACGCCACAAGTAGAGGTACTCTACCAGCTCAATGAATTACGATCTTCACATCTCCTCAATTATATTCCCACGAGTCACACGATATTACACCTGCACAATACATGGTTTGATCTTTTCGTTCAATTTGGTGTACTAGGATTTTTTGCAATCTGATATGGACTCGTGAAGTGGTATAGAGAAAATCATTTTCAATCTACCATAATAGTCAGATCGACCATAATTCTCTTTTGCTTTTCTGGATTACTCCATCGTTTAGATATTTCACATTGGTGCGTCTTGGTGCTTGTGATAGTTCTACAAAGATATTCTCACATTAAGATATATCGCTAGCGCGAGGGTCGAGCTGTGCCGCTAACAATAGGTTTTGCTGAGGTTGCTGGAGCGCGAGTTTCCACTTTGGTTTCCACTTTGGAATTTACTTTGGTTTCTCCTTTGGGTTCAACTTTTGGTCGAGCTACGCCACTTACGATGGTGGATGGAGTCAGAGTTTGTGATCCAGAGGCGGTGGTTTTTTGTGTGCCACTGCTTGGAACTTTTGGGCTTGATACGTCCAACATCCCGCCTTGATAGTTTGGTTGATTATTTGGTACTCGAAACCCAGAGCCAGTACTCGGATTATCAAGACTTCCAGAGCTGGAATTTGTGTTAGTTCAAGTCCCCGATGATTCGCTTGAACGAGATAACTCCGTATTTTCATTTTCTCGGCGTAGTCGTTCTTTTTTTGACCAATTTTCATCGAAGTCTCGAATCTTAGTTTCGAGCTCATTTACTTGTTTTTGATACTCTATTTTTTCCGCTTCGCTTGAAAAATTATTTTCGAGCTCGCGCATTTTTTTGAGATTTTTTTGGTAGATTGCGAGCTCCATATCACCCGCAATAAATTCGATGAGTAAATCTACCTGTTCTTCTTGACTGAGTACTTGAGTTGATCCTGAAAAATTCCCAGAAAACATATCGAGTTGACGCGCGTCATTCTCAATCAGTCAAGATAGAAAAAACTCCTCGAGTTCATTGTTTTTGGGGAGTGAAGCTAGGATTTCGACTCGAATTTTTTGCAGCTGGTCTGTGCCTATAGGCTGAAGCTCAAGAGGGGAGACTTCCTTATTTTGTTTTGAAATATTGAGGAGTTGGTTCATAAACAAGATATCCATTTTCAGATAGTTTTTTATGTTTTCTCTCTGAAGCAGTTGATCCATGTTCATTTTTACCTTTTTCTGGGTGTTTTGACTGATTTTCAAAGACTCCTCTTCTTTGAGCTCTTCCATAAGAATACCAGAAGCAGTCTGAACGGTAACATCTACCGCAGTACCGGTTTGTGTACTCGAATCAATTACTTCCAAACTGGTCTCTGATTCGGTTTTTTGGGCAAAAACCGCCGTTCCTCGAACTGCTGCCGCGAAGTTGGTGGTTTTGATGGTAAATGCCGCTTCATCATCTGGTGGTGTGAGTATTCGCGCCCAAATTCAACCATCTACGAGTTCTACTTGACTTTCTGAGGTAAGAGTGAACTTGGTATTTTCTTCAATTCGTAGAAATGAATGATCGACAAACTGTATGGTGAGAACAGATCCACTATCACTGGTAATCTTGTCTCCTGTTCGCAGAATTGTGTTTTTGAGTAAGAGTGATTCATTTCAGTTCCGATTGATTTTTACTGTCCCTTCTATGTCTGCCACATATGCAATTTCTTCTCCGAAGTCATTAATAGCTCCGCTATTTGTTGCGGGTTGAGTCTCAAGTTGTTCTTCAATTTTTTGAGCCACTTCTTGTGAAATGCTTTTTTCGGAAAACCAAATGTATCCGATTCCTCCACCTGCTAATACTCCTACTGATACCAGTAGTGCCAGCACCTTTTTTTTCTGTTCCATGTTGGATATGATTATTAGTGCGAGTATATGCTATTTAAAATTCAAATCAATATCACATTTAGCTCACTTCGGAATTTGATTTTCTCCAACTTTTCTATATTCTATTTCTCGAATCAAAAGCATCTGAGCGGATATCACCCGCGAGCTGGAGAAAGAACGGGCTTGCCCCAGTAGAATCTCTCGGAGCCGAAAATGCTCCGTTACCAAAATAAATCAAGTATCCGCCGAGGTGGTACCTCCCAAATAATTGGGCCACGGCACGAATTCTATTTCGTGTCTTTTTGTTATGTTTCCTTCCGTCAATCCCAAGCAATCGTTTCCAGAGCTCGAAGCTCAAATTACCCAATTCTGGAAAGATAACAAGACTTTCAAAAAATCCGTGGATCAGCGACCGCTCGAAAATCCCTACCGTTTTTATGATGGGCCTCCGTTCATTACGGGGACTCCGCATTATGGATCACTCCTTTCCTCCATCGTCAAGGACACAGTAGGGCGATATTGGACTATGCAGGGAAAACGAGTCGAGCGCGTTTGGGGCTGGGATTGCCATGGGCTTCCGATTGAGGAAAAAGTCCAGAAAAAGCTCGGAATCAATTCAAATAAGGAAGTTGAGCAGGTCGGAGTCAAAAAATTCATCGACGAATGTTATGCCTACACCGCGGAGACTTCTGCCGAGTGGGGGTGGTACATCGATCGTATCGGTCGCTGGGTAGATGTGGATAATGCCTACCGAACGATGGATCAATCCTATATGGAATCCGTCATGTGGGTGTTTGCCGAATTGTATAATAAAGGGCTTATCTATGAAGGAAAACGCGTATCGCTCTACAGTTGGAAACTGGGTACGCCGATCTCCAATTTTGAAGTGGCGATGGACGATAGTTATCAGGAAGTCAATGACCCTGCGATAACGGTCAAGTTTGATCTTTCTCGCAACTGAGGCAAATGGCAGGGAGTATCGGTGCTTGCTTGGACGACTACTCCATGGACTATGCCCGCACACATGGCGATTGCCGTCAATGAAACCTTGGAATATGTCATCGTCAGTCAGGAATCTGAAAAATTCATTGTCGCTAAAAACCGTGCAGAAACGGTATTCAAGGGAAGGGGAGAGTATTCTGTCATCGAAGAAATCTCTGGATCTGAACTTGTCGGGCTCGCCTATTCTGCTCCATTTCCAGAGTACTATCAGAACTCCGTAGATTCTGCCAAAAACTTCCGTATTTATTCTGCCCCATTCATCACCGATACTGATGGTACTGGTATCGGACACGAGGCTCCAGAATTTGGGGATGTCGACTTCGAACTTGCCAAAAAACATGGCATTCATATCACGAATGCCATGGACGAAGAAGGAAAATATACTGGGGAAATCGGTGATCTTACGGGAACTTTCTACCAAGATGCCAATTCGATTATTACTGATCAGCTCCAGACCAAAGGACTTCTTTTCAAAAAGGAATCCATCACCCACCGTGTTCCATTTTGTCCGCGATCTGGAACACCACTCATGCAAAAAGCTCAAAAATCATGGTTTATTGATATTCAAAATAACAAAGAAGCTCTCAAGGCTGCGAACGAGGATATCTATTGGTTCCCCGAACATCTCAAGCACGGGCGATTCGCGAAGGGATTGGATACGGCTCCAGACTGGTGTATCTCCCGAACCCGGTATTGGGGAGCTCCGATGCCAGTGTGGATTGGTCGAGATGAAAATGGCATTGAGCGAGACCGCAGAATTTTTGGGAGCAAAGCTGAGATAGAAGCCGCGAGTGGGATGAAAATTGAAAATCTCCACAAGCCTTATATTGACGATATCAAGTGGGTAGAAAACGGACTCACATATACTAGAATACCAGAAGTTCTCGATGTTTGGATGGATTCCGGTTCTATGCCGTACGCGCAGATGCACTATCCGTTTGAAAATAAAGAGGCCATGGAAGCCAGCTTTCCTGCTGATTTTATTGCGGAATATGTCGGGCAGGTTCGTGCTTGGTTTTATGTCATGCATGTACTTGGGGTGCTTCTCAAAGGGAAGCCCGCATTCAAAAATGTTATCACGACTGGGGTTATTTATGGGACGGATGGGCGCAAGATGAGTAAGAGCTTCAAGAATTATCCTGACCCACGGGGAACTATCGAGCAGTATGGTGCTGATGCCATTCGATTTTATCTCACCAATACTCCGCTCATGACCGGAGGTGATATCTCATTCAACGAAGATGGCATCGTGGATGCTATCAAACGGGTCATTCTTCCACTTTGGAACACCTACAGTTTTTTCACAACCTATGCCAATATCGATGGCTGGAAGCCAGCAGGTGGGAGACACTATTACATGCGCCACGGCGAAACGAACGCAAATTCCGAACGACGGCTTTCGGACGGACTCGACAATACTCCTCTCAATGACAAAGGACGAGAACAGGCGCGTCAATCAGGTATCTCGCTCAAAAATCGGGGAGTGAGTTTTGACTACATATTTGTTTCTCCATTAGTTCGAGCACAGCAAACGGCGGAAATCGTGGCTGACACCATCGGCTTCACCGGACCTATTGTCACCGTTTCTGAACTTACCGAACGCAAAAGTGGTCTTCATACTGGGCGTAAGTACGCCGATGTGGTCGCGGAACATAATTTAACCACCGGTCAATCTCTTGATATTCATGATGCTTCTCATGCTCACAAGATTTGCTTTTCCGATAATTCTGTCGAGTCGGAAGAACAATTTGCAGAGCGTGTCAGGAGTTGGTTGGTAACCGAGCTTCCCATATACGCGGACAAAAATGTTCTGATTGTCGCCCATGGAGGGGTATACAAGTCCGTTTTCAGCTATTTTGAATCAGTTCCCCTCAATATTGCGTTCAATAACAAAATTTTTCCTACGATGCGAAATGCGGAGTATGTTGAGCTCCCGCATGCGCCAAGGGTCAATCCTATGGACCGGTGGATTGTCGGGGAACTCCAAGAACTCAATGCTCGGGTGCAGAATTGTTACGAAAAATATGATCTCCAGACCATGGCACGCACCATTATGGAGTTCATGGACGATCTTACAAACTGGTATGTCCGACGATCTCGCCGACGCTTCTGGCGTTCTGAGGCCGATGCGGACAAAGCAAGTGCCTACGAAACCCTTCACCGAGTACTTGTGGAACTCTGCCAAATCGCGGCACCAATTATTCCGTTCATTACAGAGCATATGTACCAGTGACTTACGGGTCGAGAAAGTGTGCATCTCGAATATTTCCCAGAGTTCAACCGGTTTTCCGTACCTCGGGATATTCGTGACGAAATGAAGCAGACTAAACAGTTCGTTACACTCGGGCTCGCGCTTCGAGGTCGCAAAAAACTCCGGGTCCGTCAACCGCTGCAATCTGTCACTATCGAGTCCCAACTCTCGGAATACTTCGTTGATATTATTCGAGAAGAACTCAATGTGAAGGAAGTTGTCATGGGAGCGGATATGTCACGAGTCGCGCGCCTTATCTGTCGGCCAAATGCTCGGCTTATCGGACCGAGGTTTGGCAAAGATGTTCAACGGATTCTCCAAGCGGCCAAGTCCGGAGATTTTATCGAGCTCGCCGGGGGAAGGATCCAAGTAGGCGATGCGTTCTTAGAAGCCCACGAATTTGAACTCGTCTATGAACCGCTTTCTCTGGATTTGGACGTAGAAGGCGGGGGAGGACTTGTCGTACTTATGGATACCGTGGTTACGGAAAGTCTCAAGCTCGAAGGAATGGCGCGAGACCTCGTCCGTTCTATCCAAGATCTCAGAAAAGAAGCGGGATATCTTGTAAGCGATAGAATTCACTTGAGCATTCAGTGACCCGAGTCAATTTTGGAGTTTCAAGAATATATCCAAAACGAAACACTCGCACAATCCATTACTATGTCAGTTTTTGATGGGCCATGCGATATTTCGAGAGTGCTTCAAATAGAATCCGAGTCCATAACCATTTCTCTCAAAAAAGCATAGGAATGGTCAGTGGATGTCGGATGAGAATTTGGAGGAATGAATTTTTTCTTTTTGTGCTCTGCAAAATTTGTACTACCATAATTAAGATATTTTTAGAAAGATGCACCATACGACTCCCAGAGCTTTTAAAGCACGTATCTCACATCTTTTCAATAGCAATATTTTATTGGAAATTCTGCCTAAAAATACAAACCTGCTAAGATCTTAACTTTCTTTTTTGGTAATTTTCCCTATGAAAATATTTCAATCATTTTTTGTTATCGCACTCTCCACGCTTATCATAACATCTTGTATGGGAACATGAAATCTAGGTCGTGATACATCACAGAAATCGAGTGAAACAGCAGAGGTAGATAATGGTGTGCCTTCACCAGAAATGGTACAAAAAATCAAAGATGATGCCGCGAAACAGGAGCAACTAGATCGATTGGATACGCTGACTGAGAGCCATCTCAAAACCCAAACCGAAACGCTCAACGGCGTCACGGTTTTGAGGGATCGAAAGCTCTTCATAAATTATATGAAGTCCAAACAGGTTGATACGGTGAATGAGCTGCTTCGTGAGCTCGGAGTGGTGCAGGTTTTTTTGAAGCAGGCAGGTGTGCGATTCTCAAAGCCTGATATTATGACCATTATAGTGAGCTTAGATTCAGAAAATACCAAATGGGATATGTGTGCAGAATTGGCCCAGTCAAAAAATCAGTTGAAACAAAACAATGAATATATGTTGGTAATTTCAGAGTGGTGCCAGTCTCGTGTCCAAAATTCTCCCAAGCAGTAACATGTATGGTCTTTTGGAGCGTGAGAATCAATAAACTACAAAATCAGTGTCAAAATTTAATAGAAATGTCGTAATCAAAAATTAGTTTGACACCCACTCCAAACTATACTAGTATTAATGCACCTAAACCCATTTTATGAAAAAAATGCCCATCATAGCATCCATCCTAATAGGAGCTATATCTTTGACCGCAGTCTCCACGACATATGCATGGAAAATGTATGAAAATGCCACTGCAGATGCTCTTTGTGGTGATGTTCTCAATGAGCCAATCATTTCCGAAAACAACGATGTCGTTACCACTGATAAATGGAACAAGCTCGCATGTTATGTATGGAGAATCGGAGGAGCCCTTGCCGACTTTGGACGACTGGAAACCCCCTTCATATGGGGCTCTCCACCAAGCAATATTTGAGGAAAGACCGCATCAGTTATCGTGGGTATTGGACTTGGGTATGTCAGTGGAGAAGTTCCATTTGTGAATTTTTACAATGGAAACTATGGGTATATGGGAGCTTTCAGCGCTTCCACATCGGTAGATCGACATGCACTTGGGTCTATCGTATTTCGACCAAAGGATAGTAGTTACGATGATTCACTTCGCTTCGAAGGGTTCAACGGAGGTGTGTATATATCACCAGGCGTGAATGCTGCAAGTCTAACAAAAAATTACATGATCGGATGGGAAAAGGTCAATCTCACCGACACGATTGGTTTTGACACAGAATGTACCTATCGTGTTACCACAAACGACGGGTTCAGACTTATCCCGGTCATCACCACTTCAGGATACCTCGGCTTCTACGCAGATAAGGGAGCGAGCCTCAGTCAAATGCTCGGACCAACATTCCCATTTGTCCAAAGCAATGCTAAAAATATTTTAGGACACAAAGTTTCGGGAGACACAGCATACGGTACTTCTGTCACAAAGATCGAAAAACTCTGCCTTCCTGCATACAACCCATACGGCTATTAGTCTCTCATCACATTTATCAAAACTCGTATGAACATCTCCCAAGCGCTCATTATCGTAGGACTTTCCACCATAGTTCTCACTTCTTGCTTTGGCAAGACTGCAAATGAGGAAAAGCCCAAAGTAATAAAAGGAGTATCGCAAAATAACCTCCCTACCTCAACGAGTTCTGGCATGACTCAAGAAGAGACACTCCGCTCCGTAAATGCTGCAAAGGAAGAGCGTGAGCGACTACTTCGTATCGATACCCTCACTGCCGAGAATCTCAAGACCCAGACCGAAGAGAAGGATGGTAAAACCACACTCAAAGATCGACGACTATTCATCAACTACATCAAATCCAAGAATATCACTACCGCGAAGGAACTACTGGAGCATATGTGAAAGGTCAAAAAGTTTCTGAACGACTCCAAAATCACCCTCACCGAACCTGACATCCTCACCATTATTGGCATTACAGATGCAGAAAATACGAACTGGGATATGTGTGGAGAATTCTACAACAGCAAGTCAAAACTCGACTCCAAAAATGAATTCTATCTCACAATTGACAAGCTCTGCCCCCCAAAAGTCGTTCAATAGTCCACCCTGAAAGGAAGCCTCAAATCTACATCTCTTAAGAACGGTACCTCCAAATACAAAAACATACTCCTTACCATATCTGGTATGAAAACAAAAAATTTCGCCACCTTCGCAGCTCTGAGCATGTACTTGCTCTGAGCTTCTGTGGTTTCCGCTGGAGTCGAGCCGCTCTCATCCGGAATAAAGAGTCAATTTTATTCTTTGGAATGGTGCTCACCTCACGCCTCACGTCTCGTTGGTACCAACGCCAATACACCCGTTTGTCGTACAGGAGTGTTTCAAAGTGTAGGTGGAGTTGCGAAAATCACCTATAACGGAGCGTCATTCCCCGCCGGAAATGTCCCCACCCAAATGGACGTCGCGGCCCTCATCCCTACCACACGAACCAGTTTGACCGCACCATCTGCCACTCCGGCTTTGGTGAGTTTTTTCTCCGGAATCACGAATGGAGCTTTCTCTCTTGAGGGAGAGGGGGTCTTGTGAATTCGAGTTTTCATGGTAGACTATGCGGATAATAAAAGTCTGTACCAAGTACGCTACAAGATAGATAAAACCGGACCACAGTTGAGCTTCAAAGATATTACCGAGTCTTCTGATTATGCTCACTATGGAGGAGAACTAGAAATGAGTATGGTGGTATCCAAGCGAGACAGTTCGATTACCAGCTCCAATCAGTTTGCGAGTTTTGTGAATGCGTTTCCAAATCCTACGATCCCATCGTATGCCAATAACAACCAAGCTGTCGCGCAGACGAGTCATACCAGAACCAAACTCCACGCCCTATACATGCGAAATAGCACTTCTGGAGTAGGAGCATCGAGCCCTTTTGTGATCAATACCCTGTATTCGGATTCGTATTATGATTACCTCACACCTACCGGAACCTCTCCGGTGGTTTGAGGATATAGTGGACCCTTGATTTCTGGAGAACAATGATTTCAGCTCGTAGATGAAGCAAATACTCCGATTGGAAGCATCGGATCACTTGCTGGAGCTTTCACTACCGCAAATCTTGTATCCAACGCAGAAAATTCTCAAAAAAAATATAAACTTCGTCTCTTCGATAAATCCGTAGATCAAACAGGCGCTCCGGGAAATTACTCCGAGACGGCATTTTATGTGATAAGCGATAATGTTGCCCCGAATCTTGGTGGTAATGGACTTGCTGGTACGGACCAATGAGCAGCTTCTGAAATGCTGATTGGATTTTCGGATGGTACTGCGTATGACAAAACTGCCTACGCCAATGGCTACGCCCCTGGTGCGGGTTGAGTTTCTCGATTTATTGCTGCCGGGCCCACATCTCTCAATTTCCAACTCAGTGATATAGGAATAACGGGTAATGGATCTACATCTGGCACCGGGTGTGCGGACTACAAATATTGTAATGCGGGAATTAGCACTACTACAACCTTTGTCAAAGTCGAAGACAGTGCTATTCCGGGAACATTCCCAGTACTTACGAATTTTACCGATCGGTTTGTTAATACGATTACTGCCACCAAGAATTTTAATCTCGCAAATATTGGAACGCTTGCGACTAATGGAACGTATCGAAAATATGGTATTCAATATGCTTCAAGCGGTTCTAACCAACTCTGTGATCTCGTTGGTAATTGTATCAATCCTCAGATAGCCTTCCGAGTCGTTGCCAATACGGTCGATAATGTTGCTTCAAATATGAGCATTTCGAGCCACACCGCTTCTGCTGATGGAAAAATTATTGCAAACGGAAGCCACAAATATAAGCTCAGTTACACCCTGAAGGACGCGTATGGTAATAAGGTCGTTCCTGTCAGAGCTGAAGAAAATAACAACATTCAAATCAAAGCCGTTGATTCTACTTTGGAGTTTCATAACGGACTCAACGTCAATCAATTATCCAACTCTAGTGGGACTGGGGATAAGCTTGTAGGAGTAGCCAATTTGCTTCCGACTAAAATTACCACCTTTGCCAATGACATCAATAATACGGGTATCATCTCCATGTCGGAAGCGGCTGCTTCAAATCCGAGCGGAGTCTATGAGATCTCACTCGCTTCTTCTGTACCGACTCAAGCGGCATATCCATACATACATGAGGATGCTCGACTTTCTTTGAAGTCGTTCACCAATACCACAGACAGAATTCTGGCTGATGTGGGCATGATCTACCCTACGACGGGGTCGCGTATGGGCTATGGAACTACGGTCGCAAATACTGCTGCTTCCTGAGCTTTCGTTACCATAAACAATGGTGATATAGGGGAAACGGGAGGTACTAAGAATATCTACCTCAATGTTGGTAACTATGGTAAAGTAAGCTATGTGGACACCGCTCCGGTTCGGTTTTCCGAGCTCGCTGGTCGAAATCCGAACTTTGAATTCGCTTCCCCGTATGTCTATGGACTCAATGGCATGAGAGTGCTCATCGATGGACAATATGGAGATCATATGAAAAAGCTCTATACCATAGACAGCAGTAATCCAAACTACAATATCTACGAGAAATATCTTGTAGCTCACAATACTGACAAAGACGAACAGCCTACATGGCTCAACTACCAAATTCGAAGTGCTGATTCGGTAGCGCCAACTGAAATGACATCAGGGATACGATACACGACGAGTGGAAATTCCCTAATATTTGGGTCAAATATGACTCAGAAGTCATATAACATCGCCGGAGCTACCGGCAGTGGATACAAGGTCGAAGTCCAAATGAGCTCCAAGCCAGGTATTATGTACGACAATTCCAAGCTTCGTACAGGATTCGTCTCGGCGATCTCATATCAGGTGGGAGCCAACACGGTACTACTTCCTTCGGTCGGTCGAGGATTGACAACCGCAGACGGAACCGACACACTCAATCAGTATGAGGCGGTGAGAAATTACTTTAGTGATACCTATACGATAGGGAAGACCACATCCACCTGAAGCGCTACCACACTCGCTTCAACGGTTTCAAATATAGCGATTATAGGTCTCGTGAACAATTACAATACCAACACGACGGATGTAGACGGAAAGAAAAAGAATGTCAATGTAGAAGGAGAGCTCAAACGAAGTGCTCTTATTACCAACATCAAGCAAAATGTTGCCGCAGTTTCCCGTGGTATGGGACCCAAAACCGCAACTTCTGGAAAGCGATGGTGTGCTGGAACGACATTCAGCAGTTTTGCTTCTTCCGAATTCGATAACTGTACGATAGAAGTAAATGGAGAAAAAATCGTATTTATTGATGGAAATACTACCATAAAGTGTTCTAGCGGATCTGATACGAATACCTGTATGGTCAACGATAAGCGGGCCATAGTGGTCAAGAACGGCTCCTTGTACCTCAAGTCAAATATCTCAACCCTGACGATGTCGCAAGGAGCTACGGATGGACAGCTCTTCTTGGGAGTTATGAATGACACTGGCCTTGCAAATGTGGAAGTGAACCCAAATGATGTCGATATAACCGCAGAAAATATGCGCGGATGGCTGTTTGTCGATCCGAAGATTACCAATATTGATGCCTTCCTCTTTGCTCAAGGACCACTGGTTACTTACAACGAAGATGATACCGTCAATGGCAAAAAAAATACTCTACTCTCGGTCCAACACCACAGAGCAAAAGCTCAGAAATCAACTGAGTGTTTTTGGAAGCATACTCACACTCAACACCATCACCGGCTCTCGTCAGGTAATTCCAGAGTGTCCATACAACATAGATAACTGTACGGAGGACATTGCCCAGATATTCGACTTTGTTTATACTCGAAGATTTGTTACGGGACCCGCAAGTCTCTGTGCGCCTTTTGATGAAGCGGATACTCGAATCGTTCCATACCACCCAATGAGTCCAGATGTGGCAAAATGGATTGGGGGAAAAACAGGTTGATTTACAGCATCTACCAATGAACTTCGATATATCAGAGATCCAGAATATCGCCCATACCCTATGATTATTGAACGCGACCTGCAGTGGAATGCCTCCCCAAGTAGACTCTTCCAAGTAAATCGTTAATATAGCGTATATGAAAAATATAAAATTTCTCACGATACTCTCGGGCATTCTCACAGCATGTTTCTCGCTTTTCTCAGCACTAGGGATGGCGAACGCGGGAACTGTACCGGGAACGATTACTTCGGTCACGACCTATTCTCCCACTCGTAGCTGTGCTATAGACACCGTGGGAGGATATGACTGGCCAATATATACCTGTCAGCAGAGTATCGCTGCTGGGTGTAAATACTACAATAATTTCATTTCGCCGTATTGCTGAGCGGGTACTACGAGTAACTCTTTGACCAAAGATTCAAATTGTAATGATTCGAGTACCGAAGCATGTTCTGGTACTTGTAACAGTGTCAGTAATCAGAACTGTACCAATAATAGTCAGGTTTCAGCATGTCAAGTTGCTGACTGTGCTTCAGAATATTATGGTTGACAAACATATAATACAAATCCGGGGGGATCAAACTCGAGAACTTGTAGGAAAGATACATATACTAGTTGTACAAATTCGACTGACGCCGCATGTGATCCGGGTGGAGGATATACAAACATCACTGGTACATGATCTACAAATTATGGAGTAGTAACTGATGCCTACTCCCTCTCTTGTAACAATGAGAGTACTGTACCAGTTTGTATACCTGGGGGTTGTCCTGGTGGTTTTACTGAGGTTTCCGTTACATCAAGTGATGTTGGAGGAGCAACCAACACCCGTTCTTGTACACAAACCACCTATCCGACCATAAATAAGTACTGCAGTACGTATTATGAAGTACCTACCGTATCAAGTTATATCACCAAACAGCGCTATCGAGACTGGACGGATCAACGATATTACTATCCCGGGCCTGATCTCGGAGTTGAGAAGGCAAATTATTGTACCGTCAATGCATATGGTAATTCGTATATGCCACTTGGATATCTTGCCCCAACGGGTCAGCCATTCTCCTGTGAACGAGGATCAACCGTAACGACATATGCTGGAGGTGCCGATGGAAGTTGTCGATATACCCATGAAAACTACAATATTACCTCTTTCAATCAAACTGTAGGAAAGACTGGCTTTAATACTACTAGCGGAACTTCCGCCTCATGTACGACCATGGGTCTTACCGCAACTACCGACTCTACCGGACCAACTATTTCTATTGGTACGGTAGGTGCGGTTTTTGATCTAGATCAAAATAACTGGTGTAACTATACCAAGTATGCTTCGGCAGATTACCAAACTGGTCTCTTGCCCGGATGTGAGTACTACAAAAACAAAATTCCACATGCTTCTGGAGTTAGCAATCCAGATCTGCTTGAGAATATGTCAGTGACCGTCGAAGATGTTACCGGTATTTCCGAAGTAGTGATTGCAATTTGAGGTTGTACCCAAACCTACAATCTCTCCACCAATATCACGGATAATGTTGCGAATGGAACAAGCCCGAGTGGAGCCAATCCCGTTTACAAAAATATCACCTTTAATTACAATGCGGTATCTACCGGTGGTGGAGGTCTTCCATCTCTGCGTGCCAAATTCTGACCACGACTTGACGCGTGTCTTAGAGAAGGAAAGAACTTTATAAAAATTACCGCCAAAGATCAGTCCCGAAGTCACTCAGATGGTATAACCTACGCTCCGAATACCAACTCCATTCAAACCAACTTCCTCAAAGTCGACAATACTGTTCCAAAAGTCGGATTGTCTGGAGATGCGGCAAATATTGCATTTTCTAGTCAACCATTGAGCGCGTTTGTTGGGGGAAATGTTACCCTTAGTGATAAGTGGAAGAATTACTCGATTACCGGAGAGCTCAAATCCACCGACCCATTTGGAAACAACAGTCCTGATATTGCCCTGGAAGTAGGTACCTTCTCAGGAGTGCTCATGAAGTGTCTCACAAGTCCTACCAAAGGAGCACTTCCCAATATCTCCGGAATCATTTGGACAAATCCTTTCTGAGTAGATCCCACCACTGGTGCGTTCACCGGATATACCTATGACGGACTTGGCCCAATTCCAGATTTGAATTCCTGTGATTGGAATTGTGAAATGGGACTCGTATACGACAGTCCTACCAATAGATGTGTAAACGCTTCCGCACTGTTCATTCTCTTTGGTCCTTCGACTCCTGAAGTCTCTGGTATAGTATCTGCCAAATTGACCGAGGATCCAGCAAGCTCACGAGGACTTCTCAAATTTAAAGCATGAAATACGTGTCTACCTCCCGTATATATGACTGGAAGTACCCAATCATACAACTTCAAATATCAGGCTCAGGCGGTCTACAATTTTTCTACCACACCTACCGGACCGTTCCAAATTATCGAGGCCGGTACCTCAGCATGTCCAGTAGCACCACCACCTCCACCTCCAAACACCTATGAGTGGAAAGTAGGGGAGTACGGTGCGTGCGGTGGAGTGTGTGGTGCCACTGGTGTGAGCACTCGAACGGTAAAATGTCAACGAAGCGACGGACTCTATGTGAGTGATAGTTTCTGTACCGCTCCAAAGCCAACCGTATCCCAATCTTGTTCTATGCCAGCGTGTCAGCTTCAATACCGAACTCGATGGTGCCAACTTTCCTCAGATGGATTTACGATCGGATACTGAGACAATAATTTGTGAGCCCTTAAGAACGGAGCGACAGAAGCGTGTGACTTTACCACGAGCACCGGAGCTATCGTAAGTTATCCTTCAGGAAGCAAATTCCAAACGGAAGATGGAAGATGGTTGCGTTGTGACACGGCTCAAAGTCCGTACATAGACATCTACCAACCGATTCCAGAAAGCTACTGTCCTGCCATGCCATACTGTACGGCGGGAGGTGTTGTTCCTTGCAGGGTTCCACCTATCTGAGTGCAAATTCCAGCGAGTCAGTGTACGATACCGCAGAATCTTCCTGCTTCAACGATAAACCTCAATTGTAGCAACACCTCACTCGCATCTCAATGGTATAAAGCTGCTTGAAGATGTGGAGAACAGTCTGGAATTGACTTTTGGAATAATGAAATCTCAACTCTGGGATCTACGGTTGCAAAATCTTCTTTCGATACCAAGCTCACGGCTGACTGTCAAAAACTCGCGGACACTACCAATATTGCCCAGTGTTTTGATCGTCTGCTCTGTGGATATGGAGATTACAACCAAAACACTACCACCTGTACGAGATATGATTGTTGACTCGGAAGAATCGATGGAGTGTGTGGAAATGCCACCACAAAGACCTACACCAACACCACGCCGTCCTTCTCTGAGATGTGTAGCTCTGGAATACCAATTCTCGTTGACATAGCAAATGGAAAATGGATGTGTGACGGAAGAGATGGAGGATCTCGAGTGAATTGTTCCACCAACTCTCCCACCACAGCTACCACCTACTCGCTCACTCCTACTTCCGCAACCGTAGGAACAAATGTCACCATCTCCAATTCTTGTACGATTCCACCTACGAGCTACACGAGCTCCAATACGAGTGTAGCTACTGTGTCTGGGAATACTATCACGACTCTCAGTGCCGGAACTACGAGTATTACGCCGGTGGGAGGGAACTGTACGGATAGTGC
>JBEICN010000010.1:0-26115 GCA_040383945.1 Candidatus Peribacteria bacterium | reverse complement strand
TTTATAAACGGCGTTTCTTTTGATAGCTTAAATTTTTTAATAAATTCTGAAGCTCTTTCCCCAAATTGAATCTCCTCTTCTTCCGAAACATCTTCCAGAGAGACAATCCCTCTACTATGAAAGTCGGATACTGCTTGAGGCTTTACATATCGAGGAGAATAAATACTTCCCGATGGCTTCTCTTTACCGAAGTATTCGAGATACTTTGAACCAGTAAAAAGATGAATCTGATTGAAATCCTCTTCAGATAAATCACATTCAGCCTGAATGATTTTAATATTTTCAGCGACAACCGTCGGCGGAAGAAGTGTATCATCGCGATCGATAATCTTCTCTTTTGCTTTTTCTCCACCTTGGATAACGGTGATTTGAGAAAATAATCCAGCTTCCTCGACACTTATAATTTCCTTCACAGAAATATTTCCATGCCGAACATAGTCAGCATTCAAATATCCCAGAAAAACTTTTTCAATCTGGGGTAGTCACCACGAAGCAAATATCTCATCAATCACATATTTCTGAAAAGATATATCGTTGATGAAACATTTTTCTATTTCCCCTATATGCTCTTCTATTCCGTTGTTCTTTACTGATTTTCGAATATGAGATTTTGCCTTTACTTCGTAGAGGTCGTATCTTCCGTTTACATTTCGGAGCATATAGTCCGCTCGAACATAGCAATTACCGAGCTGAAAACTTGGCTGATACAAGAATACCTCACCTCTTTTCACGGCATTTTCAGTTTCAGAAAGACTCTTTTTGATGCGATCCTCAAACGCAAAATCTATCCAAGTATCATCTTCCTCTTGGGTCTCATCTGTTTCTGGAATATCTGGGAAGAGATTGAGAGCGTATGCTCCAGTTTCCAGTTTCAGGTATTCGCCCACAAGATTCTCTACTGTTTTCCCAAGCTCAATAATTTGTTCCTGTGCCTCTTCGGATTCAAGCTTCTTAATTTTTCTATACGCCGAAATATCATTCCGACGCCACCACGCAAGTTTCGGAAAAGTTTTATAGTCTACGAATACAGATTTGGTTAGAAGAGTCATGAAAGTTCTAGTTCATAATTAAGCTCAAACCAATGCTCATATTTTCTCCTTTTCGTCATGTGTCTGATACAAATGCTTCTGAAACTGAAAGAATGTTTTTCGAATTCTTTCTACTCCCCCAAATACCCGCTCTGCATCGGCAAAAGCTGAATATTTCAATAGAATGAGATTGGCTAACTTTGATTCGTCGAGCGTTTCCACACCATTTTCGACATATTTGGAGAGCACGAAATCCAAAAATTCCTTTTGTTTGTCGGAAAGTTCGGAAAAAATGTCCGCTTTAGCCTCTTCTACTCGCTCAGAGCGAGTGATTGGCGTTACTGAAAAAGAAAAATACGCAAGTACATCGAACAAATCGCTTTTCTCTGCATCGATCATCTTTTGAAGCGTGGTGAGTTTTTCCGCATCGCATCCCGCATCTGCTATCTTTTCAAGAAAAGCCTTTCTCGTAATCGGGTCAGACCAAATAGCTCGAAGCTCGTCTTCGCTTTTGAAGAATTCGGGCAAAACCGCATCGAACATGTTTCGTATGAATTCTTCCGAAGATATCGGTTTACCGTCCGCACCCCAAAACGAGGTAGAAATCATATGTTGAATTTCTCGTTCTTTTCCATCCTTGAGTTTGATTTTAATCTTCTTTTTTCGATCTTCTCCATCCTCTAGTGGTACAGACGGAATATCTACAGGATCTATTTCTTTCGGAATTTTTGGAGTTTTTATTTCCGGCTCTAAGGGCTCCCCATCCCATTCGGGATCAGCAAAATGATGATACGCATCCACGAAATCATAGATCGTGAAATATTCCTTTCCATCGAAAGTACGGGTTCCACGACCAATAATCTGCTTGAATTCAATCATCGAATTCACCGGTCGAAGAAGTACAATATTTCGAACATTTCGCGCATCTACTCCAGTCGAGAGCTTTTGGGAAGTAGTAAGAATCGTGGGGATCGATTTTTCGTTGTCTTGGAAGGCTCGGAGGTATTCCTCCCCCTTCGCACCATCCGAAGCGGTGACACGAGCACAGTAATTCGGTTCCTTGCTCGTTTTGTACTGGTTAATAAGGTCTCGGACTGCCAGTGCATGGTCTTGAGTCGCACAAAATACGATGGTTTTTTCATCTTGCTTGATCTCGTCCATCATTACCTTGACTCGGTGGCTCTCACGGGCTTTGATTTCGATAATTCGATTGAAATCCGATTCCTTGTAGATTCTCCCCTCCTCTACTTCTCATTCAATGATTTCATCGTCTGGAGTGTAGATATAATCGTCCATTGTGGTCTTTACTCGCCTCACCTTGAAAGGCGTAAGAAATCCATCATTAATCCCCTCTCTGAGAGAATAAATATACACGGGTTCACCAAAATATTTGTACGTATCCACATTGTCTTTTCGTTTTGGGGTTGCGGTGAGTCCCAGTTGGACGGCGGGCGAAAAATATTCGAGAATTCCTCTCCAATTTCCCTCATCGTTCGCTCCACCACGATGACACTCATCAATAATAATGAGGTCAAAGAAATCCGCAGGATACTCGCCAAAATAGGGTGCATCATCCTTGCCGCTCATGAACGACTGGAAGATGGTAAAGAAAATGCTCCCATTGGTGGGAACCGCTCATTTTTTGCGAATATCCGCAGGACTAATCCGAACGAGCGCATCTTCCGGGAAAGCCCCGAAAGAATTGAATGCTTGATCCGCGAGGATATTTCTATCCGCGAGGAAAAGGATTCTCGGACGACGCTTTCCGTCACGAGCGAGATTCCAGCGAGATTGGAAAAGTTTCCAAGCAATTTGGAAAGAGATAAAGGTCTTCCCTGTTCCTGTAGCAAGTGTGAGAAGTATTCGGTTTTTCCCGTCCGCTAGGGCATTTACAGCGTTATTGACCGCGTTTTCCTGATAGTACCTCGCAAATCTTGAACCTCCGACATCTTCGAACGGAACTGCTTGGAATTTCTCTCGCCATTCGCTTGATTCGAGATGTATTTTCGTCCAGAGTTCTTCGGGTGTCGGGAAGGTATCAATCAAGCATTCATGACCGGTTTTCAGGGTGATTTCGTAGA
Organism: Candidatus Peribacteria bacterium; assembly: GCA_040383945.1. Taxonomy (GTDB): domain Bacteria; phylum Patescibacteriota; class Gracilibacteria; order BD1-5; family UBA2023; genus CAIVSN01. The sequence continues at coordinate 23,006 of JBEICN010000010.1, read as the reverse complement.
TTTCCCGCCCATTGGTCGAATAGGTGTACTCGATTTGGAGCTTTTCTGCGTAGGACTTCGCTTGTGCAACTCACTCAGTGACGGCAAGACTTTCTTGTTTTGCTTCTACAACTGCTATTTTCTGTCCATGATACACGAGAACGTAATCCGCAATCTCCGGTTTTCCACGAGTGCCTCCCGTTTGGATTTTCCCGGGCGTGATATGAAATTCCCGAAGGATTTTTGAACCGTCGGTTTCACCCCAGAGAGAAGCTTTGAGCTTGGGGTCTATGTACTCGGCGCGAGTTTCGGATTCGTTGAACATAGGAATGGCTTCTTAAGTAAAAATCTTAAATTTGGATGAAGTATAGCAGATATTCGGGGATATTGGTAGAAAATTGAGATTATCTGCGGTTGCTAATGGGAAGTGAAGATATCGAGATACTTTTTGTACACATAACTCCGAGCATATTTTTTGTTCTCATCCTGCGGCGACAGTATGCCGAGATTCACGAATCTATCAATCATTTTCTGGGCTCCGGTGCGCGTACGAAACTCTGTCCATTCCTGCATAAGATGTACCGTGACGATGGGTTGTGCGAAGAGTTTTTGAAGTATGGGCATACTGCTCTCCGAGGCAGTCTTGTTGAGTCCAGCTATGGCCATCATGTCAGCTTCGCGCACGAGCGTGATGCGACGAGCGGTTTCTATGGCTGATTCCGCCGTTTCGATGATACCTTCCAGATAGAATTCCAACCATTTTTCCTCGCTTCCTTCCCGATAGCTCTGGAGGCGATTGTAATATACGGGTCGGTATTTCTTGAAATACGACGAAAGGTAGAGGACTGGTCGTTCGATGAGTCACTCTTTGAGTAAGTAGAAGACAATGAGCAATCGGCCGGTACGACCATTTCCATCGAGAAACGGATGAATCGTCTCAAACTGAGCATGGATATAGGCGGATTTCACGAGCGGGGGAAGCGGATCGATCCCGTGAAGAAACTTCTCCAAATCGTCCAATGCCCGTTGCATATCGAGAATGGGCGGTGGAACGAACTCGGCATCCATAGGACTCTTTCCCCCAATCCAGTTCTGGCTCTTGCGAAAATGCCCAGGGTCGGCAAAGTGCGTAGATCTCGCATCGGACATAAGAATTTCATGCGTCTCACGAAGGAATCGCAGGGAAAGGGGGAAATCACGGAGCCTTTCCACCCCGTAATTCAGGGCTTGGACATAATGGAGAATATCGTCGACGTCGTTGGGCATATTGCCTTCTATCTTCCCAGTCGCCTCGATCGCGTCAATCATGGTCGCCCGAGTCCCTTCTATCTGGCTCGAATCGGTCGCATCCTTGCGAATATACATCGAGATGAAAAAATCGACATCTGGCAGAAGTTGCGTGATGCCGTCCAGTTTCCCGAGCAATCGGGAAGCCTTGGCATCGAGTTCGATGTTGCGAGGACTCATCCGGAACAGTCCCGGTGGTGGGAAAGCATCGGGGATAAACGCCTTGAATCCTTGTTTTTGGAGAATATTTTTGCCAATCATGGAGAAACGGTAACTATTACGATAATGAATGTTTCCATTTTATATGAAACCGTAGACATTGCAAGGATGAATGTCTACGGTTTTCATTTCATTTACAGTTCGTCAGCGAAGGCCTTTTTGAGAAGGGATTTCCGAAGTTCGTTGATATGGGCGAGTTTTTGTTGGTAGATGGATTCTAGGCGCTTAGTTTCGATGGAAAGAGTGTTGAGTTGGGAGACGATGGAGAGTTGTTGTGAGATATTCTTAGGAACTGGTATAGAGAAATTAACTAATGTTTTTATGGGTAACTGCGGTTGTGCTGCACCAGAAACAAATTCTTTAATCTGAGTTTTCATAATCTCAGACTGAAAAATAGCAAAAAGATACTCAGGGACAATGAGTTTAATATTTGGACGAAAAATAAGCATTCAGGAATTTATTCGTATACATTCAAATGGCACATCTTTGTCGTATACGGCAATATTTCCGATAGTTCCACGCGTTGTTAGTAATACATCATTTCTTTGTATTATACCGTTCCCAAGCATTTTATTCTTTTCTTCGGTAATAAACATCGTTGTTTCAAAACTAAATCCATTTGGTCTAACATTCTTAGTACTCAAGAATAAACAATATCACTCATCTAAAAAATCTGATTTCTTTGGGTAATTTTTACCTCTATCTCCATCAATAATTTGGATAAGCTCTTTATCTCATAACCTTTTCACTTCCCAATCCTCCCCCGGATTCGCAAAAATACTCTGCAAATACGATTCAAAAACCTCTTTGGCATTTTGGAGATTCTTTTCGATATTCTCTTTTGCTTGGTCAAGTTTTTTGAGTGCTTCATCGAGGATAGAGACGATGCGAAGTTGTTCGGGCAGGGGTGGGAGGGGGATTGGGAAGTCTTCTAGATCACTAAACTTTAAATTATTTATATTTACCCCATCAGAAAGTCGACCGATTAAATCTTTGTACGCCTCAGAGGTGAAAATATAAAAAAGAAACTTTGAGTCAATCTCATCTTTTGGTGTTATCTGTCCCATAAACCCACCGAAAGCGTAATCATACTGCTTATCTATAAGGGCAACTTTTCCCAAATGAGATTTACTTCCACTTGCAGTACAAATAACCAAGGAACCAACTTTAACCTTTTTATTTTCATGTATCAATATTTCATCTTTGATATACTTCAACTCAGTAAAATCCAAAATATTCTTCTCCATATTGATATTATTAGCACGCAAGACAATATTATTTGAAAAATCTACCTCATCCTCTTTCGAATAGGTAAGACCTCTTTGAAAATCACAGATTTCAGAGAGTTTTTTTGTTTGCCAGCTATGCAGATTTTCTTGGGTCATAGAAGTTATTTAGCTGATGTTAAATATGGACGGTACATTTTATTCAACTCTCTCATTATATTCTCATCTGCACTCTTCACGTTCATAAAAAGATCAGATACTTCTTTCTGACGATTTAAAGAGAAAAACAAATTTCTATAATCTTTAGAAATTTCTTCTGAATATCAATCATAGTATGTACTTGATGAATAAATTCGGATGCTGATCTCATTTATAACATCAGCAGTTACATTTATAAGTGCTTCGATATTTTTTGTATTCAATTGTACGGATTGATTTTGCTTTTTCTTTTCAGTGAAATTATGACCAATAGTATGTCTGTAATTTCTTAAATCATTTTCTATCATATATCGAAACTTACCCAATTTTTCATCCATAGTATCCAAAAAAATTTCATCTATAGCAAGGAACGACTCCCAGTGATTTTTTTGAAATAATTCCATTCCTGTTTTATTGACTTCAGATAAATTTTTACGAAGAAAATCCAGAAGTTTATATAAAGATATAGTATCTCGACCATTTTCAAAAATACTATATAAATACACGCTCGCACAATTTAAAAGAATTACTTCCATATTTTCTCCCAATATCCAAGCGAGATCATTTCTCATATCACAATTCTTTTGAGCTTCTCCAACTAGATGGGTTTTTTCTTCAACGGTTCGATGAAGGTGTATATATAGATTGAAACAATATAAAGCACTCTGGTATCGGGTTGATACAGTATCGAAGTGTTCCTTAAGACTTGTCCTGATTGTAGAGTTACTCATATTTTATAGCATATTTTGAATCCCCCTCAAAATCTCCCCACTCTCCTCATCCAACCTCCTCATCTCCTCCAAAATCTCCATCGGCTCCCTCAAGGCCACTTCATCCTTCTTATTCGGATTCTTCGCCGACAAATCAAAAGTTGTCTGGTCGATACCCGCAACATCCACTGACCACGAATTCGCCGAATCCGCCTTTATCTTCTGAAGCTCGACAAACTCCGCAAGATCTTTTTCAGAAAGTGCGTTCGTCTTCCCGAGATTTCGGTCAAGATTGAGCTGGTAGTACCAAACCTTTTGCGTGGAAGCCCCTTTCGTAAAAAAGAGCACCACAGTCTTTACTCCTGCCCCAGTAAACGTCCCCCCTGGCAAATCGAGAACGGTATGGAGATTCGCACTTTCGAGGAGGAGTTTGCGGAGCGATACGGAAGCATTGTCCGTATTTGAGAGAAACGTGTTTTTGATAACGATTCCCGCACTTCCGCCCGCTCGGAGTATCTTGATGAAATGTTGTAAGAAAAGTGATGCGGTTTCTCCCGTCTTAATCGGGAAATTTTGCTGCACTTCCGCCCGCTCCTTTCCACCAAACGGAGGATTAGCAAGGATGATGTCGAAACGGTCTTTTTCTTGAATATCGGAAAGGTTTTCTGCGAGTGTATTCGTATGAGTAATATTTGGAGCTTCGATGCCATGAAGGATCATATTCATCGTAGCGATGATATAGGCAAGCGATTTCTTTTCCTTTCCGTAAAAAGTCTTCTTTTGGAGCTTCTCCCATTCTTCGGGCGAGAGTTTTTCTCGATTCGCGGAAAGATAGTGAAAAGCTTCGACCAAAAAGCCTCCCGAACCGACCGCTCCGTCGTAGATTTTGTCGCCGATTTTTGGATTCACAACTTTTACGATAGTTCGAATGAGGGGGCGTGGCGTATAGTACTCACCTCCGTTTCGTCCAGCGTTTCCCATGTTCTTAATCTTGTCCTCGTAGAGATGAGAGAGTTCGTGTTTTTCCGTTGCCGTTTGAAAGTGAAGTTCATCGACCATATTCAGGATTTCCCGGAGATTGTATCCGCTCTGTATCCGATTTTTAAGTTCGCTGAAAATCTCTCCAATTTTGTATTCGATAGTATCGGGACTCTCGGCAGAATGTTTGAATTTCTTCAAATATGGAAACAACTCAAGATCAACAAAATCCCGAAGGTCATCTCAGGAAAGCGCTACATTGTGGTCAATTTTCCCATCCTCATTTTTTGGGACTGCCCAATTTTCCCATCGGTATTTTGGGTCGATGATGGCTTGATACTGCTTCCCCGACAAAAGAGCTTCAGTGTTCTTGTCTTTTTCTAGATCATCAAGGTACTTGAGAAAGAGAATCCAAGAACTTTGCTCAACATAATCGAGCTCACTTCCGCATCCCGCATCCTTATGGAGAATATCGTCGATATTTTTGAATGACTGTTCGAACATGGTTTGTGAGAAAATTGTTTGTATTTTTCGTATCTCGTATCTCCTTGGGCAGAGTTTTGAATCGAGGTTTTATAATTTTTTAACTGTTCGTTAAATAACCTTGGAATCATATAGGATTATGGGGAATATACAATATGGAAATGTGGTGAAAGGAGTGGAGAGTAGTGTTTTGTTTTTGGGTATTCTCAGTTTCTGAATATGTACAAAAAATTTGAATATTTATGCAATGAACTCTTATGTTGCACAAATATTCCATGTAAGTACCTCCCAAAAAAATTCCCACTTGCCCCAATAATCATAACCTCATATAATCCACAAATAACCACTCTTCCCCCTCCCCCACCTCATGCCCCCATCATCCCACCCCAATTCCCAACTCCATTTCTACAAGGATCTCACCCCCATAAACGACTTCATGGATTCGCTCGATCCCCTGAGCTACTTGCCGGCTCCAGCGTCATGGTCAGTCCTAATTACGGATATCAAAGGATCAACCCAGGCTATTGAAGCGGGGAAATACCGAGAAGTGAACACACTTGGGGCATGTACCATCACTACGGTGATTAACGTCTTGCCAGGTTTGGACATACCGTACGTATTCGGCGGTGATGGAGCGACACTGCTCATTCCGACGGAATACCGGGACCAACTCACGGAAGAGCTCCTGAAGCTCCAGGCCTACGCAAAACGTACGTTTGATATGGAGCTTCGCGTGGGGATGGTTTCGATCCAAGAAATCCTCAACCAATGAGGGGAAGTACGCGTAGGCAAGTACCATGTGGGGAATGGCAATCATCTCGCCCTCTTTCGATGAGGAGGGATGAGTCTCGCAGAGAAGTGGATCAAAGGCATAGGACCGAATGGGGAAAACTATCGGTTAGAAATCCCCGAGAATAGCCCATCCATGACGAATCCTCCCAATCTTCATGGACTCTCCTGCCGATGGTTACCTTTGGAAAATAAAAACGGGGGCATACTCACGCTCCTCATCAAGGCAAAAAACCCGAGCGAGGAGACCGTGGTATACCAGGAAATTTTGGATCACATGTCGCTCCAAAGCCAAGGAAACCTCCATAGTTTTTGCCCCGTGAAAATCGATAGTCGGCAATTTTCCTTGTATAATTCCGAGGTGAATACCTTGGATGGCAAATTACAAGAGGCCGGAAGCGGAAAATTCTGAAGAATCAGAAGCTTCTATCTTTCGTGCATCACCAAACTTGCGATTGAGTTCGGTGTGAAAATTTGAGGATTCGAACCGAGAAAATATATCGAAGAGCTCGCCTATCAAGTCGATTACAAAAAATTCGACGACATGCTTCGTTTCGTACTCGATTGTTCCGAAGCGCAGAAAAATTCTATTCTCACCTTTCTGGAAGAGCAGCACAAAATGGGAAGGCTCTACTATGGGTATCATGTCTCCCAAACATCGCTTATGACGTGTCTGGTATTCAATTATGAACAGGGGCGCCATATCCACTTCATTGATGGCGATCATGGCGGGTATACGCTCGCGGCGGTGGGATTTAAGGCGCAGATGAGGTAGGGGGAAAATTATAACCCTGCTCGACTCCCAAGAGAGGAAATGTGTGTTTTGTGAGAATCTTTTTTAAGGAAACGAGTTGATTACTCGCAATTTTTGAGAGTCGTGCGTACCTTTGTGATCTTCCGAGTCCCTGTCCAATGAATTCAGCATTGAAGCTCTCCAGATTCGATAGCACGACGAGTTCATAGGTCTGAGCAGAATCACGAATGTTTTCTGTATTTGCTAGATTAGGATGCGTATCTCGCCATTCCTTTGCTGTCTTCCCAAACACGACCAAATTGAGCATATCCGCTTCGTCGGCATAGATGTATCTTTTCTCAAAATCAATGAGACTTGGGATAATATGTTCCTGTATCGCGTCAGTATGAATACGATAATTGACGGATGCAAGCTCACGCTTAACACTCCAACCAAGAGAGGTTTTTTGTTGCTCGATTTCTTTGAGTCGTTGGAATTCCTTGATTATGTACAGTTCAAACTCCGGTGATATCCAACTCGCAAATTTGAAAGCAATATCTTTGTGAGCAAATGTTCAACCGCCCCTTCCAGACTTGGAGATAATCCCAATAGCATCCGTAGCTTGAATCCATTTTTGCGGTGACATGAGAAAGCTATTGTTTCAGGTTTCAGCAAGAAACTGGTCGAATTCGACCAGTTTGAAATTTTGATTATATAACGATTCCCAAGTTCCAATAAAGACAAGCGTATTATGGCTTCGCATCCAGTTTTTCACAATATCTGCCGGAGTGTCGGGATTTTTACGCTTAGCGATATCCGTCAAACAAATATAATCTTGATTGTTTTTCTCAAAAAACACAATCTCTGTCCCCTGCACGATAATATTTCGTTTCATATGAGAATTTATTAGTAATAATAAAAACAACTGCCAAACATGATTTGGCTTGTACTTTTTTTGAAGGCAAATAGCCTACTACGAATCCTACAAATCCCATTCCTGAAAACATAAGAAAAATTCAGGAAATAATCACTATTGTTCGTATTATCAAATCTCACTTTACCCATTCCTACAACCAGCAACATAAATCCGATTGTTATCTCTTTATTCAAAGGGTAGATGAGAAAACCAACATGAGTGCATTTAGCTATATGTAAAGCAAACAGAATCTTTTAGATAAAATAGATTGAAATATCTCAATATTCAAATACTATATGTCCTAATTATTGAGACATTCAGTTCATGAATAAAATACTACTCAATCTCAGAAAGCTCTGAAAAACGGTACTCACAAGCGAGGATCTCGCTTTTGCATTCGGAAAAGAGTATACGGATATTCGGAGGCAAATTGCTTACTACTGCAATCGAGGATACCTACGACGACTCCATAACGGAGTATTTGCGATAGGCGACGAACCCTATGATATTTTGGAACTGGCAAATAAGATACTCCGACCTTCGTATATCAGCCTGGATACGGTATTGCGTATGGAGGGAGTGATTTTCCAGTATGCAGAAGAAATCACCCTCGTATCGTATAAAACGATCACCATGGATATCGACGGGCATACTCTTGCTTTCCGGTCTATCAAGAAGCCGGTACTCCTCAATGGTGAGTGAATCATTCACTCAGGCAATATATCTATAGCGACCAAAGAGCGAGCTTTTCTGGACGCCATGTATCTCTACAAAGATTCCTACTTTGATAACGTGGGCTCGATTGACTGGAAAAAGTGTTTCGAACTCGTGAAAATGTATCAGTCCCCTGCCCTAGAAAAACGTCTTATTGCCTATAAACAAAAGTATGCTTAATCGCGAAAAACACCGGGTCGTGCTCAATCAGCTTCTGATAGACATATATCGGAATCCCCAACTTGCCAAATGTCTTGGATTCAAAGGAGGAACGGCCGCTATGTATTTCTATGGCTTAGATAGATTTTCGACAGATCTTGATTTTGACCTATTAGGCGAATTGAAGGCAACGGATATCCACCCCCCTACCTCCCCAACAATCCATCCACCACCTTCTCAAAATTTTCAATCGGATATGCACCTTCTACCAATTCATATTCACGAGTGGAATTGTTGATAATAATCGTTGTAGGGGTACCAGAAAGTCCGAGTGAAAAGGCTTCTTTTGTATAATTTTGGTATACAGACACGGTCTCCTCTTTTGCTACGCAGGCTTCAAATTTTGTCTTATCTATACCAATGTCTTGGGCGAGACTCGAGAGATTTTCTACGGGAAACATCGCTTCATTAGCCAATGATTGGTCCATAATTTTCCCGTAGTATTCCTGGTACTTTTTCACGCCTCAAATTTTGGCTACACAGAGGGCGGCATATCCCTTGGCGTCTGATCCTGGATGTTGTGCAAAATTGACGGGCTTAAAAATAAAATCGATATCATTCCCGTACTTCTTTTTGAGTCCAGCAATGACCCCGTCTTGTCGATGTCGCAAACAATAGGAACATTCGAAATCAGAGTATTGTACCATAGTAATCTTGGCACTTGGACTTCACTCGGGATAGGCATTTTTTCGAAGACTGGCAAATTGTACTAGACTCAGCGTTTGATAGAGAGGTGTGACTGCTTTTGGTAACTTATCGAGTGCTTTCTTGATAGAGTTGCTTGATAAGTACATTTTCATCGTACCGCTAAGTTTTTTATCAACTTGAAATCCCCTTTCGAATCTTTTTGGAGAAATCCCACCATCTTCCTTGGCAAGTTTGGTATTACCTTCCATGCAAGCACTGAGTCGATAGGCACCGTTTTTGACACCATCAGAATCAGGATATACCTCATAGGAATATCCCTTTTTACATTCGAGCAAGGCTCAACGCTTACGCAAGAGTGGATCATCGAGTGTGGCAGTATCTCGGTAACTATAATCTCGAAATGCTTTGGCTAATTCCGCTTTTGATCTGGGATACTCTACGTAATCCTGATAGTATTGTTCCAAAAAGGAAGCAATAGTAGCAAGATCGGCAATCCGCTCGGTATCTCTCTGCTGTATTGCCTCTGAGCTCCGGTCAAAAGTGGAGGAAGCATGGGTCAAAGGAGAAAATACCAACAGCATTGACATAATGATGGTCGAGAGAAGGAATTTGGAGTGGTTCATAAAATGTGGAGTGAATGAGCTTGATGGGTATTTTGCTTATTAATTCCTTTGATACAAGTATAATTAATAAATTTTATTATATTTGCAAAGTGCCCAACTATTAATACACTCAATTTATCCAGTTCGTCAAGGATTGGGGAATTCTCTCGGAGTCACTTCCGCTATTCGAATTTTCCCTATCCAAGTGACTGGATGGGGTGGAGACTTAGTATGAAGAAACGGTTGACCGGTACAGCAAATACTCGGAATGTCACAAACATCGTGGCATTGCCAAACAAACACCGAGCAACTACCATGGCGGATGCCTCCATGGGAGTGGTCGGCATCCTGTTCCTCTGGTTGGCCACGGCCGGTCCTGCAAGCGGTGAACCGTACGCGATGGCTCATGTAGCCATTTTCGGTTCAGTCGGGCTATTCGCATGTGCGTTTGGCTTGGCGCGGCTCGCGAAATAGGCAAAGGCTGGGCAAAACCCAGTCAACGGCGTTCGCTAAAACCCACCCCCCCCTATCCCTCTCGTCTGTAATAGTCGAGGGGGATGATTTTTTTTGGCGTTCTGACTGGAGTAATTAACTATCTCTGACCGTGTTGTTCAAAAAGTACGATTTCAGTACCTTGGACAGTAATATTTCGTTTCATGAGTGATGAGAATTGGGAAATAATCTATGTCATAGGTTAATGATTCCGATTCTGAAAACACAAGAAAAATTCAAGAAATTTATACCTTTCAAAATTCCCTCTATGAATTTTGGAGAAAAGCAAAGAATGCGTGTCCAAGTTTATGGGGACGGGTCAAGAAGCACTTTCTCGGATTCTCAGACAACGTGACATACTTCGTCGAACAGCTTGACGTGGCTGATGTCAGTGTGTACCACTACAAAGTGGTTTTCAAGCCAGAGACCATCGTGCCCGACATTCGACTGAAAGTACAGTGACTTTCGTCCAATAATCTTTGTACCAAAATTAGGTACCTATGACCTGGGCAGAATAAGTCATATCCCCGAGCGCATCACGGCGTTTCGGGGAATTTTTTATGAGTAATTGTTGCTAATCATCAGCCGAGATAATCTTCTCAAGCACCTAGGTCATTCCACAGCAATTATCACGAACTTTACAGTAAATTCTCAACTTCTTTTTGCTTAGAATGAATGTTTATAATAAATAGGATTTTTTGAAATTTCCTCAGACACTCATGGAATTATCATGCTTGTAGTTTATAGAGTTCCTAAGGGGTGTTTTCTGTCCGCTACCCTGTTTTTTGGGTTTACCACAGTCCATACAATGACTCCTTTCTATAAAGTTGAGCAGATTGCAACATAAACGTCTGGTGCATCTTTTGCAGAAAAAGGACAATTGGGTATCATATACAAAATATTTGCTTGTGTAACATGAATTACCCCTTCCTCAAAAATCCAGAACTCGATCTAGATTCCATTACGATCGAGACTCCCCGTTGTGTTTTGGAGCCATTCCGCATGGAATGAATTGATGTTAGTGATCTCCAAAAAGCCTTCATAGAAGCGAATGAAAATTTCTATGTGAGTGAACTACATCCTACCCTGGAACAGGAACGAGATTTTATTGCACAAACTATAGAGGGTCGAAAAAATTGAAAAAACTTTGAATGCTATATTTTTGATAAGACCTCTGGCAATCTCATTGGATGTATGGGGATGAATTCTCTTGATACTTCCGAGCCAAATCTTGGTCTTTGGATACGGAAAGAGTTGCACTGAAAATGATACGGAACCGAGGTGTACACTGCATTTTTGAGTTGGGCAAAACAAGCGACAAATTTCACCTTCTTCAAGCATTCGGTTAATCCAAAAAATACGGCGAGTATTCGCCTCGCAGTACATTTTCAAGGGAAACTTCAGGAGACTCTCACTGAGAGAGGGGATCTAAAGTACTACATTCCACTAAGTTAGTGCCGAAGAGGCAATCAAGGCCATATTCAAGCATAGAAGCATCGGGCCGTAAAAGCGAAGTACGGGAAGTGAATTTGCTCGCGTATGTTATTTTAGGCTATAAAAAATAGACACAATCGAGTGAGATAGTCTACAAAATATGAGTAGTATCAAAATACCGTTGTATATCTCCACTTGTAGTAACTTTCATTTTTACCGTATGACTTTTTCTCGTGATCATTTTACCACCCTTATCAAATATATTGGTATAAGTTTTATTACTGGCGCTATATCACATGGAGCGTTTTCTGGAACTCGCTCACTTCTCATAGGCACACTTGGCGTATTTTGTTTTATCGTATGAACGCTTCTGGAAGAAGATACGACTCATACATGGAAAACTATTATTGCAAGCGCTATTCTGGCTATTGGTATTGGTGCGGTGACGGGTGGTCTCCAACATTTTCCTGACTCACCAGAACGAAGTGTGATTATTATTCCTATTGGATATGTCATTTCTGTCCTATTTTTTGCGTCAATACACAAGTATGTACTTACCAAAAAAGAATACCGCTACATAGGAATTTCCAGCATCATTATGTTGGTGCTTACCGTAGCAGTATTTTTTCTCATAGAAAATACCGGAATTGCCTGACACTCGCATGATGTGGTATGACATAGTGAGTAAAATAATGCTCAAGATACTCGGTGTGTACATATAGATAATTCCTCATTTTATCCATCTGGCGCACTGTCATATGGTAGAGCACCTCCTTGCTGGAATGATGTTTGGGTATAGAATAACGAAATAGCATCGATGTTTTTTATCAAAGTAGAACACGAGTTACACACTTCCCTAACATGCTTTTTAATTTTTTTAGACCATTAACCACCTAGTACATCTTTTGCAGAAAAAGGAATATTTGGATATCATATATGAGTATAGCTGCTTGTGTAACATGAATCACTCCTTCCTCAAAAATCCAGAGCTCGACCTAGAATCTGTCAAAATTGAGACTCCTCGTTGCATGTTGGAACCATTTCATACGGAATGAATTGATTTCGACGATCTTCTCAAAGCATTTTTGGAAGTGAATGAAAACTTCTACGTAAATAAGTTTCGTCCTACTCGTGAGCAGAATCGTAACTTTATCAAACAAGTCATACGAGATCGGCACCATTGAACCAATTTCACATGTTATATTTTTCATAAAGAAACTGCCATGCTACTCGGGTGCATGGGCATAACTGCCCTTGATACTCCGGAGCCAAATCTTGGCATTTGGATACGAAAAGAGTTTCAAAACAAATGATATGGCATTGAAGTCTACACCGCCTTTCTAGATTGGGCAAAAGAGTCGACAAACTTTTCCTTCTTCAAGCATGTAACAAAATATGAAAATACTGCGAGCATTCGTCTTGTAGAACATTTTCAGGGGAAGCTGCAAGAAGCTCTTAGCGAAGAAGGTAATCTGAAGTACTATATCGAACTATAATAGAATGTATCTTGCACAAGAAATACCAGACCAACAGTATGCACAGGGAGTTTCCAAACCCAACCCCCTACCTTGACCAAGAAGCGCTGAACGAGATTATCCGGTAATAGTCACTTTCTTCAAAAGATTAACCATCAAAACTTGGAAAAGCCAAAAATTCTTCTCGTATGGTACAAACGCGATCTCAGAATCACCGATCACGCGCCTTTGACCGCAGCTTTGGTGCTAGGAAAAGAAAAGGATATTCCGGTTATAGCCTGGTATAGTTTTGAGCCACGAATTACGAGTGCACCAGATTTTTCGGATTTTCATAGACAGTTTATCGAAAGCTCGCTCACCGAACTTTCATCTCTCTTGAAGGCCCGAAACATCCCCCTCATCATTTTCGAGCGCCCTATTTCTGAGGCGATGAAAAATATATTGGAGCACTACAAAATTGAGCAAATCTTCTCTCACGAAGAAACGGGAAATGCGATCAGTTATGAGCGGGATACTCAGATGCAAAAATATTTGAAAACAAAATGAATTCCTTGGGTAGAATTTCCCACCAATGGCGTAGTACGCAGACTCACATCTCGAGACGATTGGTCTCGGATTTGGAATGTGCGAATGACTGCGACTATACTCCCCCCTCCCCCATGACAAAAAGAATTTGCGAGCCAAATTTTTTCTGATTCCTGGGCTCGTAACTTACAAAATCCCAACATACAACCTGGAGGAGAAACGGAATGAATGAACGTGCTTACATCATTCCTTCTCACCCGAGGTAAGTGATACATGTGAGGCATGAGTCGGCCTATAGCTTGACAGCATGCAAGCTCTCGAATATCCCCCTATCTTGCCTACGGTTGCCTGTCCCTGAGGCAAGTGGTACAGATGACCTGGTCGCGGATCAGCGAACTCAAGTCTACGGGTGAGACAAAATTTCTTCGATCACTACAAGCTTTTCCTTCTCGATTACATTGGCAATCGCATTTTATACAAAAACTTGAAAGCGAGCCAAGATTTGAGAATGAAAATGCTTTTGCACTCTATGACACGATCCGGAATACCTATGATGAATCTCTCATGTCTGCTATAGAATCAGCACAAACAGGAATACCATTCATCGATGGAATTATTCGTCAACTTCGAGCTACTGGTTGGATAAATTTTCGAGCTCGTGCGACGCTCGTGTCGTTTGTGTGTTGCACCTGTATGCAGCCATGGCAGGGGCGATTTTCTCACTGGCTCGCGCGTCTTTTTACGGATTATGAACCCGGCATACACTACACACAAATCCAAATGCAGTCTGGCAGTATGGGTGTCAACACGCTTCGCATTTACAATCCCGTCAAGCAGCTCCATGACAAAGATACTGATGGCACATTTATTGCAACTTGGCTTCCTGAACTTGCGAGGCTTCCAAAATACTTGCAAGCAGCTCCATGGATAATTTCAGAGATGGAATCCATAGAATACGACTTTGTGCTCGGTCGCGATTATCCACATCCGATAGTCGACATAGAGCTTGCCAACAGAAAATCTCGTGAAATTCTCTATGGTATCAAAAAATCACTTGATCCAGAAAGTAAAAAATCCCTTCTTGAAAAACATGGTAGTCGCAAAAAAAATAACAGAAAAAAAGCCTCCGCCCAAAAAACTTGTAGCGCAACTTCGGAAAACATATCTCTCTTTGATGAACTCACGAGTCCCTCTTAGGAGTACAGAAACATGTTCCACACATGGCACAAGTGCAATTACACGAGCACTCTACACAAAAAACTGATTGCTTGACTCATAGGCACAGTAGAAATATATTCATAAAACAGACCTATATGCGAAAGCCTTGGAATCTCCCCTCATATCCAATATATTCCCTACTGACACGAGATGCTGGAGGGAAAACAAATTATAATATCATGTCCTATGTGATACCCGTAAGCATGCACCCCAAGTACTATGTGATTGCTCTCTACTCCGGTACTCAGTCACTAAAAAACTGGCAAAAGCTATCCCATGGCATACTCCAACTTCTCTCACCGAGTCATGCAGCTCTCGTAAGAATTCTTGGAAAAAAATCTGGAAAAGATTATAACAAAACTGCGTATCTGACAAAAAAATGACTCCTCGCTCCAGATGATACCATCGATGGTATCGCAGGATGGGTAGAATTGGAAGCCTTGGAAAAACTCCATAACGACGGTGGGGATCACGAACTCTATCTGTGTCGAGTAATCGCTTCAAAAAGTTATCACGATCAGCTCCTCACCACCGATATTCTCATTCAACAAAAAATAATTCTTTAGTCTATGCCAAAAATCAAACTCGAACATATTGACGCTCTCTCAAAAGGCAAAAAATCCGGTATACGGATGGGAAGTCGAGCTGTGCCTCATCATCTCTACGAATATGAAAGAAGTGAGTATGAGCGAGCTTTGCGACGGGGGTATCTGGTGGTAGATATTACCGACCGAGTCAATCTAGAAAATCTCTGGATGCTCGTCGCGAAGTCAAAAGATACCGACTGCCTCGTACTTCAGAAAAATAGAGGCACGGGTGTAGTAACCTCCAATGGGAAGATCATCTTTGAAGGCGAACTCGCCGAAGCCAAAGCTTACATCAAGCGCCTCATAGACTCAAAATAATTATGAAAATTCCTGCATATAGTTTTCCTACTGATATGGCGAGCATAGAAGCTCGAATCGATGCCATAGACCCGATAGCCTATGGTCGCGATCGCAATTATTTGACGGGTCATATTACGATGCTCTCTCCCTATATATCAAGAGGAGTTATTACTATCAAAGCCGTTCGGGACCGCGTACTCGCGCGCGGGTATCAACCCAATCAGATCGAGCAATTTCTCAAAGAACTCGCTTGGCGAGAGTATTTTCTTCGTGTTTGGGAGGCAATTGGTACAGAAAAACTCCTGCAAGATATTCGCTTTGACCAAGAGTCGGTGCTTACGCATGA
This sequence comes from Candidatus Peribacteria bacterium, assembly GCA_040383945.1. Classification (GTDB taxonomy): domain Bacteria; phylum Patescibacteriota; class Gracilibacteria; order BD1-5; family UBA2023; genus CAIVSN01. The sequence goes on along the minus strand of JBEICN010000010.1, from coordinate 6,928 downwards.
TATGCCACGAGCCTTTCTCGAGGCAAACACCGGCATCGAAGCCTTGGATCTGGGAATCAAATCCCTCTACCAAACTGGTTATATGCACAATCATCTCCGCATGTATGTTGCTGGCACGATTTGTAATATGAGCGGAGCTCACTGGAGTACTCCGAGCCAATGGATGTACTATCATTTACTCGATGGAGATCTTGCCTCCAATATATGCAGTTGGCAATGGAATGCTGGTGCTTTTTCTTCAAAGAAATACATTACCATCCAAACGAATATCAATCAATATACGGGGTCGACACAAAGAAAAACCTTCCTGGATCATTCATATGAAGAAATCTGGAACGCCAAAGTTCCCGAACCCCTGCGCGAATCAACCAAACTGAGCTTGCACACGGAGCTTCCTCAAAGTGATTTCTGCATACTAGATGCTCATAAGCCACTCTGTATCTATACCAACTACTCGCTCAATCCGGATTGGAAAAATGAAATCCATGCGAACCGAATCCTCGTCCTCTCCCCCTCGCATTTCCAGAGTTTTCCAGTAGATGCAAAGGTTATAGATTTTATAGTATAATTAGCTAAAAATACTATTTCTGGAATTCAGATGTATGTAGGAGAAATCGAAACGCTTCGAGATGAGTTTCGCAAGATTTCTCAGGAAGAAATATTTCTCATTGACCATGTACTCTACCGACAGATTTCTGGCGTCACCAAGACAACATATCCATATATGGTACCAGAAGTTTCTGGATATTTTCCTTCTTTTTTTGGATATTGGAAACAGGCAGAGAAGTACGTAATAGGATAAACCATCTCGTAAAAATTATTACGAGGAGTAGAGTCTTGGGTTTCCCAAAATAAAGAGACATGTCGCATGCTTATACCGTGGAAAAGTGTACGCAATACAAACGGTCGCAAAGCCCAAAATTGCCTTCATACTTCTGTAGTCTAGGTACTCGTCTTACAAGAATTCTTCCCAAAAATCATATATATCGGACACCAGCCAAAAACCGCTTCAAAAAAACAAAATCCAGATGCAAAAATAAGCCACAGGTTCCACGAAGTAGAAATAGCGATAAGAAGAAGCAACATAGACAAGATGAATCTCATCCAACGATCGAAATCACCGATATTTTTGTCTTTTACTAAGATCGTTTGGTGAAGAATTTTGCGCAAAAAAAGACGCAATAATGTGCCAAAAACAAAAGCACAAATGAAGAGGATTGCTATAATTCACCAACCAAACGGAGAAAATATAAAATTCATGGGAGATTCATCAAAAAAATCACGCTTGAGTTTTGGTATAAGCGCGAGAGCATTGATGGTTTCATCAAAATCAAAACGCTCAATCTCCCCTACCGCAAGAGCGTACTTGCTCGTGTTGAACGGACTCGATACTTGAATTTGATAGACTCAAGAACCCGCTCTTGATCGATATTCGGGTCATTGCCAGTACGCATCATACCCAAATGGTTCAAAGAAATATTCCCACTGCGCTTTTGAGCCACCTAGCGTTGCTATCGGATGGGCAAAGTCACCGTCCTTGAAGATGGTAGCTTGTACATCTTTGGGTGATCATTGGATGTCTGGAATCAAGATATTGACATAGAGATTGAACGATCCTGTTGCATGGATAACGTACATCTGTGGCTCATTGGATAATTGGGCATAGTATGCCTTGGAGACTTCGGGATCTACAACATTTGTGATGACATTTTCTGTGATTCTCGGTTGATGAGCGAGCACAGGACTAGCAAGTATGAGAACAAACAAAGGAGCTAGCGTACCAATCTTTCTGAGTATATTTTTCATAAAAAAATGGTAATGAACGGACTACTCGTCAAGCTTTGCTTATAAAATGTTGTTGTTAGGTGAGGATATTATAGTGATAATCATCCTGAAAGCTAGTGCGTGAAACCTCATGCTTCCATTTGTGTCCCGACTGATCAGCGTAACTGGTGTACTCGCTTTGATATACTATACTACCTCCAGTACGTCCAAATAACTATAGTGGTATAGGAACAAAAATATTTGAAAATATCCTATCGATAATTTTTATGCAAAATTTTCCAAATATACAATTTCTATTTTTTCAGATTTATGACAGACTCAAGAAGTTTATAGATTATAGGGAGGAATCATAGAAATATAGAAAACGAGGGAACAAAATAGGCATACGAAGACGCTAGCAATCAGCTACATAAACTCATGCGTATCTCGACCATAGGTGAAATTATCTCCTGTATTTGGAATACACTATATAATAAAGGGTGTGCTATCTATTGTACTTTGTGTACTCCTGTATACATTATATGACGATAATCTTGTGCTACTTCTATGCTCCGACTTTCCAGATATCCATTCTCCACTCTCAAAAATCCTCCTTCAGCGACTGAAAACCGAGGCACAGCACTGCTTGTGCAAGCTGGTTTCATTCGTCGAGAATTTGCGGGAGCTTACACATATCTCCATATGGCGAAGCGAACACTCGATCATATTATGACAATCGTGCGCGAAGAGCTCGATGCGATTGGTGGAATAGAAATATCCATGCCAGCTTTAGGCTCCAAAGAACATTGGATGCAAACGGATCGATGGAATGAGATTGATGTGCTTTTCAAGCTTCCTGGGTCTGAAGGGAACGAAGCTCGGGAATATGCGCTCAATCCTACGCATGAGGAAATTGTTACACCACTTATGAAGGAGTTCATTCAGTCGTACAAGGATCTGGACCACTGTGCAGTTTACCAATTTCAAAATAAGTTTCGTAATGAAAAACGTGCAAAGTCTGGAGTGCTCCGTGGGCGTGAGTTTCTCATGAAAGATCTCTATAGCTTTCACTCGACAGAGTCAGCGCTCGACGAATATTTTGAAACCGTACGAGAGGCCTACGTTCGTATTTTTGAACGTCTCGGTCTAGGGCATATCACTCACTATACATTTGCCTCTGGTTGAGATTTTTCCAAATACAGTTACGAGTTTCAAACAGAGTTGAACATCGGGGAAGATGTGATCCATGTATGCACAAACTGCAACCAAGCCCACAATACAGAAATCCTAGAAGCTGGAGGGTTCAACTGTATAAAGTGTGGTAACACAAAATATTCAGAGCGGGTTGTAAGTGAAACTGGAAATATCTTCAAGCTCGGAACACGGTTTACTGATGCTTTTGGAGTGAAGCATACGGATACTGAAGGTAATCTTCAGAAGGTATATATGGGATGTTATGGCATAGGAATTTCTCGAATTCTCGGAGTAATAGCCGAATGTTTTGCTGACGAAAAGGGTCTAGTTTGGCCAGAAAGTATAGCACCATATAGTCACTACATTATCTCATTTCCGGAAATGCTAGACCAGGCGATGGAGCTCGCAAAGAAACTCGAATCAGCTGGTGCGAGCGTGCTCATAGACGACCGTATGTCTACGTCATTTTGAGCAAAAGCAACAGATGCAGATCTACTCGGCATACCTCATCGAATCGTCATATCACAAAAAACACTCGAAGCAGGGGGATACGAGTATAAGCCCCGCGGATCAGATAGTGTAAAAATTATAAAACTTTGAAACTCGTAGGACTTCAAATTGTAAGCCCTTTTGCACTCAAACTAGAGGCTATTTGTCGAGCATGTAGGACGACTTAGTGTGAAAAATATGGACATTTCAGTATAGGCTGATTGTATGTGATATAGAGTAATGAACGATAGATGTGTACTACAACTGACCCAGTTCGAAGAAATTTGAGCATGCAGCCGAGTCTACTTGAATTTTCAAGTAATTTACAAAGTTTTACTTTTATTCTGAGGAGAAAAATACACAGTGGGAGTTTTAATAACGAAAACTTGTGTACAAGATAGATCACCCAAAATTCTTTTTTTGACTTCTGGCTTTTACCATGCTAGACTTTTCCTTGTGAAGTGTTAAAAAAGTGAAAAAATAAGATTTTCAGCCCATAATTCATAAATTTATGCAAAACGATCAAATCGTCGCTACCGTGCAAGAAGTGTTGGCCAATCAAGGGTTTATGCAGCACGTATTCCAAAATATCTACAGCTATGATACCTCTATCGGTATAGCATTTCAAGGAGATTATAACATTCTCCCAACTCTCATCTACCCTATCGGAAGTGATGGTGCCGGCAACGCGTATGCCATGGTCCGTTTTGATACTACGAGGAACTCCATCAATATGGCATATACCGGTCTGGTAGTGTTGACAGCAGAAAATATGAATTTTCAGGTCATGTATCCTGGATCCTCAAATGTTGATTTTCATCTATTCAATGATGTTTTCCCAGCGGTATCTGGTTTTGCCGGAGAAGGTGCGGTACTCGCAGAAACCAGTATTGTTTCAGAAATAACACCTTCTGGCTGGTCGGAGCAATGGGATTTTCTACTACCTGAAGGAAATAAGGCTTCCAAGACGCTTGACTTCAAGACTGATGCCAATGGCGGTACATTTTGGACGCTTCGTTCGTAATACCTCAGAACTCGGAAATTTCTAGCATAAAAAAAAGTGTACGACGAAGCGTACACTTTTGTGATCCGATGAATTCGACAGCGCTAGAATGCCGGAAGCATCGGGCAAGCGAAGTCAGGAATCAATTCGCTACAGAAGGAACCCGGTAGCTGAGCCTGATCCGTCAAGCGCACTGCTGACACCAAAACAACCGAACTTGGGCCTGTCGTCAATAAACTTCAAAGCCAAAGCGCTGTCGCCGTCAAAAACACTACTTGCAATAGCCGAATATTCCGAACCGGGTAAGTCAAGCCAAAGGTCATCGCAGTGTTTGAGACGGTGCTCGTGAGTCAGCACCATCTGAATGATCTCGTAGGCATCGAGTGGGAACTCGGAACCACGCATCACCACTCGGCTGCGAAGAACACTCTTCCCACGATGTTCGATCCCGAGTTGCGCGGGGATGAGAATAACCCCGATAGGGCAGTCTTGGAATTCCCAGAGCTTGCGCATCATTTCAGCCGAACGCTTGTTTCTGCGGTAGTATGTCGGTCCAAGCCGCTCTTCACAGAGATTGCTGAGACTGTAATTGCGTTGTTTGTTCAAAGCATTCAAGGCCAAGGTAACCGCACCAGACTGATCGACACCAGGGTTTCTCTCGTAGTGCATAACCATGGTTTCATGGAACACGACGACAAAGTACCCTTCCGAGCCAAGAGGCGGAGATCGTCTGAGAAGCTGGAGTTGCGCATTGTTCAGTCTCCAGTCTATTTTTCGACCCCAGTCATATTGTTGGAGGGTGGCGATCTGCAAGCTCACAGGACGAGCCTTGTGGTACCCCGAGAGGTATCCGTAGCTCGACTCCACGACTTGGTCGGAGTAGAGATCAGAAATCTGCAAGCTCGTCAAAGCGATGTTCACTGCCTCCGCTAAGTAACTCTGGAAAATTCCGCCACGCTCGATCACGCGCTGGGCTTCTTCAAGAGAAAGATTCATAGAAACTAAAGTCTCCTGAACCGCTTTACGCACGGCTACTTCCGCAAACGTGCGAATTTGCGCTTCCTGTCCTGACGTGATCCGTGAGGTCATCGTCGTTCTCCTTCACTGTAAGTTAATCAACATTGGACATGCACGAGAAGCCAAAATAGCCTCCATGTGTCCGCAGAAGTTATATCCAAATATGGCAACTTGTCAAAGTAGTCGATCCTACACACCTACCAATACTTCCTACGTTGAAAAATTACTCGAGATCTTAAGAAAGCAAAAAAAGTGTACGCCGAAGCGTACACTTTGCGATCCAATGAATTCAGCAATGCTAGAATGCGGAGAGCATCGAGCGTGCGAAGTAAAGAATCAATTTGAATCTGGAAGGAACCCTGAGGCTGAACCGTAGTCGCCACTCTCTACACCATAAGTGCGAACATCAAGATGGACTTGATGGTCAATGAATTGCAGGGCGAGAGCGTGGTCGAAGACACCATTACCACTAGGGGAATACTCACTAGCCGGTAAATCGAGCCACAAGTCCCCGTCGCAACACATGCGATCCGGATGTGTCAGCAACATCATGACCACCTCCGGACCGTCGAGTGGGAACTCGGAACCACGGATTAACACACGGGAGCGTAGGACGCTCTTGCCTCGGTGCTCGATGCCGAGCTGAGCTGGAACAAGGATGACCCCAGAGGGTCTTCCTTGGGACTCCCAGAGTTCTTGCATTTTCTCCGCCGACCTCGAGCTTCTGTGGTAGTACGTGGCTCCGAGCTCGCTTTCGCAGTTATTTACCAGACGACCCCCCCGCTGCTTACTGAGAGCATTGAGCGCGAGTGTGAGTGGAATAGACTGGTCGACGTCAGGGTGTTTTTCGTGGTCGGTGACCATGGATTCATGGAAAACGGCGACAAAGTACCCTTCTGAGCAGAGAGGTGCTGGTTTTCTGAGGAGTTGCTGTTGCAATTCATTCAGAGTCCAGTCTACTTCTCTGCCCCAACTGTGACTCTTGAGAATAGTAATTTGCTCATGGGCAGGTCGAGCGTTACTGTATCCTCCCGAGTAGCCGAAGTTCGACTTTGTCACTTGTTCAGCATGCAGTGGAGAACTGGAGAGTTCTCTTGCCAGATCGAATAATTGCCTCCTTATCGATTTCAACTCTCCAGCACGCTCAATGAGCAATTGAGCGCTCACCTTGTCAGAACAGCAACGAATCGCTATTTCTCGAAGTTGCCCCGGCGAAGGTAGTGATATTTGCAAAAGATGAATGACCTCGTTGATTTGTCCAGGCGTGGCTGGTGCTTGCGCGATCCCGAGTTGTTGGGCCATCACAAGTTTCCTTTCAGTTTTAATGAACAATAGACTCTCACGAGAAACCAAAAAGCTTCCGTGTGTCCAAACATTTTCTATATATAAAACTTAATTTGTCAAACAATTTCACCTACAATCACGTAGCTGGTAGAATACATTTTGTGCATAGATGGAAAT
>JBEICN010000009.1:0-28880 GCA_040383945.1 Candidatus Peribacteria bacterium | reverse complement strand
GTCACACTTATCCTACCACGTTTTTTTGTTGCCTTTGCTCTTTTTTTGATCTAATAACTTCCGTATCTGATGCATAGGAAATTTCCATCTATGCACAAAATGTATTCTACCAGCTACGATATCTTCCCAACCTGGTATTTTTCGATATAGTCGGTTAGTATATATTTTCTATCCTGACTATGAAATTCATTTCCTGGAACGTTAACGGCATCCGGGCTTGCGCCAAAAAAGGCTTTCTTGAGTATTTGAAAATAGAAAATCCTGACGTAATCGGGCTCCAAGAAGTCAAAGCCAAGGAAGATCAAAATCCGATTTTTCAGGAGCTCACTGATCTCGGGTATCAAGTCTATTGGCATGGCGCAGAACGACCTGGGTATTCGGGGACGGCCGTATTTACAAAAATTTTACCGTTATCTGTGGAATTCGGATTAAACGGGGCCATAGAGTCTGATAATGAGGGGAGAGTACTCACGCTCGAATTTCCTGATTTTTATTTTACGACAGTATATACCCCCAATGCAAAGCCTGAGCTCGAGCGTTTGGAATATCGACAACGCTGGGATCGGGCATTTATCAAACATATGAAACTTCTCGAAACCAAAAAACCAGTCATTTTTTGTGGCGATCTCAATGTGGCGCATCGAGAAATTGATCTCAAGAATCCCAAAGCGAATCGTGGGAGTGCTGGATTTACGGATGAGGAACGAGCTGGCTTCCAGGCATTCGTGGATGCTGGATTTATCGACACATTCCGCCACTTTTATCCAGATACGCCGGAAGCATACACTTGGTGGTCGAATTTTGGCGGGGCACGCTCTCGAAATGTCTGATGGAGAATTGATTATCATATGGTTTCACCTTCGCTCCAGCCAGTGCTTCGAAATGCTTTTATCCGACCCGAAATATATGGTTCTGACCATTGCCCGGTTGGCTTGGAAATTGCGTAACGCCAATAAGTATCGAGCTTGAGTGAGATAGTGGCGTATTTGTCGTGATTTTGTCTTTTAAAAAGATAAATAATTTTATACATTGGATTGGTTCGTAATATCATGATTATGAAAAACCACATACCGATGGATTCTGGTAAATCTAAGATTTTTGTTGAAGAGCAGTCAAAGTTCAATTGACAAAAAGCTTCTCTGGTAAACGAGTACATTAAAAAAATACACAGCATTTTGCACCCGAAGTTTGAACATTCTTACGCTACGATTACAAAAAGCACTTTTAAGTCCCTGCGTTTACGAGAATTGATGCAATTGCATGCATTTTTGGCAAACGGGATTTTACTGCAAAATTTTCAGTGAAAAAGATATACATGCCCAATAACGAATTCTTTGAATCTGTCAGCCTGTCGATACGATTATAAGCTTGCCATGGTGCAATATATCTCCACTTTTTGATACTCATTCGATAGTAGTCCGTGTTCCTACTCTCCAGCAATTCTCGAATCTGTGGCAAATTATTGTGAGCATATGAGCGAAAATCATGTTACTGAGAGATAGGTTTCTGCACAGGTTTTTCTATGCCTATCCTTGCTTCTGGATATTTGCAAGCTATGTTTATATTCCAACCTGATTTGCATTACAAGTATTCTAGATTCAAAATTTTCAAACACCATTTTATGGTATTTGTTTGAATTTCTCCTCTTTTTCTTTAATATATGACCAAATTAGTCACATATTATGTTGGAACTTAAAAACTATTCTGTTTCTGTAGGAGAAAAAAGCGTGCTTCAGAGTATGGATATACAATTTCTTCCCGGTAAAATATATTTTATCGTGGGAAAAAATGGAAGTGGAAAATCTTCACTCGTTATGAGCATGATGGGCTATCCTCAATATCGACTTACTGAGGGGGTTATTTTGCTCGATGGTGTCGATATTTCTCAATCGGACATAGCGGAACGGGCCCGATCTGGCATGTTTCTTGCGCTTCAGAATATTCCTGAAATTCCTGGCATCAAGCTGGGAGAATTTCTGCGAACTATTTTCAACGAAAAACTCAAACGAGAAGGGGCTGAGGTCAAGCCTATGACACCATTTGTATTTCGACGATTTTTGGGGCAAAAGCTTCAAAAACTCGGACTCCCAGAAGCTTTTTTGGACCGTGATCTCAATGTTGGCTTCAGCGGAGGGGAAAAACGCCGAATCGAGATGCTTCAAATTGAAATTCTTAGCCCTCGTTATATTCTTGTAGACGAAATAGATTCGGGCTTAGACATTGATGCGTTTAAGGCTGTTGCGACTTCACTTGCTGCGTGTTCCACTACGGAGCGCGCCCTCATAGTGGTCACTCATAACTATCGACTTGCAGAATACTTGCTTCCAGATCAAGTGGTGGTTATCGATGCGGGGAAGATTGCCGAAATTGGATCCATAGCATTGCTTCGAGAAGTAGAAAAAGTTGGTTTTTCTGCACCGGCACACATATATCCGATTATTTAGCAAATGACCACCGTCAATCAAATACTCGAATCCGAAGCTCCGGAAACTCCCCATATTTTCGAAGGTCTTTCTCGCACGATTTTTGATAGTCAGGACCGCATCGATTATACCACGGTAGCAGCTGCCGGAATCAATGAGAGCGTGGTCCGGATGATTTCCAAAAATGGTAATGAGCCTGACTGGATGCTCCAGTTGCGACTGAAGTCGCTTGCCATTTTTGAGTCCAAGCCTTTGCCGGTGTGGGGGCCAGATCTCAGTGGATTGGAATTGCAGAATATTTATTATTTTGCCAAGCCCGCTGGCGTAACTGACGCAAAATCTTGGGATGATGTGCCAGAAACGATAAAAAATACTTTTGAAAAGCTTGGCATTCCCGAGGCGGAGCGACAAATGCTCGCGGGGGTCGGGGCTCAATACGACAGCGAAGTCGTCTACCACAAACTCAAGGACGAGCTGGTGGAGCAGGGAGTGATTTTTGAAGATATGTCGGTGGCCATCCACAGGCATGAAGATTTACTCCGGAAATATTTTATGAAAGCGGTTCCTCCGTCGGATCACAAATTTGCGGCGCTTCATGGCGCGGTTTGGAGTGGAGGCACCTTTCTCTATGTTCCAAAAGGCGTTAAAATCACGGAACCGCTCCAGGCATATTTCCGAATGAATGCAAAGTCTGGTGGGCAGTTTGAGCATACGATCATTATTGTAGAAGATGATGCCGAGGCTCACTATATCGAAGGATGTTCTGCGCCAAAGTACGGGACTTCCAGTTTGCATGCGGGTTGTGTAGAGGTGTATGTTGGTAAGTCGGCAAAAATGCGATACAGTTCTGTCGAGAATTGGTCTATTGATACCTACAATCTTAACACCAAGCGGGCCATAGTCCAAGAGGATGGATTTATCGAATGGATTGGAGGAAATCTCGGTTCGGGGGTCACAATGCTCTACCCATGTTCCGTGCTTCTGGGTAATAATTCTAAGGCTCGTCACATTGGAGTGGCTTTTGCTAATGCAGGTCAGGTGGCTGATACGGGGGCGAAGATTATCCATATTGGAGAACGTACTACCTCGGAAGTTATTTCCAAATCGTTATCCAAGGCGGGGGGAGTTTCCCATTATCGAGGGCTGGTAGATATTAAGCCAAGCGCGAAAGGTGCGGTTTCTCAGGTAACCTGCGATGGGCTCTTACTCGATGGGATTTCCCGCTCTGATACCATCCCAGATATACGAGTAGGCACCCCAGACTCGCTGGTAGCGCAAGAGGCAAGTGTTGGAAAAATTTCAGAAGAAACGCTCGCATATCTCAAGAGTCGTGGCCTGGAAGAGTCTGCTGCGAGACAAATGATCGTGAATGGTTTTCTTGCGCCGATTGTGAGTGAACTTCCTCTGGAATATGCCGTGGAAATGAATATCCTTATTGGCATGGAGCTAGAAAACTGACACTAAAACCGATATGATTACGCTCGATACAGTTTCACTTCAAAACTTTCGCGACCAAGGGGTTCGCGAAGTTTTCGTGCGACTTATTCGGAAGGGATGTGAGGGTACCAAAATCGAGGTTCTTGCGGAAGTACCTGAGAATGAACCTTTGATACGATTTGAGACGAGGGAAGGATTTGTAGTGTCATGTCTTGCGACCGAAGCAGAAAAGCTGAGCGGAGCGAGGATCACGCAGGTTGGAAAAAAATGGATTTTCGCTTCCGAACGAGTGGCTTGACGCTGTGGTTGTGGTTCAAGTTTTCGTTTTGAATGAGACCCCACTGTGGCGCCCAAAGAATTTCTAGGTGTAACTCTTTTGGAGGCAGGCACTTCTCATGAGCTCAGTACGGGAAACTATTTTTTATATGGAAAAGGCGTTACCCAAATAACAGTAACAGGTACTGTTACGATTTTTTCTTTGGAAATGGCAGAATTGAGTGAAATCCACATGGTATTAGCAGACGAACGAGCTCAGGCAGAACTGCGTTCTGTTGTTATCGGGAAGGGCTCAGAAGAATTCTGCTATTCGAGCTTTGGAGAAGTTATGGGAAGATCCAATCATTATATTCATGAGGCTTTGATACTTGTGCCCGAGCATGCGAGTGTGCATGCGAAGATTTCTGCTATGATTCATCCACAGGCAGCAGCATATGCAGTAAAAATTCATGAATCTGCGGTGTTTTTGGGTCAAACTGGTAGCGTTCGGGGTATTCCTGAGCTTAAGGTGGCTTCCGATGATGGTCTAGCAAGTCATTCTGCCACAACCGAGCGACTTTCAGGAGACACGCTTTCGTATCTTTCTTCTCGTGGAATTTCTCTCACTCTTGCTCAAAGACTCTATCTCACAGCACGCATCTCCAAAGTGTATACTTGAATGTCTGATACCACATTGAAGTATCTCCAAGAAGAGATTTTTAAAAAAATATGACTTTAATTTATCTCAATGCCAGATATTCGTTCAGATTTTCCGATATTCGAAAAATTCCCAAATCTCGTATTTCTTGATAGTGCCAGCACGTCTCAGAAGCCAAACATGGTAATCGATAGCGTTGCACAATATCTCAGAACTGGATACTCAAATATCCACAGAGGCTCTTATGAACTTTCCGAACTTTCCGAGAACTTGTACAAGTCTTCCAAAGTCGCCGTGGCGAGGTTGATCGGGGCAAAAAGTCACTACGAAATTACCTATTCGAATAACGCTACTTGAGCCTTTAATCTTCTTGCTGCCTCGATGGCAAAGAGTGGTTGGATAAAATCTGGGGACCGAGTATTGCTCTCAATTATGGAACATCATGCCAATGTGGTGCCTTGGTTGATGCTCCGAGAGTCACATGGTATTGAGGTAGAATTTGTCGGTATTACTTCTGATTTTGAACTCGATCTGCAAGATTTTGTGGAGAAGCTTACTTCCAATACCAAGGTAATATCGTTTACTGGTTGCTCCAATGTTACAGGTACGGGCGTAGATTTTACTCAGATGGCATCAATTATCTCAAAGTATTGGCTTCCTGACTGGGGAAAACCTCCGTTTCGTATAATGGATGCAAGTCAGAGAATCGCTCATATGCCAGTTGATGTCATAAAAAATGAGCTAGATTTTGCCATTTTTACTGGTCATAAAATTTGGGCCGATACTGGGATTGGTATTCTTTGGTGAAGACAGGAGCTTCTAAAAACTCTAGTGCCTGCCATTGGAGGTGGTGGAGCAATAAATTTTGTTCATACGGATGGGTTTGAATTTTCTGGACTCCCGTACCGCCTTGAGCCTGGTACGCCAAATCTCACCGGAGCCGTTTCACTTCTTGCGAGCGTGGAATATTTTGAATCTATTGGAAGTTACGCTTTTCTTGAAAAGCACGAAGCGGAACTCGTTACATTTGCGCTCGAAGAGTTTGCCAAGCGTGAGGATAGAATAACGCTATTTTGACCTACTCAAGCAGTATTGCCTTCGGGAAATCTGCGTTCTGGTGTTTTTGCGTTTGAAGTTCCTGGTTATCATATAGTTGATGTGGCGGATGCACTCGCGGCAAAAAATGTTTGCGTCCGAGCTGGGCATCATTGCGCTGAGCCATTGCACCTAGAACAAGGAGTTTCCGGTACCGTAAGAATGAGTATTTCTCTCTATACCACACGCACTGATATAAAAAAATTTTTTGAGGCACTTGATTCCTTGTCATAAGCAGTTTGGTGGTCTCGTAGAAAGAAATTGCTTCATAGAAATTATCGCATCGAGCCCACTACTCTAAACATTAACTCCTCTAAACTAGCTATGAATTCTGATGCATCCGCACTTATTCTTGAGTACGCAAAAAATCCACCTAACAAAGGAACTCTCGAGCATCCAACTTTTTCCTACAAGGAGAGCAATCGAAGTTGTGGAGATAGCATGACCGTGCACGTCAAAGTCACAGACGATAGATTGGAGGATTTTGCTTTCGAGGGCGATACAGCGATTATTACGACTGCTGCGGCTGCGATCTTTGGGGAGGCTATTATTGGGATGACCTTGGATAAAATCTTAGAGCTTACCTATCTTGATGTACGAGAAATGATCGGTAGTGATATTTCACCAAAACGACAAATGGCCGCCTGCCTCGCACTTCTCGCCACACGAAATGGAATTCACGAGTTTCGAAAAGATGGAATGCGAGATGACTTCAGTGATGTTATCGCTTAGAGTTCCAAGGGTCATACTTATTTTGTGCGAAGTCTTGGCAGAATTCATTCTTGTTACTTGGTTTTCTCCTAGCCTCCTCGACCCTGCTCCTCATGTTTTTTGAGCTCCGCATGACCGAGCGTATCCCCGTGAGTATTTTCCAAATCACTTGAGTGATGGATATGAGATTCTGAGTGAGTTTCTTCCAAAGCTTTCTTTTTATTGTCGATATAGGCTCGGTACCACAGGGTGTCTACGAAGATCTCAAGCACACTATTGAGATGACTCACAAAAACAAAAAAAACGAAAATGATGAGAAGGAGTATTCCAATGAAAATAAGCTTTATGCTAGCTACCGTAACATAGGTAAATATGGCAGATATAACAAATGGTAGCAAAATAAAAACGAGTACCGTCAAAACGGTTCGAACATATACGAGAATAAGCGTGATATAGAGCTTGAAAGTAATTCCCATATTGTCGAGCGCCATGGTTGACGATGAAACAATCGCATCAAAAGCTTTTTTATTTTCAAGTACAATAAAAAAGCGCGTATAGGCAAGAAAAATATTTATGACTACGGCGAGAAGAAAATAAATTCCCATGGCGATGAGGATGTATCCCATGTATGCCATTCCAAAGAGACGCAATAGAAATATCGTAAATGTCAGTATGGACAGAAGTTTGAAAAGCGCCGTAATGTTGTTTGCCTCAAATATCGGCAGGAAGTACTTGAGCCCTTTGCTGAGTCAGAAGTTCAAGGACTTGCTGTCGCTTTTGTTTCCTCGGCTCTCCGCATCTATCAGGGCGATGATGCCACCTTCAGATATCGGAGTGATGAGAATATATGCAATGAAAAATATCCCAAGCCCCACTAAAACTTCTCCAAAATAATCCGCATGTACAAAATTGATGACCATGCTAAAGAATTGATCCTGGAGATTAAATACATTGATATAGCTCCACGATACCTGATAGAGTAATATCAGTGAAAGATAGAACGTCGAAAGAAAGGATGGAAAAAAATTAAAAATTTTTATCTCTGCATGCTTACTCGCGACTTCCCACGCGGGAATAACTATATCTTCTTTCATTTACAGAATTGGGAATAGATGATCATAGCACCAGTCAAAGAATCCTTGCACGGACTTTGTTTCTAGTCGAACGATATAGGTCTTGTTGATATAGGAACCAAGAATCGGGCTATCAACAAACACTGGCGATGGAAGAAAATTTGGAACATGGAAATCTTGTATATTTTTGTCGATGAATAGCTTGAGGGGGCTGGTTCCTATTGGCACGAGCACGGACTCTTTTTTGAGAATGTCGTTAATTTTTTCAAAGGTTCGATTACGCCCCTCGACAGCGAGGTCCTTGGTCTTGAGTTCTTCGAGCAAAATATCAAGTGCGGGGTTCCGTATCAGGGAGAAATTGAATCCATTTTGCGATTGTCATGAGTGGAAGTATGGCATGATATAGGTTCCTATATATCAAAGATTTATCCCCGTGATGAATATATCATAATTTTTGGATTCATAATTTTTGGCTGTCGTGAGCGATTCTGCGGAACTTTCTATTTCTTCAAGTTGAATAGTGAAGCCAATTTTTTCAAGTCCGGTTACAATTTCTTTTGAAATGTCGGATATTTCTGTTTTTGGACTTAAGCTTCGGAGAATCAGTTTTACTGGAGTACCATTTTTGTAGTAGAGCTTCCTATCGTCTAGATATAGTTCAGGTTTTTCGGGGGTTATCAAGGCTCAAGTAGAAATCACTGAAACGCTTCCCGTACTTGCAACTGTTTCTTTTGGAAGAAGATTTCCTGATAGTGTTCCATCGCTCGAGGCAACAGTACTTCCGGTCGCGATATTTCCAGTGAAAGCGCTTCCAGTCGAAACCACTATGGGCAGTGGTGGTGTTTTTGGAATTTCTGCTATCTCGGAAGGCGCTGGCACCACAAAACCGTCGCCATTATGAATTTCTATGGATTCGATAATTTCCTTCTTTCCATTTGTTTCAAAAGCGAGCACATAGGTGTTGGTTCCCTTTTTCAAATTACCAATTTCTATCCGAGCTCGATAGATGAATTTTCCACTTCCCATCACATATCCTCTCAGTTGGTAATCGTTGACGTAGACCTTGGTGATATTTTTTGGAACTCTACCTTCTATTTGTATTTCTGAAGAGAAAGGTACGCTTACAATAGAAGTCTTTCCTGGAGCATATATATAAGCAAGTGCTTTGGGAAATGCGGTATTTTGCTTTTTTTCTGGGGTTGGCGTTACAACGGGCAACGCGGGTGTAGCAGGGGCTTGGGGAAGGGGCGGAAGAGGTTTGGCGAGAGATCCTGATTCGGTAACTTCTATTTTTGGGAGATTTTTTTTGCGATAGTAGCCCACTTTTTGCAGTTCGAGATCTATATTTTCGCCAATGGGATGAATGATGGTAGACTCTGTAAAGAATGGATTTTTGATAGATTGCAGCTTGTTCTCAGAATTTTTTACAATCTCATGAATCAGGCTCGTGAGCACTTTGCGTCGTTCTGGAACGATGCGTTCACTGTTGATAAAAGCGCCAACAAAGTCCGGAGTAAATATTTCTTGTTGTATAAATCTTTGTCCGAGATTCTCATCATCGTAATATCCTGGAAACACAAGATTCAGGCTATCTTTCTGCTCCATCAGAATGTTTTTTTCGCTGAAAATCCTCAGTATAATTTTGGAATAACTACCGTTGGTGGTTATTCCATCATTGATGGAAACGAGAACGATATTTTCGCTCATGCGAACCGGGTCACTTTCTCTTTTATCAAGGGTATACTTTCACCCATACACTTCTTCTTGAATTTTTCCTCCACTCCTAACTTGTTCGGTGATAGATTTTTTGATCACGGGTATAGTCAAGAGTTGGAGGGTTTCAATAGATCCATTCGTAGATCGAAACACCAGAGCAGTTTCCTCTCGGGTTATCGCAAATTTGGACAGCGATGATTGAAGTTTTTTATTGGTTTCGGTTTCTGCGAGAAGTGAATATGTCGCAAGAGCATCTTCGATAGTAATTTTACTTCCGTCACTCCAAACCGCTCCAGTTTTGAAGAAACATCGGATCTCTCCGAGATTTTTGCTAATATCACAGTTGGCAAGATCCCCCTCCATAGTTTTGGTGTTGGGATTGTATTGCAGTAGACCTCGGTAGAGAAATCTCAACATGAAGTCATTGAGTGTATCTTGGCCGTACTGCGTGGGATTGAGACTTGGTGAAAGCCCCGTAGCCCCAATGCTAAAAGTCCCACCCCTCTCTGCGACCATTTCAGCATCATCATATAGATATACGACTATTACATGAATGCTCAAGGTAATAGAAATTACAAAAGCAAGCAAAAACAGGTATTTTTTAATTCGAAGAAAAAGATCCATAAAACAGGAGAGGATTGCCGGTGTTTAAGCGGCAAAAAAGAATATGAGCGTTGCGCAAACCACAAACCCTACCACCAAAACGGTAGTTATGATGTGAAGAATTTTTTCAGGACCTCGCTTTTCGAATTTGCCGAAATCACCAGATCCCGGTGCAAGAGAAAGTCCAGTACCTTTGGACTGAAGTACAATGAGAAGGCAGAGTATTGCGCTAATTGCGACAAGGACCCAGGTTAGAATAGAAGCCATATTTATCGTTTGAAAAAAGTGCCGTACAGTGTATTAAAAATACTGAAAATAACAACCGCAATTGCAAAGTTGACCCAGCCACCAAAATTATATGTGACTCCGACAATGTTCAGCATCTCGATTGCCTTTTGAAGCAATGCGAGAATCACACCATTTATTACCAGACTAAAAAGTCCAAATGTCAGTATGACAAAGGGGAAGCCAAGTATTTTGAGAATTGGCTTCACGAAAGTGTTGAGTAGACCGAGCAGTATACCAGCAACAAAATAGAGTTTCAGGCCTCCTGTAGCGGTTATTTCTGGTAGAAAAAAACTGAGGCCATACAGGATGAGTCCATTAAAAAAAATCGACAGAAATATTTGCATGGTAGTGAGCGAAATGTTGTATGAAGTATATTCAAGGAAAAGCGAATGCAATATTTTTGAGTTTTTCCCGGTATGGGGTACTATGCACTCAAAGAAATATATTTTGGCAACATCACTCTCATATGACGAATGTACGAAAGTTTTTGAGCTTGGCCCTATTGATTGCATTTGGAATTTTGCACTGAGTCTTTTTTTGAGTGTCGAGTTGATATGCTGCGCCTTGTGGCGACTCAGAGTTTTGATGCCCCTGAGATCTCGAAGCTGCCATAGAGAAAAATACTGCAGATAATGCTGCTGCAATGAAAAATGCTGCAGATAATGCTGCTGCAGATAAATATGTTCCTGAAAATCCTGCGACACCCCCTGGAAAATCCCCCCTCATGAGCACGGGCTTCACCCTAGATCTCAGTGGTATTACCCCCACGAATAGAGAATATACAAAAGGTTCGGATAATATACCCGAGTTTCTCAAAAGAGTTACCAGAATACTCCTCATTGTCATCAGCACGCTCGCGGTTCTCTCCATTGTAATAGGAGGATTCTATATGGTAACCAGTGGAGGAGATAGTGAAAAGGCGAATAAGGGTAAAATCATCATCACCTACAATATCATTGCTATATTTGTTGCCCTGCTCTCCTATGGAATTATACAATTTGTAATTTGGATTATATGAGCATAGTTACTATCAAACATCTCAAAATCTTCTTGGTCGTGACGATTTTGACATTCCTCTCATATACGGGCTTTGATGTGATGCATGCAAACAATCTGCCGACCCCTCAAAAAATGGGACTTCCATTTGAGTCATCAACAGCCGTAGAGAATAGTATCGGTAAGATTATTCGACAGGCAATTATGTTTGCGGGAGTTCTGGCCATAATGTCGCTTACCTATGCGGGGATATTGATGATGCTCTCTTATGGAGACGAAAATAAGGTTAAAAATGCAAAATCTATTATTACCTATTCTCTCATTGGTATCTTGCTCAGTGGAGCTGCATACGCAATAATTGAAGCAATATACCAACTTAACATTAGTTAATATGAAATATTTTTCACGCATTTGTTCATTGGCCTTTTTTGGATATATGCTGTTCGGATCAATTCCTGTGACGATATATGCGTCAAATGAGCCAGTCATAACATCCGATTTGCTGTTGGTGAAGGGTGGAGAAAATAGTGCTGAATCAAGCACCAATGTTACGATACAGGGCAATTTTCTCAAGACCATTCAGGTGTACCTCCTGGGGGCCTATGCAGTTATAGCTATTTGATCCATGATATTTATCGGATTTAAGCTGTTTACGGCCAAGGGAGATCCGGGAGAGTTTAAAAAAGCTTGGTTAGCCCTGATTTATGTTGCCGTTGGTCTTATCATTGCTCCGCTTGCCTACGCGGTCGTTCGAATTGTAACTGGCTTTTCCTTTTAGTCTTATGAAAAAAGCATTATTGACCATTGTTTCGCTTATTTGGACTACATCGTTTGGTCTTTTGTTTTTCCCTCAATCGTATGCCGCACCTGCACGCTGTGCCCAAAGCTTGACTGACTCAAAAACCGTCAAAGAACTTTTAGCTGAATGTAAGCCAAATCAGGGTATAGAAGCAGAGGGTGAAGATTATACCATAGAAGAAGGTGCTCAAAAAAAAGTAATCGCCATCGCAAATCGACTTATTTCTGCAGGTTCCATTCTCGCGATTGGTGCCATCGTGTATGCAGCGATTCTCTATACCATAGCCGCAGGCGATGATGAGCGGATCAAAAAGGCCAAGGGTTCCCTCAAGTTTGGAATTATTGGCTTCGTGATGATGCTGATTTCGTTCCCGCTGGTCAATGCAATTATTAAACTTATCTATTCCACGAGTACTGGAAGTTAGTCATGGTGTCGTATAAGCTTTTTATATTCTATTTTTCTTTTTCATTCGTCCTTCTTTTTTCTTGGATGGATCTTTCACGGGGTGATGCGGTTGCAACCATCAGTGACTTTGATGAGTCCCGAGCACTCACTCATACTCAAAAGCATTCTCACCCACAAGATTCGATAAAAAGTGACACTCAATCGCCCAACATTTCATCAAGTTCTCTCAAAGATACTCCAGAACACACCTCACAAGCTTCCTCTCCCAGTATTCCTTCTTCCTCTGCCGACCCGCTTACGAGTGCTCCAGAAAAAGTGGTGATGGAAATTCTTACCACAAATCCACCACCCGAGCCTCTCATTCAGGCATATGACTCTATACTTTCTAGTCCAAAATTGGAACCTCTCATTACACCAGTACGACTGGAGCTCGTGGATGATCGGGTAGAACCACGCGGTAAAATGACAACGGAGCTCGTAAGCCTGGTGGTTCCTCTTGCTTCCATATCAGAAAGCATAAAGGTGCTTTTGCACGAGTTGGCCCATGTTGTCGACATACAGTATCTAAAGTCATGAATGATACTTGGAGATCCGAGTGAAAAATTTTACAGCATATCCTGGGTGGATATGTCTACCAAGAAGCCATGAATGTCCATTCAGGACTTTGTGAGCGGGTATGCCATGACAAACAAATACGAGGATTTTTGAGAATCATTTACTTTTTTTCTGTTTCACAATCAAGAATTTGCCAAACGTGCCAAGCAGAGTAAAGCTCTAGAGGCAAAATATGCGTTTTTTCAAAAGCATGTTTTTCTCAACAAGGAATTCGTCGGGACTGGATTTGAGGTGGAAGCTCTTCCAAAATATAGTTGGGATACTACAAAAATACCAGTCGCCATCAACAAATACTTGTTTTATATAAAATAAGTACTATACTCGCTCTGTTCGCTTACATCACGGGAATTTTGAAATACTCTTCGAGATACTTCAAATTCCGATGATATACACGAGCCCAGCTCGATTATTTTGATTGACTCTTGTTCACCATATTTTTTTGAACGAGAGAAATGTACTGAACGCTCGTTTTTGTATGAATACTCATAGGCCTTGATTTCGCCAAAATACCCAACATTCCACGTCCGAATATTCTGACGTTTTCAATAGCGCTCCCGCTCGAGCTCCTCATAGTGGACGATCAGGCCACAAAAAAAAGCCCTCAAATCGAACTCCTCGTGCCCCCAGTAAAACTCCGGGAGGATATGCGAGATTACCTCAACATGTTGCAGAACTTCGTGCTCTTATGCAAGAACAGGGGGTTTTGGTAGTAACCTACATTTGCGATACGGATACGCGAGCCCTGCTTTCGTCAGTGCATCTCGAAAGTCGTGGTCTGATGCTTCCTCAAAATGGCAAATTGCTCCATGCAAATATTGTGAGCGCCGCAAGAGAATTTTACGAAACCGCACTTCAGGATATTCCTGATATTGAAATCAAGGATCTCAACCGACTTCTCAAGCAAGATACTGAAAAATTACTCAAGGAAATACTCTGACGAATACCATGCGTAATTATTCTTATTCATACCTTATAATTCAACTTACTTTATACAAATACTATGACAACTGACTCATTGGACACGACTCCGGATGCAACATTTCCTACACCTGCATCATCAAAAAAATCATCCTCTCCTCACGCTCATCCTCGAAGCGCCACACATACAGCTCCCAAAAAGGAAGGGTACTACTCTCGAACCGATCGACGATCTGAAACTGGAGGAAAAAAAGTAGAACCAGGATCTAGCTTTGTGAGTATCCCCAAATTCAGAAACAAGCGATCGTTCCCCTTCGTCACCCCACAGCTCGCACTCAAGTCATTTCTTGGATACGAAGAGCTCAAAGCTACACCCACTCCAAAAGATGTGCTTCGAATCATTCCACTCGGAGGAGTGGAGCAAGTAGGACTCAATTGTACCGCTTTTGAGTACAATGGCGAGGTGGTGATAGTTGATATGGGAATCCAGTTTGCCGATCAGTACCAGCATGGTATCAATGGAAGCATTCCGGATCTTGCCTATCTTAAGGGAAAGAACGTGGTCGGTATCGTGATTACCCATGGTCATATTGACCATATTGGTGCTATTCCTTTTGCTGTGAAACAACTTGGTCGAAATATTCCGATGTACGCCACTTCAATGGCGTTCGAGCTTATTGCCATGAAGCAGGGAGAAAATGCAGAACCATTGTCTAATATGGAGCGAATTACTCGAAATGCTACCTTTTCACTTGGTTCCAATTTTCAAATTATGCCATTCACGGTAGATCACTCTATTCCTGACTCTGTGGGAATACTGATTGAGACACCGGTGGGAAGATTTGTGCATACGGGAGACTGGAAATTTGATGCTCATCCTTTGCCATATCGTCCGAGCACAGATTTTAGTTTGCTTGAAAGCATTGGTAATCGCTGAGTCCGAGCGCTTTTGTCTGATTCTACCAACGCTCATTTGTCGGGGTCGAGTATTTCTGAATCCGATGTGGTCGGGTCTATCGAGGAGATTTTCAAAAAATCTGAAAATCGGATTATTACGGCGACTTTCAGTTCAATTATTGACAGAGTCATGCTTATTATTGCAACCGCAGAAAAATTTGATCGTAAGATTGTACTTCTTGGACGCGGAATGAATAACTATATGGATATAGCTTTCAAGCTCGGTTATGCCAAGCCAAAGCCAGGGACGATTATTTCCATGGAAGAAGCGAATCGTTTGCCAGACAATAAAGTAACTATTTGTTGTACTGGAGCTCAGGGGGAGCGATACGCAGCCCTTATGCGAATTGCTACCGGGGAATCAAAAGATACCACGCTTCGCCCTTCCGATACCGTAGTCTTCTCTAGTTCGGTCATCCCAGGAAATGAGCGGAATGTTCAAGGGTTATTTGATATAATCATGGCACAGGGGCCTCGTATTTACCAATACAAGGAATCCGAAATCCATGCCGGAGGACATGCACGAGCCGAAGATACCAAGAGAATGATTTCACTTCTTCGACCGGAAGTCTACATGCCAGTGTATGGGTATCCGCACATGATTTATGGTAACGCCAAGAATGCCTACGAGCTTGGATATTCCAAAGATCGCGTAATTCTTTCAAAGAATGGACAGATAATTGAGTTTACCAAGGATGACTTCCGTATAACTGATATGTTTGTCTCCCACAGGCTTATTACCGCAGATGGATATATGGTAGGAATGACCACTGAGCGAGAAATACACGATCGAGAGCAACTTCGACAAAATGGTGTCGTAGCAGTCTCCATCGCAAAGAAACCTGGAGAATTCCTTTTTAAACTTGATCTTGCTGGTATGCCGGGATTGAAAAATTTTCCTGGTCTTGAAGAAAAAATATACGGTTTTCTCGATCAAACTCTCAGGAACGAAATCCAAAGATTTAGTGGAGTAGATGACTTCCGCGAGTATGCTGCCAAAAAGGTACAGGACTTCATATTTGAAGAAGTTGGAAAAGAGCCCATCATTCTCGTTTTGGTGCACTAAGAATCGTGCGAGAGAATTTCAAATGAGATTTCAAAATTTACTTTTCCCGAATGCCCCGTATACTTGCGATCAATATTCGTAGATGCGGGGTGGAATCCGTGGAGAGTATAAGAGAGTTGCCCGAAATCATCGGGAACTTGGGTGGAACCGCCGAGAATTTCTCGGTCCCAAGACTTTATTCTATAAGGTCTATTTTATATGGAAATGAAACAGCTAGTTGATCTCTCTAAGCTGAAGGGATTTGTATATCAAGGGTCTGAAATTTATGGAGGACTCGCGAACTCCTGGGACTACGGTCCTTATGGAGCTATGCTTAAAGAAAATATCAAGAATGCTTGGATGAAAAATTTTGTCCAAAAACGCTCTGATATGGTCTTGCTGGATTCGGCTATTCTTATGAATCCAAATGTATGGGTGGCAAGTGGTCATGTGTCGAGTTTTTCTGACCCACTCATAGAGTGTCGAGACTGTCATACACGACATCGTGCTGATAAGCTGGTAGAAGAGGCAGTCCAAAAGGATTCAAAATTTCCAGTCCCATCAAATTGGGCAGGGGATAAAACCCCAAATGAAGATTTTAACCTCTATATACAGGCGGGACATATAGCATGTCCGAATTGCGGAGCAAAGAATTGGACAGATATTCAGCGTTTTAATCTTATGCTCTCGACACATCAGGGGGTAACAGAAGATTCGACTTCTCTGGTATATCTCCGTCCAGAAACCGCGCAAGGAATATTTGTGAATTTTATGAATGTGGCAAGATCGAGCCGGAAAAAAGTCCCTTTCGGTATTGCTCAATGCGGAAAAGCCTTCCGCAATGAAATCACTCCCAAAAACTTCATTTTTCGAACTCGAGAATTTGAGCAGATTGAAATTGAGTACTTTTGTGAGCCAGGTACGGATGAGGTATTTTATCAGGAGTGGTATGATGCCGAATATGCATTTTTTGCCAATGTTCTCGGTCTCAAAAAAGATCGACTACGCTTTGTGGAAATCCCCAAAGAATGACTCCCGCACTACTCCAAACAAGCGGGTGACTTTGAATACCATTTTCCGTTTGGATGGGGTGAAATTTCCACATTGGCAAACAGAACAGATTTTGATCTCAAGGCACATATGGGACTCTCGAAGCAAGATTTGAGTTATGTGACTCAGGAATTGGTGGGTGATCAGCAGGTAACCAAAAAATATATTCCTTACGTTATTGAGCCATCTATTGGGCTTTCACGATTGACACTTGCGTGCCTTGCCGATGCTTATGATGAGGTAAAAATGGAGGATGGATCGACTCGAGTGGTTATGAGATTCCCTAGCAACATTGCCCCAGTCAAAGTAGCCATTCTTCCGCTTGTAAAAAAGCTTGGGGCTGAAGCCATGGAAGTATTTAACATCCTATCTGAACACTTCGTTTGTGAATATGACGAAGCTGGAGCCATCGGGAAGCGCTATTATCGTGCAGATGAGGCGGGAATCCCATTTGCTATATGTGTAGATAGTGAAAATTTTGATCAGAAGCAGGTGACCGTTCGTGACCGAGATACATGAGCTCAAGAAATCATTCCACTTACCGATCTTGTGAAATTTTTTCATAGCAAGGGATGTTAATGACGGCATCAATAACAACTTGAATGTCGGAATTTTATCGTTTTTTTGTGGTCTGCCTACACGATTCTCGCGTAGAATCGTGTAGAATTTTTCGGGTAAACTTGCAATTATTCAAATACTTCTTAAACTTATACTCAATCTCAAACGTACGAAAGGAAGTGCGAGATATCTATTTTTTCACTCTCGCAGAATGAACGGGATTATCAAGAAGCTTGTAGCAGACAAAGGTTTTGGATTTATTGCTCCAGAAAATGGTGGTGATGATCTATTTTTCCACTGCACCAAAGTAGAAGGAGGAGGTCAAATTTTTAACAGTTGGGCCGAAATTGATCCTTCTACCAACAAGCCTGCCAAGGAAGGAGCTGCTGTAGAATATACACCAGTTCAAGGAAAGAAAGGACTTGAAGCACACGATGTAAAACTCGCTGCATAATTGAGCCTTACTTTCAAAAATCCTTTGTGTATACGGAGGATTTTTGTTTTGAAAGCCCGTCTTATAAAAATCCTTTTCCATTTGGGAGAAGGATTTTTATAGAGGAAATCTGTTTATAAAAACAGATTTCCTCTCAGTTGCTTATTCTATCGTGAAATATATCGTTTCCCGGCTTTTTCCCAATTGACGACTTTCCAAAAATTTTCGAGGTATTTTGGTCGAGAATTTCTAGTATCAATATAGTAGGCATGCTCCCAAACATCGCAGGTAAGTATAGGGGTATCTTCGGTAGTGAGAGGTGTGGCAGCATTGCTCGTTGAAACAATACTGATCGATCCATCTGATTTTTGTACCAGCCAAGCCCATCCAGAGCCAAAAGTTCCGAGAGCTATCTTGTTGAATTCAGCCATGAACGCTTCCTCGGATCCCCAAGTATCCACGATCGCTGATTTAAGATCTCCATCGAGTTTTGCAGAACCTGTGGGTGCCAAGCTTTCAAAGTAGAATGTGTGATTCCAGACTTGAGCCGCATTATTAAAAATAGCACCAGTGGAAGTTTTTATGATGGTCTCAAGATCTTGATGTTCGTGAGGGGTTCAAATGATAAGCTTGTTGAGGTTATCAACATAGGCTTGATGATGCTTACCTGCATGGAATTCGAGGGTTTCTGCCGAAATGTATGGAGCGAGCGAATCATTGCCATAGGGAAGATTGGGTCGAGTATGAATCATATGGTATTGGTTAGATTAACATGGAAGTATATAGATGAAAATGAAAAAGTCGAAACAGTTTTGACTTCCTTTTTGATTTTTCCTCTTGAAGCGGTACTCTTTTCTCAAATTACTCAATTCTATGATTAAAATATTTTCTACACTTGTTGTAACCAGTCTCCTTCTCGTGTCATGTTCCAGTGCTTCGACTCCAGCTCCGAAAGGCACCGGAAAGTATCCGAATAGCGTTTATGTTTCAACGGTAAGCAAGGATATTTGAACCATGTTTTTTGGAAACTCAAGCAGCCCAGTGCAATTGAAGATTTTTAGTGATTTCCAATGTCCTGCCTGTATTTCTTTTCATAAAAATATTGAAGAAAAACTTTGGAAAGATTATGTTATGAGCGGCAAGGTGGGGGTTACCTTTCTCAATTACCCACTTACTTTTTCTACAGCATCGGGGCGACCATTGCATGTCAATGCTGAATGAGATGCTCTTGCCGCACTTTGTGCTGGATCATTTGGAAAATATTCTGAATACAGAAACGCACTCTATAATCTCGAGGATTCAAAGAGGTGAGCTACGGTTACAAATGATGAGCGAATCGCGAGTGCGAAGCAACTCGGAATGGATGCCGATATGTTTGGTGCATGCCTCACTCAGGCATGGTATCAAAAAGCCTTAGAGAAAGAAATAACTCAAGGAAATGCTCTTGGTGTCCAGGGTACCCCAAGTGTCTTTATCAATAATTCGCAGGTTAATTTTAAAAGCAGTGAAGAATTCTTCAAAATTTTGGACGCATTAGAGCAGAAGTAGTGACCCATTTCAGGGTAGATTCAGGAGTACTTTTTGACTTTCATATTTTTTT
The DNA here is from genome assembly GCA_040383945.1 of Candidatus Peribacteria bacterium. GTDB lineage: Bacteria > Patescibacteriota > Gracilibacteria > BD1-5 > UBA2023 > CAIVSN01. The sequence continues at coordinate 9,245 of JBEICN010000009.1, read as the reverse complement.
AACTATAAAATAGTAAATTTTAGTCAAAAATATCATCATGCAGACTACTGATAACGGAGAAAGTTCGACATCTCGATACATTCCATATTTTGACAAGGCTGCCATGTTTCAATTGGATGCTCAAGAAAACGGAGAACGAGCCTATCAGCTTTTGCTCGCCTCAAAATCACAGGCCAGTGCGTGTTTGGATAGCATTGTATCGATTCGGAGTATTCCCAAGGAGACTATTGAGCTTATCGCCTTGCAATTGCTCGAAAAAGGCTGGCATGTGCGTATTTTTTCATGGCTAGAACGAGTATTGAATGAGGCTCCTGAGTACGTATCAGATTGTCTGATACGGATCACGAGTAGCGAGTATTGGAGATCTTTGCCAGATGATGAATCCAAAGAAAAATTTGAGAGAAAACGCATCTTATTTTCTCAAAGATTCGAATCTTTTTTTGAGGACTCCCGCCGTAAGTTCCAACGAGAAGAAAGGTGAGACTTCAAAATGCAACGAGCCTACGGATTGTATCTACGAAACATCCTCCGCAACCATGCAAGAGCGATCCAGTCACTTGGAAGGGCTATCGAGATTGATCGAGATCCGGGTGCTATTGTGCCATTTGCCCAGATGCTCATAGACAAGAATCAAACAAATGCTGCAAAATTAATACTATCATTGGGCTGGAAAAAATTTCAAGATATCGAATCATTGCGAGCATTGACTCAGCTAGAGTTTATGATGAAAAATTCAAAGGAGGCCATCCCACTTTTTGCCTACCTCAAGCAAATGGGCGAGCCTCTTGAGGGAGAGCTCGCGGAGCACCTGAGAGATTATCAATTCCCGAGGGACTTCCATGCAATTGAACAATTATGAGTATCCTGAAAGGATCATTATCTCGCTCAAGAGTATAAAAAAGATTTGTTTACGGCGATTTGAAAAGGCAACCATTCTTTTGAAAAGGGATCACTGGAAGCGAGGGAATACGAGCTTCGTGCTCTGAGGATGTCTTCTATAGAGTTGCGTAATTATCAAGATGCTCAAAAATTCATCACTTTGATGATTCAGTACTACGAAAGCGGATGGGAGAAGCGACAATTTTTAAAGGATTTTTTTGAAAACCATCCACTACCAAGAGTTCAGGCTTTTTTGAAGAATGAAAATCAGTGAGCATATAATGGTGTTTTTGAAACTTGAGAAAATCTAGATACCGGATCATTTGAGGATATTTTCTGCGCACATCTATACTTGGCTGCAAGATTTGCTTTGACACCAGACCGCGTAGAAACTCTAAGGCTACTTAGAGATTTCTCTGAAGAACATGAACTAGAGTTGCTCAAACCACTTATTCAGGATCTTTTGCTATTGCAGGAAAGAATAGAAAAAATTTCTACATTGCTTGGGGGTGATTTTTCTGATGTATATCAACACATGCAGTGATTGACCACGAAGGTAATTCAGGGGGAGGAAAACTATTATGCAATACTCAATATGGTACTAGAAGGAAGTTGCAAATTGGAATCTCCTATTTTTCGTGATCAAGGTTGCCTAGTAGCACTTACTATGTCCGCTGTACTGTATGGTGCTGATATTGAGTTTACGGAATCGATGATAGAAATGATACAGATAGATCATTTGCCACCCCTGGTAGCCAAACAATTTGGGCGGCTCCTCCAAAACTGTGGGTATGAGCGATATGCCCTTTCTGTATATGCCCAAGCAGACCTGCGGGATATGGAAGTGTTGTCACCTATGCTTCATTTGGGTTTTTCTGAAAATTATTTTCCACATCATGTAATTACAGCTCTCACGACACGAATAGATTTTAACCCCGATACTCCGATCGATCTCAAGGTAATTATTGCTGACGCATTACGAAATAATATGCTTTCTGATGGCACGTATCCTTCTGAGTTACTCGCGATGTTTGGAGAAATCTCCATCGCATATGGGCACATTCGAGATGGCCTTACTATTTTGCGTGACGCTGCAAAATCCTGAAACCTGCGCGCAAAAATGAGAATTGCTGAATATTATTTGTATCAGATCTCAAGGCCAAAAAAGGCATTGGAACTGTTTCAGGAACTGTATAGCACTACCAAAGATCCAAAATATCTAGCCGACATTGCTCGAGCTCGAAAATGACTGATGGAAATAGCCTCTGAAAAAAATCCTGAAGCCCCGCAATTTGATGTTGAAGAACTTTTGGAATCCATAAAAGCTCTATGAGAAGATCACCCAGATTATCTTTCGGCATTTCTGGAGCTATCCGTATGGGGGAGCGATGAAGTTTTTCAGAAAGGATGCCGAGCGCTTATTTATTCTCGCCCGAAAAAGATTGATACTTTACCAGATCATATCTTTGGGTTGTACGATATTCGCCTGATTGAAGAAATCGACAAAATTGAGAAGAAAGCTCGAGTGGAATGGAGTGATATCACTAACCATCTTTTCTACTCTCGTATTCTTGCCTGTATTCACCTTGATAAAATTGAGTTTACGTTCGATTATCTTGACGATCTGTTGAAGTATATGACCGATTTTCAAATTCAAACGGTAGGTAGGGAAAAATATTCCCAAGAAGATATGGAAGCAAAAAGGATGAGTGTGAGAAATACTTTTTTTGGAAAATTTCTTCAACAGTTCCCCGAGGCGGGTTTTGTAGCAGAGTCTGAGGAATTCATATATTCTCTCATGGATTATGACGACGAAGGGAATGAGGTTGGAGTGCTTGATCGAATAGTCGACCCCTTTGTTATTGCTCTCATTCTAGAGATACATTTTTTTGAGCAAGCGCACATGGGAAGCAAGAAAACGCCACAGTTTTGCGAATATGTGGCTGAAATTTTCGAAACGGTATGTAATCACCCAATTTTGGCGAAAATGTATGATCAAAAAGCGCAAAACATACGAGAGTATTTCAAAAATGCAAAAAAACCAAAATTTGTGGACGTTGCGGTTCAAAATTCTCCTACGCTTTTACAATAGAGATATTTCCCGTATACTCTGCCCATCTTCCAAAATCACTCCAAGCTTCCTTCTTGTGGATCGAATAACCGTTCCATCTCGAGCGTAGCGAATGCTGGAGTATTGGGCAGAAGTTTTTTCATCTTTTTTTATGATACCAGGACTCTCCGATCAGAATGTTATTAGCAAGGCTGCTGTCACCAAAACCTTTTCTTTTGCTGGAAAGTCTGTGACTTTTGAGTCAGGACGACTGGCACGACTGGCGCAAGGCTCCGTAGTTATTTATGATGATGAGGGAAGTTATTTACTCACTACCGCAGGAATACATCCCGAACCAAAGTCTTCTAGTTTTTTCCCTCTCACCGTTGAATTTGTGGAGCGATATTATGCTACGGGAAAAATCTGAGGTAATCGATTTATGAAGCGAGAAGGGCGTCCTTCCGAGACGGCCACACTCAATTCCAGGCTTATTGATCGACCGATTCGACCCATGTTTCCTAAGGGTGTGCAAAATGAAATCCAAATTATTTCCACTATTTTGAGTTCAAGTGGAGCTACTGATTCTGGTTTTTGGGGTATTACAGGAGCTTCGCTTTCGCTCATGCTTGCGGGGGTTTCGGATTTTGAGGGTCCAGTAGCTGGAGTTCGAATTGCGATGAATACGGCTGGAGAATTCATCTTTGATCCATCTGCAGCAGAACTCAAATCTGCAAAACTCGATCTTACTATTGCAGGTACGCTAGATACTATTACCATGGTAGAATCACAGGCACTGGAAATTGACGAGTCGACCATGTCCCGAGCTTTTTCGTATGCACATGGTGTGGTTCAGGAAATTTGTCGGGCGCAACTTGATTTTCTTACAGAATATCAAAAAACCCACGCATTACCCGTAGTAGCTCTATCACTCAAAGAAGATGATGAAAATCTTAAGGCACAAGTGGCCATGTTGGTAAATGAAGAGAGAGTCCGGCCATTGTTTTTTACGGGGAAGACGGAATTTTATGATCGCTTGCATGATTTGGAACAATCTGTTCTTGGGGATCTTGGATATGATCCAGAAGCAACAGAGTCAGTCATTGATGTTGAGGCGGTAGTCGAAGCCGTGTATGCTACTGTAAAATCATATATGAGAGCTTCCGTTCTAGAGAAGCGAATCCGATTGGACGGCCGAGCTCCCGAGCAGGTTCGACCGCTTCGATCGGCTGTAGGGATTTTGCCTCGTACCCATGGTTCTGGCCTTTTTGAGCGGGGAGTGACCCAGGTTTTATCCGTGACTACTCTCGGCGGGCCATGAGATATTCAGATAGTTGACGATATGTTTGAGGAAGATACCAAACGATACATTCATCACTATAATTTTCCACCGTATGGAGTAGGAGAAGTAAAGCCACTTCGAGGCGTCGGAAGACGGGAGGTATGACACGGGCGGCTTGCCGAAAAAGCACTTGAGCCAGTACTTCCTTCACTTGAAGAATTTCCTTATTTTATTCGTGTAGTTTCGGAAACACTTACTTGTAATGGCTCCTCTTCGATGGCATCAGTTTGTGGATCTACACTTTCTTTGATGGATGCGGGAGTTCCAATCAAGCGCGCAGTTGCTGGTGTGGCTATGGGAATGATTTTTGATGAGACGACCAGGCAATTCATGATTCTTTCTGACATTCAGGCACAAGAGGATTTTCTCGGGGACTTAGATTTCAAAGTGACTTCCACAGAAAATGGTATCACCGCGCTTCAAATGGATTGTAAGATTTCAGGATTAGAACTTGCGGTTATCGATAAAGTATTCGCGCAATCTACCGGAGCACTTGCAGAAATTCGCGAGAACATGGCGCATGTAATTGCCTCACCTAGATCAGAATTGTCACCCTTTGCACCATGTATCCTCAGTGTATTTGTGCCAGAGGAAAAAATGCGAGAAGTTATCGGAAAAGGTGGTGAGACCATACAAGGCATTGAAAAGAATTTTGGAGTCCAGGTTCATCTCGAAGACAACGGTCAATGCTCTATAACTGCAAAGGATCAAACGAGCGGGAAAGCGGCCTTGGAGTATATCAAAGGTATTCTCAAGGATGACGAAGTGGGAGATGTGCTTCATGGTAAAATCGTCAAAATTCTTGACGGGGTTGGCGCGATTGTTGAATGGGGAAAAGGTAAATCCGGCATGATTCACATTTCCAAACTCGGTGTTACGGAGCGAGTCGAAGATATCTCAAAATATGTAAGTGTTGGGCAAGAGGTTGATATTAAGATCATCAATATCGACAAGGAAAAGGGGCGAGTTGGTCTCGAGCGCATGCTACCAAAAGCCTAGAGATCAGCTATTTTACCAATTTTTCGTGAAACCAATATCTCACACCAAGACCACACATACTCTATCACATGGATTTGATGGAGCAGATTGGTATGCATTTGAGTTGGGTCGCGAGTGGAAACTCTCTCTTGCAGAAATTGAAGCGCTTTTTGGTAGATCATCTATTTTGTGGGTAAATCCAAAGTTATGCGTCATAAAAACAAAACAAGATGTTGCAAAAATTGCAGCACGAATGGGTGGAATCATCCGAGCTTTCAAAATGGTTACTTCATTGAGAGACGCTCGTTCGTTTCCGAGTGAATTATCAAAGCAAATGGAAAACATGCCAGAGGCGACTCGGATTACCTTTGGACTCGGGGCTATTGGGGTGAGTTCACCTATTTTTTCTCAGGGGCTTCGACTCAAAAAGGAACTTAAGAGCAAGGGTTTCACGGTAAGACTGGTCAACAAAGATGATAACAACCTTGTTTCAGCTGTCGTGAAGAAAGAATGACTCATAGCAACGGGAACAGAATTTTTTCTCTTAGAATGTGAAAAAAAGTTGTACTTGTCCCGCACGATTCATATTCAAGACATTGATGCATATGCTGAACGAGACCTGGGAAAGTCACGCGATATGGTAGTGGGAATGCTTCCACCAAAACTCGCGCAAACCATGATCAATTTGGCAATTGGTTCATCTTTGATAGATGAGAAAATTCATGTATATGACCCTTTTTGCGGACTAGGAACGGTGCCGATTGAATCCTTGTACATGGGCATATCTCAAATTTACGCCTCGGATGTAAGTCCAGAAATGACCACGGCTACGAGTCAGAGTGTGGCACAGTATTTGGCTTGAGTTTTCGGAGTTCTTGATTCAGCATCACATATTCCGGTCTTAAAAATTGAAACTTTGGATGCGAGATGAATTTCAAATTTTCCCTATATTTCTCAAATCACACATATAGTCACCGAGGGCTATTTGGGTCGTATATTCGGACAAAGTTCCATCAAGCCCGAGTTGGTTGCCGAAGAAAAAGCCAATCTTTTGAATATTTATGAGTCGATGTTTGAAGGTTTGGCAAACATACATTGGTCAGGAACTATAGTTATGACCATTCCATGTTGGGAAACCCGTGAGGGGAGTATGTATTTTGGTGAATTTTATCAAATGATCCGAAAACACGGATACCAAGCAGATTTGCTTTTGACTGATAGTGCCGATGTCAAGCTCACCAAGTACGGATCACTTATTTATCGACGCCCTGGACAAACTGTAGGAAGAGAAGTGGTACGAATAAGAAAACGTAGATAAACATACGCAAATCGTGTCACTGGCACAAAATGACCCCCGCGATTTGCGGGGGTTGAACCTCAGAAAGGCATGAGACGAGAGTGTTCTCCCCGTAACGCGGGGAGAACATCGCCCGTGTCCACCCAACGAGTGCCTCTTGGACTCCAGACTTGAATCCGAGTCCGGTTGGCGCTGTCGTTTAGGCGCACTTTACCATCGCCATCTGTGATTGCTTCTTGCGAGCCAAACCCTCCAGTGCTAATCGCACGGACGCGAATGCCGCTGCCTCTATTCACAATCGTAATTGTGGCCATGTTTTTCTCCTTGATAATGGTTGATTTGCCCAAAATAGGGATGGCAAAAAAAGGATATCAGAAAAATCGAGGAAATGCAAAGCATGTGTAGGACCAAAGTATTCTAAAATAATAACGACCTGACCCGTCCCCATAAACTTGGACACGCATTCTTTGCTTTTCTCCAAAATTCATAGAATATTTTAGTTCCTAATTTTTACATATGCCAAGATGATGACGGGTACTTCGTATACCTGAAGACATACGAAATGCAGCCATACATACCGTGCCATAGGAATCGTGGTTATGTGGGTTTAGGCATTCACATACTACCATTTCTTTTTTTATGGCACTTAGGTTTTGATCATAGTGTGTGAGATTGAAATACCCAATATTTGACAAATTCCCAAAACTACATAAAACTTCTACCTAACACCTACTTCCTCACACCCCGTTCTTGCTTTCATCTGCATCGACATCCCCCCTTCGTCCATACCAGAAGGAGGCAAGTGATATCCTTCTTCGAGATATCATCAAATATGCTCAAACACTTTCTTCTCACTCAGTCGGTGAGGAAGTTTCAGAGCGCGTGTCTCAGATACAAAATTTCCGCGCAGACCCCGATTCATACCGACCTTCAGAAAATGTATGACTCGTAGATATGACTATGGGATCCGGAAAGACTCGTGTCCTCTGAGAAGTACTCCGACGAGTGATACGACTCCGAAACAAGTTTACCCCAAATACCCCGCTCAATATCCTCGTACTCACCGATCGCATCAATCTCGTGGATCAACTCGAAAGTGATCTCTTCTCATGACGAGACGGCAAGTCTGGCATACTCCAGTCATCACTCACACCACGAGCTCGAGACGGCAGCATACTCCAGTCATCACTCACACCACGAGGAGTCCAAACTCCAAACATCCAACGAATACATTCCCAAAATAACAAAAAAGAGCTCCATCTTCACCCACACCAAGACAACCTCGTTTTCTCAACGATTCAATCCATTGAAACCGTAACCGGAGATTGGCATATCATCATCGTAGATGAAGCCGACTCCGTACTCACCAATGGTAATCGAACGACATTCATGCAAATGGTAGAACGCCAAGATGTAGCACCCCACATACTCGGATTTACCGGAACCACCGATGAACACCTCGTCGATCTTCTCGGTGAACCTCGCTTCAGCTATGATCTCGATGAATATCTCTCAAGCGACTACGCTCCAGATCTCGACTATCACCTCATGACCGGAAATACCGTAACCCGAGAAGAAGTCCAGGCAATTCAAGCCATGATTGCAGAAGCAAAAGAAGAGACAGATATCCCCAAGAAAAAGAAGCTCGATAAAGAAATCCGAGCTGCCATAGAAGAAGTACTCGCCCGGTTTGATGGCTATAAATCCGTCGTAGAACATCTTACCCAAAAATCAGGAGTCGACCTCTCAAAGCGCACCCTCGTGTTTGTTCCGAGCATTGAAGAAGCAGATGAAGTAGCAAGACTCATCAATCAAGAACTCAAAGATAGGGGGATCGAATACCGAGCCAAGTCGCTTCATTCACAAACGGAAGAGAGTGACCTGAATATCTTACAAGAGTTTCGTGCCGACAACCACCTCTCCATCCTCGTAACCGTAAACAAGCTCAACCGCGGTACCGACATCCCCACCATAGAAAACATCGTCTCACTGAGAGACACCAAGTCCAAGCGTGTATTCTTGCAACAAATCGGTCGTGGAATGCGAGGAGACCTCACCCAAATTTTTGACTACACCCCCTCCCTCACCAATCTCATCTGGCTGAAGAAGATTATTAGTGAAAAGGAGGAGGAAGTAGAAGTAGAAGTAGAGGAGGAGGAGAACAAGTCGGAAGAAGGAGTAGAAGAAGTTATTATTGCCGACGACAACGTTCTCGTTGGAGACAAAGAATGAGCATGAAGCGAGGATGAGAAACATAATGACAGAGGCTGAGAAGACATAATTCTTGATGTCGGTAATGATGGTAAAGAATGAGAATCATGAGAGAATAAAAACGGAGGCGATACATGAACAAAACGCCGAAGACGCTTTGGATTTATGCTTGGAGTAAACTCGAAAGAAGTAGAACTTACTCTCATAGATTTTTTCAGACTCGTTGATCAGTATATAGCACATGCAGAGAAGACCTCAGAACTTCTCACCCAAGAAGACTGGATCCGTGCCCTCAAAGAGCATAACATCACGAGCGGAGATGAGCTTCTTGAGAAGGGAGTAGTATGGTTCCAAACAACATTTGGAGTATCCGACCTCGGAACGTTTCTCGGAAGAACCCTCGAGCGTATTACCACAAAAGAACTTCGTGAACTTGCCCTAAAACTTGGGTGGGAAGTCAAAGCAGAACTTCTCACCCAAGAAGACTGGAT
>JBEICN010000008.1:0-33131 GCA_040383945.1 Candidatus Peribacteria bacterium | reverse complement strand
TGTGCGAACACCTCCGTGTGATGTATGGTTTTTGAAGTTTCCATGCCATGTGTTCAAAATTCTCGATTTACTTGAAGGTGTTCTTGGGTATTATCTATCGAGAATTTCATATTATGGTTTCATCTCTCTATGCTTATGTTTCGATTCGATAAGTCAGTATTGGTAGCATTTTTTGCTGCCATTTCGTTGCTTCCACTCGTAGTGAATGCAGGAGAAAAAACAATTCCCGGCAGCGGTGAAATTTCTAGAGTATCGATGCAGGCTTTCTCTGGTGAAAGTACCGATGTCAAATTCAAATCTGCCGCGTTTAAAGTTTTGGCATCTGCCAAAGTTATCTTGAACGGTCTAGCGGTGATCTATATCGTGTACGTCGGAACGATGATGATTATTGCTTATGGGGATGATGGAGAATTATCAAAACAGAAAAAACAGCTTCTGTATGCTATCGTCGCGTTCTTATTTGTGAATATACCGGGACAGATCTATAGCATCTTTTCCGACAAGCCCTGAAATATCAATGTAAGTTCGGGCGGCATAACCCCAGGTTCTTTTTCTAAGGGGCGAGAGGGGAATTTGTTTGTCAATGCAGACTTGTGGGAAAATACCGTTAACGGAGGTATTATAGGATTTATTCGTATTGGGGTTATCGGCTTGGCACTCTTGTATTTTATACTAGCCGGATTTAAGCTCTTGGTGTCTGGAGGAGATGAAGACAAGAGAAAATCTGCAAAAAATCAGGCACTATATGGATTTCTTGCGCTGATATTTCTCGGAATCGTAGAAGCATGGGCATGAGTGGCATATTCCGGAAGTATTCCTTCATGACAAAATATTTTTGCACAACTTGCCAATTTGGCACTCTTTTTTGCGGGACCTACCGCCATCTTCTTTTTGACGCTTGGAGCGTGGTATTATATTACTTCAGCTGGTGATGAGGAAAAGGCAAAAAAGGGAAAATCCATCGTGGTCAACACCTTTATTGCTGTTATCATTTTGCTTGCGAGCTATACCTTTCTTAAAGATCTTGCGGATTTCCGGTTGGGCTAGGAATTGGTGTGATTGAGGCGACTCCTACTCATTCTTACAAGTAGACCGAGAACATACTACTCGTCGCACATGAGCACAAAACGAACAGGTTTTGAAAAAGCAAAAAAATACAACCCGGTACGGGTTGTATTTTTTGTCATAGCAGAGCTATATCTTGTCGTATGCTTCCACATGAGATTCATCACGCGCTGCGCGAGAATATGGAGATTCAAACTCAAGTTCTGAGTCATTGCTTCCGAAGTATTCCCCGATATTTCGGTTGTTTTCGAAGTATTCGAGTGTAGGAATAAGTCGTCCGATAATAACATTTTCTTTGAGACCTTCGAGCTTGTCGATCTTTTTTGCGGTTGATGCATCGACCAGAACACGAACCGTTTCTTGGAACGATGCTGCTGATAGCCAAGAATCCGTAAAGAGAGAGATTTTGGTAAGTCAGAGCAGGAGTCGTGTTACAATGGCTTCTGTTTTTCCTTCTTTCGCTAGTACAGCGTTTTCCTTCTTGAATGCGATAATATCAACGATATCACCAGGGAAGAAGGAACTATCTCCAGCATTAGTAATTTTGATCTTTGAGAACATCTGCCGAACAATGAGCTCGATATGTTTGGAGTTTACGGTTTGTCCTTGTGAGGCGTAAATTTCTTTGATGTCGTTAACAATGTAGAGCTCGGTTTCGATAGGTCCTGCGAGATCCATGAGTGTGTGGATATTGATGTGACCTTCGGTGATCTTTTCTCCAAGTCGTACGGAAGAGCCTTCTTTCACGAGAAGATTTTTTGATGCATCCACTTTGTACTCAATAGTTCGAGGTGTCTCGTCTTCTATAAAGATGCAGAGTGGGTCAATTCGCTTTACGATTCCATCATGCATCGCGGTAATCTTACCCTTTGTTTCTTTGGATTTTGCGATAACTTGCTTGAACAATACCTTGTCTCCAACTTTTACGGTTGCTTTGAAGCCTTCGCTTGCGAGATAGTGCTCGTACGTCTCGATTTTTTTGGCTTGAAGGGTGATAATAAGCTCTTTTCCTTCATATTTTACGCCAGTAATTTCTCCGTCGATTTCTGCAACTACCGCTTCATGCTTTGGGTTTCGAGCCTCAAGCAATTCTTCTACTCGTGTCAAACCTTGAGTAATATCTCCTCCTTCTTTTACTACTCCTCCCGAATGGAAGGTTCGCATCGTCAACTGTGTACCAGGTTCTCCGATAGACTGGGCGGCGATGATTCCGACAGGATTACCGAGTTCCGCGAGACGGCTCGTACCGAGGTCGAGACCGTAACATTTCTGACATACCCCTTCTTCGGTTTCACAAGTCAGAATAGAACGAACGCATACAGATGATACTTTGTTGGCGTTGAGTTTTTCAATCAACTCTTTGTCAACAAGACTTCCGGAAGCCGCCATGACTTTGCCTTCGTGAACAACATCTTTGGCCAGGAATTTTCCAATAATTTTTTCTTCGAAGCTTTCGCGGAAAACTGATTTTGAAGTATCGCGGTGTATGTCTTCGTAGTGAACCGTGTTACAGTCATGTTCACGTATGAGAATATTCTGAGCCGCATCGACGAGACGACGAGTCAGGTACCCAGATTGAGCGGTTTTGAGCGCCGTGTCTGCCTTTCCTTTTCGTCCGGAGTGGGTATTGATGAAGTATTCCAATACGGATAGACCTTCCTTGTAGTTCGCCTTGATAGGAAGTTCAATGGTTTTTCCTGAAGGAGAAGCTACAAGTCACTTCATTCCACAGAGCTGAGTGAGATTTCCCCAGTTACCTCGAGCTCCTGAATCTATCATGTTGAAGATAGAATTTTCTGGTGTGTAGTATGGCTTCAAATCTTTTTCAATACTACTCTTGATTCCAGACCATACTTTTACGGATTGTTCGTAGCGCTCACGCTCTGTGAGGAAACCATTCCAGTAGGCTTTTTGAATTCCTTTGATTTTTTCTTCACCGAGTGTAACGAGTTCGTCTTTTTCTTTTGGAGTAATCATATCATTTTTTGATATAGAAAGTCCAGAATGTGTTGCATACTTAAATCCTATGGTTTTGATGCGATCCGCGAAGAAAGCAGTAGGCTCAGATCCAAACAGAATAAATGCTCGTGACAGAAGTTTCTTGAGACCACTCTTTCCTAGGGTTTCATTGATGTATCCAAGTTCTGGTGGTACGATTTCGTTGAAGAGTACTCGACCAAAAGTGGTATCTGTGAGAGTGCCATTTACTCGGATCTTGATCGGTGTTTGCAGCTTGATAATACTGTTATCGTAGGCATTTTGCGCATCATTGGTATCAGCAAAAGCGAGCTTACTCTCTCCTGGCAACAATTTGGTAAGGTAGTAACATCAGAGGATCATGTCCTGTGCTGGCGCTACGATTGGTTCACCGTTACTCGGATTGAGCATATTCTTGGACGATACCATGAGGTTTCGTGCTTCAGACTGTGCTTCGTCCGTGAGGGGGAGGTGTACCGCCATCTGGTCTCCGTCAAAGTCGGCATTAAACGCCACACAACAAAGTGGGTGGAGTTGGATAGCCTTTCCTTCGATAAGAACTGGTCGGAATGCCTGGATACCAAGACGATGAAGGGTAGGAGCTCGGTTCAAGAGAACGTGTTTTCCTTCGATGACTTCGTCGAGACAGTCCCAAACTTCCTTTCCCTTTTCTTCGATAATTTTCTCCGCGTGTTTGACATTATAGGCAATTTCTTTCTCGATCATCTTCCCGATGACAAATGGCTTAAATAGGATGAGTGCCATTTGTTTTGGAAGACCACATTCATTCATTTGGAGTGTAGGACCTACTACGATAACAGAACGACCAGAGTAGTCGACACGTTTTCCCAGCAAGTTCTGTCGGAATCGTCCTTGCTTTCCTTTGAGAATGTCTGCAAGAGACTTCAGTTTCTTCTTGGTAGCGGTAGTATATCCCGGTCGATTGGAGCGAACATCTCCATTGACGAGCATATCAACTGCTTCTTGAAGCATTCGCTTCTCGTTTTTGAGAATTACTTCTGGCGCTCCCAGCTCCATAAGTTTTCGGAGACGGTTATTTCGGTTGATAACTCGACGATAGAGATCATTGAGATCTGAAGATGCAAAACGTCCTCCGTCCAATTGAATCATCGGTCGCAAATCTGGTGGAAGAATCTGAATTGCCTCAAGAACAAAGTGCTCCGGTTTCTGGTTGGATTTGAAGAGGGAAGAGGCGAGCTTCAATTTTTGAAGAATCTTCTTGACCTTTGATTTTGGTGCGGTTTTGAGTTCAGCTTGATGCGTGCTGATAAAATTTCTCATGTCAATTCGCTCGAGTAGCGTCTTGATGTGTTCCGCACCGGTTCCCCCTTTGAATACATGAGGAAATTTGTCGTACATAATTCGGTAATCAAGCTCTCCAATTACGGTTGAAACCTTGAGTTCCTTGAGAAGATCCTTGAGTTTTGCATATTCACCATCGAGAGCATCAATTTGAGATGTGAGAAGTTTTTCAAGATCAGCGTACGCTTTTTTGGCAAGCTTTTTTTCTTCTACCTGAAGATTGGCTTCTGAGAGCTCTCTTTGAATTCTCTTTTGAAGCTCTACTTTGGAAGTTTTATACGCATTTTCCAAATCAGCAATAGCTTCATTTCGCTTGTCTTCGTAGACTTCAGTAATGATGTATGAGGCGAAGTAAATGACTTGTTCGAGCTTCTTGATAGAAATATCCAGCAAAAGACCGATACGAGATGGAACAGACTTAAGGTACCAGATGTGTACTACTGGTGCTGCGAGTTCAATGTGCCCCGTTCGTTGTCGTCGAACTTGAGAAGTGGTAACTTCCACTCCGCATCGTTCACAGATGACTCCTTTGTATCGAATTCGCTTGTATTTTCCACAAGCACATTCGTAGTTTTTTCGTGGTCCAAAGATTTGCTCACAGAAAAGTCCTCCTCGTTCTGGTCGTTGCGTTCGGTAGTTGATGGTTTCAGAGATGAGTACTTCTCCATAAGAGAGTGATCGAACTTCTTCTTTGGAAGAAAGACCGATAGAAATACCAGCGAGATTATCGAGGGTCTTTCCTTGAGTAATATCTTGTTTCCCCGCGTGCTTTCCGATTTGAGAGTAGTCGGTAATGCGATCGTTGAGGAAGTTGTCGAGATTCTTATCTGGCGGGAACATAAACGATAGGTAAATTATTTTGAATGAATTTGTCGTACTCCTTGAGTTGGAGTGAGAGTTGCTATTCTATTTCTTCTTCAACGGAGCTGGTAACTTTTTCCATGTCTTCACCAGTTGCTTCCAGAGAAGGAATATCAACTTCTACATCGAATTGTCCTTCGAGTTTTTCGAGTTCCATATATCGATCGAATTGCGTTCGTTCTTCTTGCTCTAATTCTCCAGCTTCCATGAGGTCAATCTTGAGATTGAGCGCTTGGAGTTCTCGGAGAAGCACGTTGAACGATTCTGGCATATTTGGTCGGCGAATTTGCTTTTGTTTGACGATGGCCTCGTACGATTGTGCTCGTCCGTTGATGTCGTCAGATTTGATCGTAAGCATTTCTTGAAGTATATTTGCAGCTCCGTATCCTTCAAGAGCCCACACTTCCATTTCTCCGAGTCGCTGTCCTCCGTTTTGGGCTTTACCTCCGAGTGGTTGTTGGGTAACCATAGAGTATGGACCAACGGAACGCGCATGAATTTTGTCCTCTACTAAGTGGTGAAGTTTGAGCATATACTTGACTCCTACCATGGTTTTTTCTTTGAATTTTTCACCAGTTCGTCCATCATAGAGTTGAACCTTTCCATCATTTGGCTGACCGGCGAGATCCATGAGCTCTCCAATTTTCTCTACAGAAATACCATTGAGTATTGGTGTCGCGACTTTGATTCCAAGTTTTTTTGCGGCCATACCCATGTGAGACTCAAGAATCTGACCGATATTCATACGTGAGATAACTCCGAGTGGGTTCAGAATGATATCTACTGGAGTACCATCTTCCATAAATGGCATATCTTCAATCGGTGCAATTCTGGAGACAATACCTTTGTTTCCATGACGACCAGCCATTTTATCTCCTACTTCCATTTTTCGGGTTTGAGCCACATGTACTTTGACTTGTTTAAATACTCCAGTCGCGAGGTTGTCTCATTCCTCACGCTTGAGGATGTGTACTCCGATAACTTTTCCTCCAGAGCCAGAAGGCAGTATGAGAGAAGAGTCTTTGACATCTTTTGACTTGTCACCAAAAATAGCTCTGAGGAGTCGCTCTTCTGGGGAAAGTTCGATTTCTCCTTTTGGAGTAACCTTACCAACGAGGAGGTCTCCTCCTTGAACGAAGGCTCCTACTCGGATGATTCCGTCTTCATCGAGATCTTTGAGTTTGTTTGGAGATATGTTTGGAATATCATTTGTCGTTTGCTCCGGTCCAAGTTTGGTTTCTCGCACGTCCATAGTGTATTCATTGATATGAACGGACGTGAAATAATCGTCCTGCATGATTCGAGAACTGATGATAATCGCATCTTCAAAGTTGTAACCTCCCCAAGGCATATAGGCTACGACAAGATTTCTTCCTAGGGCAAGTTCTCCATTATCGATAGACTGTCCGTCAGCGAGGATTTGACCCGCTCGTACGGAAGCTCCAGTCGTAACTTTTGGCTTTTGGTGGATTATCATGTCGTGGTTGGATCGTTCGAAGGTTCGAAGTTCGTAGGTAACCTTTTTTCCACTCTTGTAGAGTACGGAAATATGCTTCGCATCGACACCTATAATTTCTCCGTCTTCTTCAGACTTGATAGCATATCCGGATCCTTCACCAATCATACGCTCTGCACCAGTACCAACGATTGGTGACTCGGCATGAACGAGAGGTACCGCTTGTCGCATCATGTTGGTTCCCATTTCCGCACGTGTCGCATCATCATGTTCAATAAATGGCACCAGCGAAGTGGATTCTGACATGATTTGCTTTGGAGAAACGTCGATGTGGGTAATTTCTCGAACATACTCAGAAGTTGGCTCAGAATTCTTTCTCGCAGCAATTCGAGTTTCTGTGAAGTTGCCAAATGCATCGATTGGAGCGTTTGCTTCCGCAATTACGAGTGATCGCTCTTGGTAGGCGTCAAAATACTCATACGTATCAAGGAGAAATCCGCGGACCTCGATTTCTTTACCTTCAAATTTTTCTGCAAGAGCCTTGGCTATCGCAGCGGTAATCATAGTTTTTTCTTCCACGATCACTTTACCGTCTTTGCCAACTATTTCATCAAGACTTATACGATTGACGGCTGATTTGCCGTCATTGGCAACCTTGTGGCAAACATTTCGGAACGGAGTTGTAATAAATCCATGTCGATCAATTCGAGCAAAGCTTGCCAAATGAAGTACCAGTCCGATATTTGGTCCTTCCGGAGTAGCAATTGGACATATTCGACCGTACTGGGTTGGATGTACATCACGGACTTCAAAGCTCGCTCGTTCACGGGTGAGACCTCCCGTACCGAGTGCGGTAATACGTCGTTTGTGAGCAAGTTCAGAAAGCGGATTGGATTGATCCATGAACTGCGACAATTGAGAAGTTCCAAAGAATTCTTTGAGCACTGCTACGATGGGACGCGCGTTGATAAATGTTCCGGGAGTCGCCTCTGAAAGATCCACAATGGTCATGCGATCTTTGGCAATTTTTTCAGTACGAGCCAGACCAACTTTGATCTTATCATACACAAGCTCTCCGACCGACCTTACGCGTCGATTTTCGAGGTGATCAATATCGTCCCAAGTATACCCCGGCTCCTCGTAAACAAGACCCATAAGGTACTTGAGTCCTTCGATGAGATCTTCGAGGGAAAGAAATTTTCCAGTGTCATCGTATGGAACTTGCTTATTGATCTTTCGGTTAATTTTGATTCGAGCTACTTCTCCCAGGTCGAATTTTTTTGGATCAAGGAAAGTAGTATTAAAGAGGTCAATAACCCGCTCATCCGTACCGAGATCTCCTGGACGAAGTAGTTTGTATATAGCGTAGAGCGCTTCGAGCTTCGTCTTGGTCTTGTCTTTATCGAGAGTAGGTCCGATGTGTTTTGCGAGAACATCTTTATTTCCCTTGAATGCGGCGAGAATTTCAGCATCTGACTCCATGCCATAGGCTCGGAGAAGTACGGTTACCGGAATTTTACGTTTTTTATCAATCTTCACATTAACTACCCCTCGTTTCTCAATTTCGATTTCGAACCAAGAACCCTTTTGTGGAATAATTTTCATGGCGTAGTATCCAACGTTTTTTTGATCTGGAACAAAAAACATTCCGGTTGATCGAATAATCTGATTGACGATTACTCGTTCGATACCGTTGACGATAAAGGTTCCTTTCTCGGTCATAAGAGGTATTCCTCCCATGTATACATCCTGCTCTTTAATTTCTCCTGACTCTTTGTTGAGCATATCGAGGCGGATCTTGAGCGGGGCTTCGTAGTTGAGATTTTTGCGCTTGGCTTCTGCCATAGAGAACTTAGGCTCATCGAGCATAAGCCCCTTGTAGGAGATATCGATTTTTTCCCCGGAGAAATCTTGAATAGGGAATGTTTCGTTGAATGCCCGATCAAGCTTGTTCTTGAGAAAATCATTGTAACTATCGAGTTGTACCTCGATAAGGTTTGGGAGCTCGATAATAGAGCGGTCATTTGTAAAATAATACCGACCGTCTACCTGATAGAGATCTCCGAGTTGTTTGTCCGTGATGGGAGAAGTTGCTGTTGAAGCGACAACTCCTTTTTTGCTTGCCATAGAGAGCTCTGACTAAAATAATAACATAAAAAGGCCCTCGCCTGGACAATACACAATCAGAAGCGCGAGTGCGACGGAGGGATTATATTTAAAAGGGGAGGGGAGTCAAAATTATAACGATGATTTTTTTTGAAATAGGGATATGCGAAAGCGAGACGAGAGCTCTTTTAAATTTTTAGTTGTAAAAATTGGCCGATTCTCCTCAGCAATTTTCACAGTTTGCTTGGGTAATAGAACATCAGTATGTCGTTGACCAAGTGGAGTATCTCCCATCCTGTGGTCCACATCATCTGTTTCAGAATTGATTCGTCGCGTAACAGCTGGTCCCATTATACGGCCATACTATCGTGCAGGAAGAATCGGTAAAGTATGTCAGCACATATTCATATCAGGTGAAAGTACAAGTATTGCAGGATATTACAACATTGACAACATCATCCCAACTCCCATTACAATTCTCATCCACACTCGGAGTCGAACCTCCGCTTCCTCCGGTTGAGGAACACGTTAAATTCTGAGCGAAAGTCCCAAGTACCGCACTGTCGCTTGTCCGAATCGTTCTCACAGCAATGGAACTCCATGTACTATTCCATCCGTCCCCCGGAAGGGTTACGGACTGGTTGGTAAGGTTGCCGTCACAGTTATATGTTGTCGCGCTGATATCCGTCCAGGTACTTTCATTTCTGAAGTACTGGAGCCTACAACTCGCCCCGTTTCCTGCCCCTGCTGTCCAAGAAAATGTGAACGTTTTTGCTCTCGACGAATGAGAAAGCGAGAGTCCGGTTGGATTTGCCTGCGCCACGACGCATGCTCAGGTACTCGTGCTTCAGGCTGGACTTACGAGACTTCCTCAGCAAGGAATTGGCGATCCGCTTACCGTTGGACAGTAGCTGTTTGCCGGACACTGCGTCTGACTCGTAGCTCCGGCGGTGTCCGCGTAGAACCCAGTGCTTACTATGGTACAAGGAGCGTTCCCCGTAGCGGAGTACGTTCCCGCGGAACACTGCGAAATCGTGGTCCCAGAAGTGGTACTGCTCGTAGTTCCGATTGCCGTCCCCCCGAGCTGAGCGGTTACCAAAGTGCTTCCGAGTGAAACGAAGGAAGTTCCGGTAGCACTCATGACGGTCGCGACCCCCTGATGATTCCTAATATCGCTTCCCGAATATGCCAATTGAAGTGCTGTCATCATCGCGCTAATCTCCGTACTAGTACTCGGAAGCTTGGAACCAGTGAATACTACCGATCACGGAACGTAACTGCTCGCGTTTCTCAGTGTTCGTCCATTGAAAAGCAAACTTCCAGAAAGAGAAGTGACACTTATCCCAGCTCATAGGGTCGTACCGCTGTTGGTAATAATGCTCGGTACGGCCAAAATGTACACGATTCCACCCGTGGTCGTCTTCGCGGTAACTCCGCCGTAATTTCCCCGGATATAGGCGATGGTAGGATTCCCAGGAGCGGCGGATGCTATATCTAGGATACTTTTTTCTCCCATCGCATTTTGAGCGAGATTTCCCTCGTAGTCCGCCTTAATTTGGTAGGCCTTACCTTCCGCGAGGGAAGAATATACGTACTCGGTATTACTAAGAGGATCTACGGGCTTCTTGTTTATGCCTCCACCCGAAATGGTTCCTTTGAAATATTGCATCACATTTGATCCAATAGTTCCCTGGTTCCACACTACCCCTCCAGAGTACGTCACAGCGAAGGAATTGTCCGGAACTGGGTAAGAACCAGAAGTTACGATAGCGAGGTCCAATGATTTGGTAACTTGTGCGGTATCCCCAACTCGTGCGGAATCCCGAGCCCGAGAAGAATACCCTCCAACAGAGAGAAACCCTATAGTTCCGAGTATCGCAAGTATCGTAATGACGACGATAAGCTCGACGAGTGTGAAGCCGTAGAATTTGGTTTTGGTAGGTTTTTTTGGGTGGAGCATGGAATGTGGAATTGCCTTCAAATGCTATTCTTTCGGGTGTGATTTGCAAGTCATGTTTGTGTACAATTGCAGCAATTAGCTTTACATCATTCACTTTTAGGAATGAAATAAAAAAAAGGGATAATGTAGAGGCACACTATTTCCTTGTATTTGTACTATCCCATGTAACCAAGATACCCCTGTTTTTCTTGATGCATTACTATTTTTTCTAAAAATAAAAGCTAAGCTTTTCTCGCAACATGCTCCGTTTCAAACGTTTTTCCGAGTGCTATAGGATTTATCGTGCCGTCATTTCGGAGAAGTCAACGCTCGTGGGCGAGTTGCCAAAAACTTTTTCCCAACGGTAGACAGTTTTTGATAGATTCAATCAAGGCTTCCGGCTCGTCGATATTTTTACGGTAGTCGATAATTCCAAGAGCATGTGCGTAGTGTTTGATGAGATTACATTCCTCTTTTTTGCTGACGCCGTCTTTCATTTTGGCAAGAATCGGATTTGAATTGTAGGATCTCAGCGTTTCTCTCAGGCCTCACATGAAGTCGAGACCAGGAAATATTTTTGCGACCGAAATACACGCGATGGCGATATGTGTTTTTTCGGGAGGGATGATCTCAATAGAATAAGGCGTTATAATGCAGCTTGATCCGTCATATCCTTTGGAAAATATCAAATCATTTTCAAGTTGTATTTGAGTTCCTGCTGGTAATTTTGAAACTTCTCTTGCGTCAAAGTTTTCTATCGATTGGTAATGCACCATCGGAGGCTCTGTTGTTGATTCGTGAGCTTTTGTTACTCGCTCATTGGTGCTCTGATTTTCTGAGTTCCGAGACGCGTATATCTCATAGACTTCTGGATAATTTGCATGCAATCCACTTTTCATGTCGTCAAGAAAGGTAGCCGCGGTCCCTAATGTCGTTCTGGTTTTCAATTCAAAACCAACTAAGTTGGCAATCTGTTGCTGTAATTGTCGTAATTGGTCTGCTTCAGTTGGGGTTATGGCATCTTTCTGCTCGGTGAGATACTTGGAAATGAGTCGAAGCAGTGAAAATTGCAGTTCACGAGAATTTGGATCAAAGATGTAGGCTTTGGTGATTTTGGTGGGATCCAAGCCCACATACTTGAGAAATTTTTGAAGTGTAGCCTCTTCTAAGGGTAATTTTTCCAATTTTTCTGTGAGTTCACGCACGGCTTTGTAGTCGCCTGCAACATCTTTGATTTTACTAATAAGATCTTTAGTTCACGCATCAGATTGAACTTGTATTAGAGTAGCTTCTAGTGATTCCCCCCTTTTTGTAACTTTCGCTTTCTCGGCCACTTTTTTTTGCACTTCAGGCGAGACTGCGATGGTTTGGACCATGTCGGATCGATAGGTGCTTCGTAGGTAATGCAAAGTATCTTCGAGTAATTTTTTATCAGAAGAATTTTCTGGCGTCTTTTTGATCTGCTTCTCGAGCATTTCTACCAGTCACTTTCGTGCACTAGAATACTTTTCCAAATCACTGAGCTTTGCTTGTAGCGAAAATGAATTACCTCGATTTCTTGCGTTACTTTTGACAATTTTTTCAATTTCCCAATGAAGCGTATCTCTCAGAGTGGCTCCAGATACGTTTTTGAGAACATCTTGCAGAGATCCTTGGCTCAACCATCAAAGGTTATCACGAGCTCCTTTTGCTACTTCTTCATATCCCTTACCAACAGCTTGTGCCAAATTTCTTACCACCTGTGGACTTATGTCCTTTACCCCCATATGTCTCACAATAGTGAGAATTTCCTCCACACCACTTCATTTTGATTTTATGAGGATCTCTATCATTTTTTCTGCTTCTGTTGCGGGAACATTTTGTGATCTGAGATATTGTCGGATATCTGTCCAAATGATCCCTTTTTCAATTTTTTCTCGAGTAAATGCTTTGTCTGCGGACTCCCCAATGACACGAATGAATTGGTGGTAAGCACCAATGCTCTCTTTTTGGAGTAACTCTTTAGCTACGGTGGTGCCACCTTCTACTCCTTCTGAACCAATCTTCCAGTGTAGTCCAAATTGTGTGAGAAAGTTTTTATCCTTCAAGTATGCATAGTTCAGCTTGTCTTCTGCGTGCAGGATTTTGAGATAGTTTACAAAACCGCGGGCATTAACATTTTTGGTCCACCAGTTTCTATTTTTTTTGCGATTTCAATTTCAAATGCCTCTCGTGTCATAACGAGATTTCCCGTATCCCTTCTGAGCAACCGTACCATGAGTTGTCATGTTTTGAGTCCATGCAGAGCGGTTTCTACATGAGTGGAAAGCTCCGAAAGCGTATTAACCCGTCTTTCCATGGTTCCGAGCCTCGAAAGTCATTCCACACTGAGAGCATTGACATTTTTTAGTTGTTTTGCCGTTGTATGTAATTTTTCTATTTGCTCATCAAAAATGCGGAGTTGGTTACGTATAGCTCCATTGCCTGTTTTTTGTGCGAGATATTTTGCATTGAGGTATTCTGAACTCGTTCGGACTTGTGAAAGAGTGCTCATGATAGCATCACAAGTAGCATTAATGTTGGATATTTCTCAAAATGTGCTTCACGAAGCCTTTTCTGCTAGAATTTGCTGATTGATTTTGGTAGTTAAACCAGAGAGATATTTGGTATTTAGTGCTTCAGTGAAATCGCGTAACTTTGCCTGGTCTTCCTCGACTTCTCTGGTGGATTCGATTTTCGACTGTATCAGTTTTGGATTTTTGAGATCCTCAAACTGAATATTATATTTTTTTGATGCTTGGTCATAGATATTCCCGAGCGTGGAGAACGTATCAGGATGATTTTTTTTCAGCGTATCCCTCCATGTAGCATTTTTCCATGCTTGTATAAAGTTTGACATCGATTTTGTATCGCTATCGAGCTTCTGCAGGAGCTCTTCTTGCTGTTGTGGATTGAGTTTTTTGAGAGGCGAGAGTCGTTCCAGTGGTATTTTTGTCATGTCTGATGCACCGAGAAGAGACTGTATAATGCTATTGAGAGGCGTAGCGGAGATCGAGCTTTTTTTTGCATCTTCCTCCACCTCCTTTCTTAGCTCGTCTCGCTTCAGTTTGAGCTCCGCTTCAATTCTTCCTTGGTAAATGTTCCGCTCTGACAGTACCACTTTGATCCTTGCTATAAGTGTTTTTAATCTCTCTTGTGGGAGTTTTCCGCAAGTTTTCCAAATCTCATTAATAGTCCACTCGAGTATTTTTTTGTCTTTTTCAGTTTCGCGTCTGTCACTGCCAATATCCACACTTGATAACTCCGTGGCTATAAATTCTCTTACTTGTAATTGTTCGGGAGATGGCGACTGAACGAGGGTGTTTTGAGCAACAGATTCTTTGCTTTGCTGAAATTTTTGGTTTGACATAAAAAAATTCTATCAGAGTTTTTCTAGAGAAGCAAAAAGACGGCATTAACAAGATATTAAAATCATTGACAAATTATAAAACAATTGAGTTACTTAATATTTACAAATTAATTTATATAGATATAAGTTATTTTGATATCATACTTGCATTTTATGAAATATTCGCCCGAGATTCTTTCTTCCGATGAATTCAGCTTTCCAAACTTACAGAAAATAGCATATGTCAATTGCCGGAAATCGAGTGGCAAGTTGTGGATTTTCAGATGGAAGCGATAGGCAGGCTCGAGTAATTTTTGTCTATTTTGACGAACTCATGAATAGCGAGTTGCTACAAAGTGTGGATACGGAAGATTTTTCTGATGCAATTCTCCAAGTTTTGCTTCATGAATACCTCCATGCAGTGAGTGCCAAACGATATTTGTCCAAAGAAGAAGAAATTGCGAACCGGAGAGTATTAGTTGTTCGCGAGGAAATTACTGGTACAACTGATATACATGCGGAAGATTTGGCTTCAAGTTTTGGATATGCCTGCAATTTTTTGGACACAGAAGAGTATAGGATTGTAACGGGATTGGAATCTTTCAATGAAGCATTAACAGAGATTATTGCTGCCAAGGCCTACACTGAGTATACACGAAATATATTTTGAAAACCAAAACGGTATGGGGTGAGTTATGTACAGGAGTGCCGTGCGTATATGAAGACGCTCAGAAAATTTGCACACGAATGGAACATACCACTTCCGAAACTTACCGAAGAAATCGAACTTGGATATCTTTTTTCAGACGACCGGCGTCTAGATACCCTCTACGATCGAGTTATACCTATGCTGGAATACTATCGCTTCACATTAGAAACATTGCGAAACTCATAAGCCCGTGTGGGTTTATTTTTTTGCTGGGTACCATTTGCGTATGGCGACTCCGGCAGCAATAAGGCTAAGCACAACTATTATGGGAAGTGCGGAAGTATTTTGGGCTTCTGTACTGGAAGCCTTGATATTGGAAGCGGTAGGAACAGTGGTGGAGTTTGGGCCTGATGGAGGAGGAGTTGGGTTGCTTGAAACTTCTTGTGAGGGAAGGCTAGTTGGGTTTGGAGAACTCGTTGGGACTGCAGGAGGAGCTATACTCGTTACTGCGCCTCATGTGGTATTTTCAGTGGGCGTGACTTCCGTAACCAAGTCTTTTGTTTCAAGATTTGCTATGACAGTATCCGTGGTTGGCTTTGGTTTGATGGAAGGTGCTTTGGCAATAGATTTTTTTACCTCGGGCACCTCGGGACTCAGGCTTATTTGACTTTTGATATATCATTCAGGACTTTTTAACTCGTAACTTGCTGGATCTACTTTTCCCATTGAGTAGACTCCACCAGGTGTGAGCGTAGTTCCTGGAGGAATGGTTATAGCCCCAGTGCCTGCAATAACTTCCCATCCTCCGATATCAACCGTGGTATTGCCGGCATTTCTGAGACCCAGTATTTCATCATTCGTCTCAAGTGTAACATCATCAGAATAAAGAATCGTATAATCGGTCCGCTCGATTTTGGACTCGATTTGATTGGTTACATAGGCAAAATATATGAGCGCACATGAACGATTCAAAAGAATAGGGGATTCATATTTGAGGAGATCGCTTGGAGTTCCATTGCGACGACAAGTGTACCAAATTTTTGCCTCTGGATTGCTTGCAGTGAGACGAACATATATGGGTCAGTAGTATCGGCCGGCCTTCTGGCTTGCCGTCACGAAAATGGTCTCCATAGCAGAAACACTTACAGCACTAAAAAGTGAGAGTGTCAAAATCGAGAGAATACTCATTTTGATTTTTTTGGATGCGATCATAGGCAAAAATATTTCTGCTCGTAGCGTATCCGATTGACCTCAATTCTGCAATTGATTTTTTGAGAAAATTTCATATGCTTTTCGGGTGTCGTAAAAAATACATTTTTCGCACATGAATTTTGGGGATGATATAGAATTCTACAGTAGAATTTCGCCTCCTGTGTGCTTCCCGTCGGAGGTCTCTGCCCGCCGTCAAAAACCAGAGACACCACAACTGCAAACACTCGTGTTGCTCGCGGACTCGCAGCGTTCAAAAACGCCTTTGCACCCGCAACTATCGCTGCCTAGTAATACGCTCCGATAGTCACGCCCTCCTCCGGGAGTCCCGGCCAAATGGCCCTGGCGTACCCCTTGTCATCGGGTAGCCTCCGCGATGATACGGTACTTGAGGCTCTTGTGGATTTGGTAATAATACCGTCCAAACCACTCGTATAATCTGTATTCGCGAACGAGGCTCCTTGATGGTTCCTCTATCCCGTTTGCGCAATCGGAATCTTCTATGGAAGTAGACTCACCTGAGACGATCTATTGGACACGGGTGCGATTCCCGTCATCTCCACCAATATGCATCTCCAACCTCCGAATGGGGTTTTATTGTGTATGGGAGATGAATCGGGAATTTCGCCGAGCGCTAACCTACTCGTCAAAACACAAGAAGTTTTCTTTCGGTATTTTTTGAGTACAATTCATTTCCCGGATTCTTCCTATCATGCGTTTATAGGCATTGGCATGATAGTGAAGTATGTTGGCATAACAATACTGAGTCGTACTATGAATCATAGATCAAGGAATTTTTTGCACACTGATGAATCACCAAATACCACATTTGAATATTTTTATTCCGAAGCTTTGGTATTTTATGACAGGTATAAAAAGTTGTTTGATTTCCACAACGAGTATTGACAACTCACCAGATCAGCCTTAGGTACTGAAGGGGTATCGAATTTAGACTTAGATCATACGAGATATAAGCCTGAAGTCACTATAGAGTCGTATCGATCAACATGTATAGAAAAATTGAAGAAATGTATTTATGTTTGAGATTATTCGTCACACCAAGTTGAAAAACTAAATGCTCTCATACTTCTCGTACGTCTTTTTGACAGTGTTTGAAATGAGCAAGCAGAAAAAGAGAAATATTTTTTCTTGGCAGTAGAAAGGTTATGAATAAACAATTTGTCAGATCCGATCCTAGGAAAAATGATAGTAGATGTCTATGTTCAAGAAATATATCATGAGTTCAAATGAGTAGATATACAAAATCGTCCTGAATATGTGAATCTCATGTTGCAAAAAATAATTAGGCTTGAGTTTAAGAAAAGAATGCAAAAACGACTCTTTATTGCTGATGCAGTTCTCAAGTTCATTGAGAGGAGGCCTAGCTCTATGGACATAGTCTCCAAGATTAAGGATGTGGGTTGATTTTGACGATTTTTCATTGTAGCTGAAGATAGCAACGAAATAATCAGAAGTGAGTGACTTAATATTTTGAACCATAGGGATTTCTGAGAAAATGATTATCAAAAACGCCAGGTAGTTTTGAAAGTGTTTGACAGACCGAGAAAATATACTGTGTATATGGATAAAGTTATGTCCCCTAATTCTTCTAGTTTCAGGGATTTAGATTGGAAAATCAATCTTTTGCCACTGATGGAACTGCTGATATCTCAGGATGAATTAGAATATTTGAATCGAGGAATAGATGCGGACGTGCAACTTGAATGACGAGAAAGTATGAGAAAAGATGTGTCGAACAGATATGATTATCGAGATTTTATAGCAAAAGTTTTGGCAAGGTATTGATGAAGTATATCTGACTCAACTTTGAGTGTTGATGTACATACTGTTGATATGTATGCGAAAGCAATAGATTTGTGTCGTATTTTACTTCATTCTATTCCAGATAATAAGGTACCCCAAGAGAGTCTATTGCCAAGGATAGACTCCATTCTTTGAAAAAAAATACAACGAAAAGTTCTACAAACCGCCAAAATAATGATGCTATCTCATCATGAGAGCGTGAACGGGTTTGGATACCCATTTTCTCTCCAAAAAGATAGCATACCGCTAGCATGAAAAATCTTTTCAATTATACGGCAATACGAAGATATGCCAGATGGAGCTTTTGATGTGACACAAAAAAAATTTGCAGGTCATGACCGAGGCTATTTTATGTACGGAAAGTTTGATAGTGGTATCTATGAGGCATTTTCAGAATGTTTGGTTGATGGAGAAATTCCAAAAACATCGAAAGCTCTACCGTTGCTTAGGGCTCCAACAAGATATCGTAAAGAAGTATACAAAAAATTTGTACAACAATTCTATAGATTGCACTGACTAAAGTGAGAACTACGACAAAAATTACATCTTGCCAGGCAAATAACCACAAATAAAAACAACAAAAATATCCTATTTCGAGAGGTGAATGTGCTCAAAACCACCTTACTCAAGGAGGCTGATATGCGCAAGATTATCATAATTACACGACATGGGGAAACAGAAAGTGATCTTGTCTCGGGGGTGCCATGATTTTATTCAGAAACACTTACAATGAACGGACGGGGTTCTTCAAAGAAAAAATGAGAAATTCTCCAAGATTTACAACTCAAAATATTTACGAGCCCATTAGATCGCGCGCATCAAACGAGTCAAATCATTTGCGAGCAAGTCAAAAGCCGCACCTCCAATCTTATTCGCGATAATTATACCGCATCTTGAGTAGATGCGACATCTAGAGATGTACTAGCAAAGCTAAGTGTGGTAAATCACGGCATAGTAGCAGAGCCAAGCCTGGCAAATCCTCACAAAAATATTGAGAACGATCGATATGACTCGCTTTTGCAAAAATTTTTGTCTGATACGAATACCAGAGAAATCTGAGAATTCGTCAAAAATATGCTTTTTTGATTGGAAGAAACCATGAATTTGTGCATTACTCATCGCGATACCGCAAGACATTTGATTATATGGCTGAATAATGTGTTTTCCAAAAATAGTATTACGGGATACAAGGTAGAAGTAGGAAACGATACCATGTATGAAGTCTGTTTTAGATGAGATGGTATTATGCAGGTATTAACTCCAGATTCACCCAATTCACAATTAGAGAATTGATATTTTCAGCTGAGCGCCTCGTGATGAAAAGATGATCCTTGCCGAGGCTTCATTTTTTGAATAAATAACTGGCAAAGGCTTCTGAATCTCCTGAATACTATTTCGGAGCAAGTTTATTCTCGACCGTTTTTCACGAACAGCTATATGCTCGTGAATCTTATTGAACTAAACGACGAATTACTGGACTTTATTGATTTTGAAAGTGAACGAAATCCTGATACATTCGCTGTGTTTGTAGGACAGGTTAAGTTACAACCGGAACTCGCACCGTTGGTAGCTTTCCTTGATAGTAGAGTGAAACGCGTGGCGATAAAATAGTATTTTTGGGCTTGGAATAGTTAAGAGGTTTGTGTTCCTCTGTCTCACCTCTTTTGTATTTCATTCCTAAAAGTGAATGATGTACACATAATTGCTGAAACGGTAACATACTTTTTTGTGAATGACTTCCAAAAATAGATTATTTATCTAATATGAACTAAAATTCTATATTTTCTGACACTTGCAAACGCAAAACAACCGGGATGACGATATTCTCCATGGAGTAACACTTTCAATGATTTTGGATTTTCTGATCGATGAGTACGGATTTGAAGAACTCGGGAATCGTATTCGTATCAATTGTTTTAAAAGTAATCCTAGTAAACCATCAAGCCTAAAATTTCTAAAAAAAACTGAGTGGGCTCGTCTTCAGGTTCAGGGCTTGTATGTTCGTACGGTTCTCGAGAAGAGGCGGGGGTGATAGAATTAAAATCGATTTTTTCCTGCAATTACTAACTGTTCTTTCAAAAAAAATCTAAAAAAGGCCCTTCCTTTATGCAAAATGGCAAGCAAAAGTCCCCACTAGAACCCAATACCAAGTCGCAAATCAAACCATGCACCCCTCTCCGCAAAATACTGTTTGCGATTATTACTCCCGAAACATATCCATGACAAGTGATCTCGCACTCAAGCCATTTTTTGCGTTGTTGAAATGATATTGATATTTTTTTTGCACTATATCGTGGTTGAGAAAGGTAGACCCGAGAACGGTCCAAAGTCGGTAGCTCTTTTCGGGATCGAGTTCTTGGAGGAAATTGCTGTATAGCTCTATGGTTCCATCAAGAAAATCTGTCAAGTCGTTTGCGAAGTAGGTCTCTTGTATTTTGAATTCATTTGGTAGGTTCAATGGAACGATACGTTCAAACATGATGTGTGCGAATCCCCAAGCATAGTATCTAGATGCAAATGGTGGAGTGCTTCCATACTGAACCTCTATGATGTATTCCGAGACCCCGTCAAGAATGATTGCTTGTTTGAGCGAATCATTTTGATCAGCAATTTTGGTGGGGAGAAACTTGGTGTTGAGTGCGGTAAGTATTGATTGCTCTTGGATTTCAAAATCCCGCTTATCAGGATGAAGTGGTCCTTTGGCTCGGTAGGGGAGTCAGTCGTGATGGATATTTGCGGGGAGTATTTTATCAAAATCAATTCCAAAAATCTGCTCTGGAGCTATGGTTATGTTTCCCAAAAGTTCCAGGCTCATACCTGCATACAAAGCATCGAATGGGGATAGTATACCAAATTGCGAGGCGGAGTTTTTGTAAACGGCGGCAACTTCGGTTAAATTGAAGATTTTATTTCCTGCAAGTTTTGGCGAAATCTCTTGCGGATATTGGAGTCCTTGACCTACGAATACAGATTGATATCAGGAAAGTTTCCATAAGATTGCGAGGGGTAGCTCATGCTCCACGCAGGTTTCGTAGCGCTCTTGGATTTCTTCTTTTCGCATCAGGATGTACTCCTGCTTCCATGCCTCCCGAGCCGTGGTATTTGGACAATCAAAAAGCTTGAGATTCCCTTCGAGTTCATTTGCGGAGTGAACATAGACGCGATTTTTGAAGTTTTTGCTTTGGAATAGGTCAAGGAGTTTTTGCTGTTCTTCATAGATCATTGGCGGTATCGTATCGATTTCAAAATAGGCAGCCTGCTTGCCATGTGCAACAAACAGGGTCATGACATCATCTTCGTTGGAGATGGTATCTTCCACATACACGAGCCCCGTGAGCTCGATTTCACCCATAAAAGTTCTGGTATCAAGGTGACGAAGTAGTTCTATTTTGGTGTCTTTTGGAAGGTTCTCCCGCAAGGTGGGAAGGAGATAGGCAAGGGTTTCTGAGAGGAGCAGAAGTGGGGATTGGTGTTGATAACATTCTGTCAAAAAATACGGATCCAAGTGATCCATATGCGAATGTGAAATGAATATGGCATCTATTTTTGGAACTACTCCCCAATCAAAAGTGATTTTTGGAGACCGCTCCATGCAATCTGCCGGAGAAAAATCGGAACACCAACTATCAATCATGAGTCGCCAGACGGTACTGTCCTGCAATGGGAATTCTACAAGGCATTCGGTGTGACCTAAGCTCGTTATTTTCATAATTTCGGCAGTTTATCTTACTTAACCAATTCTTCAATATTTACTGACTGTCCTACACCACTGACTTCCGTCATACCTCCTCCTCATACTCCGCTCAAGATGTTTGCGATATTATTCGTTCCAGGTTGAATTTGACCGCTAACGCCAGTCTTTACCATGCTTCAAGGAATAAGATTCAGCAGAGTTTCCGGATGTAGGTAGAGCCAGTAGGTTGAGACGATTATGAAAATTCGCCACATCCAAGACCAAATGCGAGACCATCGGCGATGCGATTCATCCTTCTTCATCTCATCGTAGAGGTAGTTGATTTTGTCTTCTTGAGACAAGAGTTCGGGAGTACGAGAAAATCAGAACATAGATGCTTGGATTATTTGTGGTTATTGTATGTATTCTCGCTGGAAGCGTAAAACTTTTACAAGCAAATCTTCGGTGCATACCAAAGTGTTACCATCTCAGAATTCAAATATGTGAAATAATCCAAAAATGGGATATCTTGCCATGGCTTACGATGATCACTATGGGAATATACCAAGCTGCTGGTTTTTCAAATCAGTTCGTCCTCAGAAGAATATAGCATAATTTTCCTCCAATTTTCTTGGCAACTTTTATGGTTTTCGCATATACTCCGATTTTCAAAAATCCTCCATGTCTGACCTGCAAGATATCCTTCGGAACCAATTCGAGCTCGAATCGTTTCGCGAAGGGCAACGCGAAGTGGTCGAGAGCGTCATCTCTGGAAACGACACCCTGGTGTTCATGCCGACCGGAGGAGGAAAATCACTTACCTACCAGTTACCAGGAGTCGTACGAGAGGGGATCACCATCGTGATTTCCCCGTTGATTTCGCTGATGAAGGATCAGCTCGACAAGCTCAATCGACTCGGAATCAGATCGGTATGTATCAATTCGACTATTTCTTCGGAAGAACAATCGCATATCTACGAGGAGCTCAGTGGTATCGGGAGTGATGCTATTCACTCCAATCCAATCAAATTTCTCTATATTGCTCCAGAGCGACTCAATTCTGCGTGGTTCTTGCGGGTGGTGAGTCATCTCAAGATTGCACTTGTCGCTATCGATGAGGCGCATTGTATTAGTCAATGGGGACATGATTTCCGACCGAGTTATATGAAGATTCAGGCGTTCCTCGCCCAACTCAAGCTTTCACAGTCATTCCCCATCATGGCGTTGACCGCAACGGCCACCAAAAAAGTCAGAACCGATATCGTAGAGCGTCTTGGACTCGGGGAATACCGCATGTTTACCCGAGGTTTCGACCGAAAAAATATCATCATCCTCGTTCGTGAAATCAGTGCAAAAAATGATAAGCTCAAAAAGACCATGGAAATCATCGAGAAAACGGCGGGTTCCGGGATCATCTACTGTTCTAGCCGAAAAATGGTGACGGAAGTCTACGAATACCTCAAAAAGTACGATATTGCGGTTGGAATGTACACGGGTGCCATGACGACCGAAAGCCGTGAAGCCATGCAAAACGGGTTCATGAACGGAGAATATCGGGCTATAGTTGCCACGAACGCTTTTGGGATGGGAATTGACAAAAAGGACGTACGGTTCGTCATCCATTACAATCTGCCGGGTAGTATAGAAAATTATTATCAGGAGGTTGGCCGTGCCGGGCGTGATGGGAAGAAGTCCTTTGGAGTCGTACTCGCAAGTTATGGGGATACGAAAATTCAGGAATTTTTTATAGAGAATACCTATCCCAAACAGGAGGATATCCTCAAGTTTTATGAATATTTGTACAACGGTTTTATCATCGGGGAAGGTGCTCAACATCAGATTCTCAAAACCCAGGTAGTCATGGCTCGAGAAGCCGGCCTCGCGAGTGATTTGCAGGCAGGAACGATTATTAAGACGTTCGAAAAATACGGAATCGTCATGTCTGGAACGGAAGGTTTGGATGCAGAAGATTTCCGAGGAAAGGGCGTCACATTGCTCCTTCCTAAAATGGAGCCGAGCAAAATTCCTATAGATTGGCAAAAGCAGGAACTTCTGGAGAACGAATCATATTTCAAGCTCGAACAGGTCAAAAAAATGCTCTTTTCTCCGAATTGTCGAAAACGGTTTATCTTGGAATATTTTGGTGATACGGAAGATTTGGCAACCCTCTCGGAGAGCTGTGGCGCCTGTGATTATTGTATCGATCGTCAAAAATTCGCGAACGGCGATTTTACCAATCTGGTCCCATTGTCCGTATTCGAGCAGGTACTTGATGCTGTGGATCGTTTCCATCAAAAATTCGGTACACATATGATGGCTACCTTTCTCCTTGGAGGCGCTGATCAGAAGCTTCGAGATCGGTCTATGGATACGGATGAGAGTTTTGGAGTACTCAGCTCATATACCAACGAACTGGTTGTTTCGGTCATAGAAGCCCTCGTTCGTACTGGTTATCTCGAAAAGACGGATGGCATGTATCCGCTTCTTGGAATAACGGGAAAGGGGAAATTTTCGACCCGACGGGAACACATGATGCAATCTGAAGAGGTCGAATTACAATCCTACGTAGCACTCAAAGCCAAAAATAGTATCTTCAAGAAATCCAATAAAGCTCAGAAATCCAAAAAAATACCAAGCGAAAATACGAGAAACAGAGCCTCCAAAAAATGAGCACAGAAAAAGACTACAGGAGATACCTATGCAGAAACCTTACGCTTGCTCCAGTCAGGAATGGCATTCCGAGATATTGCTACGGAACGAGAAATGACACCGATTACAATAGAATCCCACATCGTGAAGTTGTATGAGCGGGGAAGTATTTCTGAGGAAGAAGTGTTTTCTATGGCAAACCCCGAGCACGTCGCTCAGGTACAGCGTTTGCTCAAGTCGGAATTCTCTGGCCGTCATGATACGCTCCGACCGATAAAAGACCGTTTGGAAGCTCTGGGATATTCCAAAATTTCGTATTTTGAAATTAAACTTGGTATCGTGATGTTGTAAGAAGGGAAGTTTAATTTTTCATTATCTTCGTCGACCGGAAGGATTCCTCGTAGGTGAATTTGAATTTCTAGAACTTCTTCCTCCCCTCGGTGCTGAAGTTCCTCGGCTTTCACCTCCTCTCGGTGCGAAGTCCCTACTATTTCCACCTCGCCCCATTCCACCTCGTCAAGTTTGCTTGGGAGGGATTTCTGGACTATGGTCCATGAGCGGATAGGGGTGATCGTTTATAACAGGAATCGACTTGCGAATGAGTTTTTCTACACCTCGGAGATTTACCTTATCCAGTGCATCACAAAAAGTATATGCCGTTCCTTTGGCACCTGCTCGACCAGTTCGACCAATGCGGTGAACATACGTTTCTGCAACATCTGGTATTTCGAAGTTGATGACAAATTCGAGCTGATCAATGTCGATACCACGAGCAGCAATATCTGTCGCTACGAGTACCCGTGTCTGATGGTTTTTAAAATTCTCGAGCGCACGTTGTCGGGCGTTTTGCGATTTGTTTCCATGGATAGCCTCCGCAGAAACCCCATGCTGGATGAGATCGCGCACCACTTTGTCCGCCCCGTGTTTGGTACGAGTAAAAACGAGAACCGTTTTGATACTTTTGTCCTTGAGAATTTCTTTGAGGAGTGCGGGTTTGTTCCCACGGTCCACGTAGTATACTCCCTGCTTGATACTATCGACCGTGGAAGAAACTGGCGTTACTTGGACTTGAGCAGGATTATTGAGAATCGTCCCAGCGAGCGCTATGATTTCGGGAGCCATAGTGGCTGAAAAAAACAACGATTGTCGTTTTGTGGGGAGGAGTTTGAGAAGCTTTTTTACATCGTGGATAAATCCCATGTCGAGCATTCGGTCTGCCTCGTCAAGTACGAATATCTCTATGTCCGAGAGTGAAATAAACCGCTGTTGGATAAGGTCGAGCAGTCGTCCCGGAGTGGCTACGAGAATATCTACGCCCTCTTGGAGAATTCTTGTTTGTCGCCCTTGGGAAACCCCTCCGAATATGACAGTATTCGTGAGACCGGTATGTCGACCATATTTGGTCAGACTCTCTCCGATTTGGATCGCGAGTTCACGGGTCGGAGTGACGATGAGACTTCTAATGTATTTGCGTTTTTGGAAGTTAGTTCGCGCTGGTTGCCCTGGAACTTGTTCTCTTGGCTTTGTTATACTGAGCTGTTGGAGTATTGGTATCGAAAAAGCTGCCGTCTTTCCGGTGCCGGTCTGCGCGCATCCGAGCAAGTCGCGACCCTGGAGGATGAAAGGAATTGACTGGGCTTGGATGGGAGTCGGAGTCATATAGCCCTCCTCATTCAGAGATTTGAGTATCGGTTCGATGATGTCGAGTTCGTGAAATTGCATAAAAAATGATCAAATGGCTTGTACTTCGTTTTTCATGGATCCGAGAGGTCTTGAAAACAAAGTCACTGCAGTATAGCGAATGCTTCAAAAAATACTATTCTCGTTTTTGGACGGTGTATATGGTCAAATTTACGCAATAATAGTGGTACCACGACCAGCCCCCCTCGGGCAGATGTGGGGAGCATATCCAAAAAAACGATTATCCGTTTGAGTAGGAAAATCGTTTTTCTTGCATGGTTCATGTTTGCTACAATCTTTTGCAGAACTATTCCATCATCGCTTTCGCGACAATATCTACGACGGACTTGTCGAGTGCGTTTGGTATAACCATGTCTTCGCGAGGATCTTTCACCGCACTTGCCAAAGCCTTTGCTGCCTTGAGCTTCATTTCGTCAGTAATTTGTTTCTTTCCAGAAGCGAGTACTCCTTTGAAAATACCGGGAAACGAGAGTACGTTGTTGATTTGGTTTGGCATATCAGATCGGCCAGTACCGCAAATTCGAGCTCAACCGGCACGCGCCTCATCTGGCATGATTTCTGGAGTAGGGTTGGCCATACCAAAAATAATGGAGTCTTTTGCCATGGTGGCAACATGCGTTCTGTTGATCACATTTGGCGCCGAAAGCCCGATGAAAACATCGGCCCCCACCAGAGCGTCTGACAGTGTTCCATCTTGGTTCTCTAGGTTCGTGATCGTAAGAAGTCATTTCTTTGAGTCATCCAAATCATTTCTATTTTGAGAAAGAATTCATTTGGAGTCGCAAGCGATGATGTGCTTGAAACCATAGAGCGAAAGCAATTTCATTACTGCGGTTCCTGCAGCTCCTGGTCCGTTGACCACCACGCGAACTTGGTCTGCCGATTTTCCAACGACCTTGAGGGAATTGATGAGCGCTGCCAATGTGACAATAGCCGTTCCGTGCTGATCGTCGTGCATGACGGGGATATCGAGCTCTGCTTTGAGTCGTTCTTCGATCTCAAAACATTTTGGGGAGGCGATGTCTTCGAGATTGATACCACCGAATGTTGGGGCGATAGCTTTGATAGTCGCGATGATGCCCTCTACATCGTGCACATCGAGGACGATTGGAAAGGCGTCCAACCCTGCAAATTCCTTGAACAGTACGCATTTTCCTTCCATGACGGGAAGTGCTGCTTCAGGGCCAATATTTCCGAGTCCGAGTACGGCGGATCCGTCAGAAATCACGGCTACCGTACGCCCTTTGAGCGTGTAGTCGTATACCTTTGATTTGTCGGCGGCGATTTCTCGGCATGGTTCCGCTACTCCGGGAGAATAGGCGAGCGAGAGATCATCTCGCGTTTCTACAGTAACGAGCGAGACGGTTCCAAGTTTTCCTTGGTATTTTTTGTGCATCTTGATGCTTTCGCTGAAGTAGTCCATGAGAGTAAAGGTTTGATTGGGTAAATATGTTTCTGGTTTCGTTTTTTATGACCGGTATCCGCCGTCTGCCATGTGGATACGACCCGATACGTAAGGAAGCGTGAGTAGAGCAGCGGCATTGATCGCCATTTCTTGGGTATCTGCAAATCTTTGACTCCAGATCTTTGCCATTTCCTTCTCTCGTTCTTCTGGAGGAAGGGTATTATTGAGTTCTGTATCAATCCATCCCGGGGCGAGGCCATTGACTACTATTTTATCTTCTTTGTGGAAGTCCTCCCCGAAATTGCGGACCATATTGTTGGTGGCAGCCTTGGATGCATCGTAAGCTGCTGAGAAAATACCATAACTATCTACCCCGTTGGTGCTCGTTACGAGAACGATCTTACCCCGTACCTGGTCGATAATTTCTTGTTCTCGCATGATACCACGGACATATTTGGAAGCAAGGTGCGTTCCGGTAGTATTGACGGCGAGAACATGATTCCAGAGTTTTGCATCTTGTTCGGTATATGGTGTATCAGGACTGATACCCGGTGAGTGAATGAGGTAGTCTACTCTTCTACCAAAGGCTTTGACTTTTTGAAAAAAATCTCGCACTGATTCCTCGTTATCCGCTTCGTACTCGAATGCTTCTATCAACGCGTTTGTTCTACCGGAACCGATGGATGCAGATCGTATTTTTGCGAGGGCAAGCTTGGTCTTCTCAGGATTACGGCTTGCGCTGACGATAACGTCGCCTCCAGAGCTCGCGATAAGCTCTGCGCTTGCGAGTCCGATCCCACTCGATCCACCCGTGATGACGGTTGTGGTATTTCTGAAGTCGAACGATATTCTTTTCATAAGGTTGATGTAAAAAATAATCATATGAGAGTATCGTATTTCAAATATTTGTAAAATTCTTTTTTACTTTTTTTCTATTTTTCGCATCATATGGGCATGACATTGCTCGAAGCGCTCTTTTTTATATCAGGCATCATTATTTTTATACTGGCCTTTGATA
This sequence comes from Candidatus Peribacteria bacterium, assembly GCA_040383945.1. Classification (GTDB taxonomy): domain Bacteria; phylum Patescibacteriota; class Gracilibacteria; order BD1-5; family UBA2023; genus CAIVSN01. The sequence goes on along the minus strand of JBEICN010000008.1, from coordinate 4,909 downwards.
TTTCTCGTCGACAAAAATTTAATGCCCTACATTTTTTGGTATTTTTGGCGGTTGGAGCTGGACTACTCATATTTGCCTTTATTCCAAGCGTGCTCAATCTCATTGGAGCTATTTTTGGAGTGCCTCGGGGGGCTGATATACTGGTATACTCGAGCATTATTTTCCTGCTCTATTTTACGCTTTTGCTTCTTGCGAAAAACGAAAAAAACCGCGAGGATATCACCCGACTCGTCCGTGAGATTTCTTTTTTGGAATCCCGAATATCGCAACTGCCACCTACTCAAAAACAAGTGTGAAAGTCAAAAAAATAAACCCAAGCGACATCTGCTTTCTCATACGAGCGTACAACGAGGCGACTCGTATTTGAGGCGTGATTGATGGCATAATAGCAGCAGGGTACAAAAAAATCTGCGTAGTTAACGATGGGTCGAGAGATGAGACCGAATCTATCGTTCGCAGCTATGGCAATGTTATCTATTTGGAACATTCGTATAATCGATGAGGGGGAGCAGCGCTCGAGACTGGTTTTGAGTTTTTGAGGCGGAATGCTCAAACCATCGGTGTTTCATTCGTTGTGACTTTTGATGCGGACGGGCAACATGCGATCGAAGACGTTACCAAGTTTATCCATGCCTTCGAAGCGAATTCTACCTTAGACGTGGTATTTGGTTCGCGTTTTATCAAAAAGACCAAGTCTAATGTTCCCTTTTTTCGAAGACTCACGCTTTGGGGAGGGAAGTGGTTCACCTGGGCCGTCTCCGGAATTCGTTTGACTGATTCGCACAATGGCTACCGAATGCTGAGAATAGATGCCGTAAAAAAAATTATTCTTACCATGGATGGTATGGAATATGCATCTGAGCTCATTGAACAGGTGAGCCTCCAAAAACTCAAATTTGCAGAAGTGCCTGTCAATATATGGTATGACGATTATACCATGGGTAAGGGGCAGAGATTTGGAGGTATATGGCGAATTACGAGTAAGATTTTGTGGTGGAAGTGGTTTCGGTAGGGGGGCTAAGTATACATGAATGATATTCATGCCCGCGAAAAAATTATATTGAGTCAAAGTTGTTATACTCGATATTTACGAATCTTTCCTCCCATAATCATCTGAATATCGAAAAATATCATCTTCTCCCGTATACTTCCCACATTGAACTTCAATGACCACAAGAGGATCGGTTCCTATGTTCTTGAGCCGGTGGAGATATTTTTGGGGTATATGACAGCCTTGGTTTTCCAAGTATATTTTTACCTGTTCGATTTCTTTGAATTCTGGCGCGCGAATGTCCACAGCAGCTATTCCAGAAACAATGGTCCAATGCTCGCTTCGGCTTTCATGGCTCTGCAAACTGAGGCGCATGCCAGGATTTACGATAATTTTTTTAACTTTATACAAAGGACTGTCTTCTAGTACGAAAAACACTCCCCAAGGGCGATATCCGATTTCTAGATACCGGTCTTCTATGAGTCACTTTGGGAGCATTTCCACAGCCTTGATAAGTTCAGGCGCATCGTTCTGATTTTTAAGTCGGCGAATCATATCGCTACTGTTGTATGACTTAGTTCAAAGTCCATCGACTATTTGTACATTGAATTGATCGCATATGATTTTTTCTGGAATTTCATGAGCGAATCTATCACCACCCTTGGTAAATATCACTGTATGAACGTCGCCTCTGGACTGTGCTTCCTGTATGAGATATTTGAGACTTTGACATACCGTAGCATCTTGGTCGATTGATATGAGTACCCGGTCGACCGATTTGAGTGATCTCACAACGTTCGCACGAAATCTTTCATCCTGAAAACTCTCGGTGCCTCGTTTGAGTTTTGCTTGAACATCATTATTGACTATTACCCATAATTCATCTGCAAGTTCTCGTGACAAGTTGAGACATTCGATATGCCCAGGGTGTATTGGATTGGCATACATCGATGTAATAGCTATAGTTTTTTTCATAAGTATTCTGATACAATATTTGAAGATAGGAGTATATCCTGGCTTCTATTTCCAACAAATTGTTTATTTAAAAATGAAAGGATTGGCGTTCCTAGATCAATTTTATGTGAACTTCATCGTAAAAAGTGAGCTCAAAATCCAATAGGACTTGATATACGCAGCTATAGAGGTAATCTTACTTCCCCCGAGAATGCGCGATTCTAAAATTGACTTTCAGCGTATTTTAACTATATACTCAGGCTAAACTCATCTTCCGATATTTTTCTACTTTTACAAATGAATCATAAAAATTCCCAAAATGCAATCACAATAGAAGATTACCATATAGCTATTATAGGACTCGGTTATGTCTGAGTTCCACTTGGTTATCATTTCGCGAAATTCGGCTACTCTGTAACCGGTTTCGACATTTCGAAGAGGAAATTAGACGAGTTACGTAAAGGTATCGATTCTACCGAGGAAATCTGACCAAAAATTGCTGAAGTTTCCATCAATTACACTGATGAAATATCAGAAATTCAAACTGCTAAGATTATCATTATTGCTGTTCCAACTCCTGTAAATATCGATAATAGTCCAGACTATGGACCACTTGTTGATGCATCTATCTCCGTCGGAAAAGTTCTTCAAAAGGGTCAAGTAGTTGTGTACGAATCGACCGTTAGTCCTGGTAGTACTGAAGAAGTCTGTCTTCCATTATTAGAGCAATACTCAGGTCTCAAATGCCCAGAAGATTTTACGATTGGATATTCTCCTGAGCGTATCAATCCAGGAGATAAGGAGCATACGGTCGAAAAAATCAAAAAAGTCGTTTCTGGTATTGATGATGCAACGACGGACTTACTCGTGGAAACGTACGGGAATATAATTGTCGCCGGTACCCATCGTGCTCCCGACATCAAGACCGCGGAGGCTTCGAAGATTATCGAGAATACCCAGCGCGACGTGAATATTGCCTTCATGAATGAGCTTGCTCTCTATTCTGCCAAGGAGGGAATCGATATTTACGAAGTACTTGCCGCAGCCGGGACGAAATGGAATTTTCTTAATTTCTATCCATGATTGGTGGGTGGACACTGTATTGGGGTAGATCCATACTATCTCGCAGACCGTGCCACTAAAATAGGGTATAATTCTCGGCTTATCAGAATCTCCCGAGAAATCAATGACTATATGCCAAAGCATGTAGCTCAACAGACGATCAAAATGCTCGCCCAAGCGAAGAAGAATCTTTCCGAATCGACGGTGCTCGTTGTTGGACTCACGTTCAAGGAAAACGTTCCTGATTTCCGGAATTCAAAAATCTCTGATTCTATAAAGGAGCTCAAGGAATACGGCGTCAAAGTCAAATGATTTGATCCACAGTCCGCGTACTTGCACCAGCATGACCTCGAAGAGTTGAACCTTGAAGCTGCAGAAATTGAAACAGAGCTCGGACTCAATCGATATGATGGGGTAATTTTTGCACAGAACCATGTGGAATTTCAGGATCTAGACCTACATACGCTCCTCAATGAGAAGGGTGTGGTTTTCGATGTAAAAGGGAAATACCGTGGTGAGGAGTTTGAATTTTACAGTCATCTATAGAAGCCTTACGCGATTAACCATAAAAATACTTCGTTAATTACGAAGTATTTTTATGGTTAATCTGGCTTCTTGAGTATTAGGAAGTAATTCGAAGTTATAAAGCTCAGAAAGTTAGGTTGAATCTTGAAGATGATATTAAGGATAAAACATAAATACCGAACAAATAAATTTTCGTAGTGGTTTCTCCCTATGCTAATAAATCTATTGGCTTGAATAATTTCGAAATTGGAAAACACTTTGTTGATCTTTTTGATATCCCATGACTGCTTATGTCCCCATTTATGGAATCTTTCGGTGCAATTTGGACAAAAATGCGTGGATTTTTCGAGACTTTCCCTGCAAGGAAAAGTTATGAATGCAAATCGTCATTTCTTTAGGACTCTATAAATTTCTTTGGTACATATTACGAGTTCTTCGTCTGTCATATGTTCAAGCACTTCGGAAGCTATGAATCAGTCACAACTTTCATCTTTCATGAGAATTACTCCACTGTCATCTCAGAGTAAAAAATCAATCTGGCTATTCCCCCATTGTTTTTTTGTAATTTCAATATTCTTTTCTGACAGATCTTGTCATGTTACGTAAAATCAGACCTTTGATAATTTATTCAAAAGATAACCATCTCAGAATCCGATTTCGATAATTCTGTCTGCTTTTCTTAGTAACTTGCTAATCTTAAAAAAAATTTCATTCTGACGAAAGTACCCTTCTTTTAAATGTTCTCTATTTTCATCTTGATGATGGTCCCATAGTTTTTTATCAGTCATTTTCTAATCTTTAAAAAGTACTCCTTGTCAGGTTGTTAAATTGATTACCTCTTTTCATTTACTAGCTGCTAATTCATCCATTGCTTTCTTTGCACCAGGACAGGTTGTAAAGCCGTAATCGTCGCATACAATTATTCCTCATTTTGACATTCTTTCATAGAAAAATTCGACTGAATCTTTTGTTGGCTGATATAAATCTACGTCTATATGTACGAAGGAAAATTTCAAGTCATCAACTTCAGAAAATTTTTCAGGGATCCATCACTTGTAATATTTGGTGTTCTTAAAAGCTTTTAAATTTTCTTTAACTGTTTCTATGGAACAGGTTAAATTACTCTTGGTCCAATGTGTGCCATCCACATCAATAGGTGCACTTAATCATTCGAATGAATCAAAGATGTGGTGAGTTTTTTTTGAATCGATATTTTTCAAAATTAACATTGAGGTTGCTCATCGGAAAACTCAACATTCAACAGTATCTCAGTCTATACTCTTCACAAGTTTTAAAAGTTGAAACACAGTATATTTCCTGTCTATAGAATTGAAATTGTTTCATTCGAACTTCTGAAAATATTTCAAAAATTCTGTA